>NZTJ01000024.1 GCA_002697065.1 Methanobacteriota archaeon
CCCCATCTTCTCAAACATATTCAGTTCCCCAAAATCACACACAAGCCCGCGCTGCGCCTGATGCCGCCTACAGCTACATTGATCGTGGCCTGCTATGTAGATGACAATCTATGCTTCAGCAACTGCCACACCATGACCCAAGCCTTCGAAAAACATATCAACAAACGGATGAAAATGAAAAATGAAGGCAAAGTTCATTGGTATCTAAGCGTCAAATATGACCGCGACCCAATCTCCGGTGCTGTCTCAGCCTCTCAAGAATTATATATCAACCAAATCCTAAAGAAATGGGGCCTTGAAAACTGCAATAGCCTTCCAACGCCATTCCCATCTAAAATGGACACGTATCTCGATGAACTTGCCAAACCCGTCGACACCGTGGACCCATCTCTCAAGAAAGACTATCAAAGCCTTATTGGGCAACTTCTCTACCTTCAAGCTCACACTGTCCCTGAAATCTCCTGGACAGTGTCTCAACTCAGTCGATATCTCATTCGCCCAGGAGAGCAACATATGACAGCCGCAAAGAAACTTCTGCGATATCTTCAAGGCCGCAAAAAGATCCCTATCCGATGGTGTGCTGCTGAGACCCGATCCCCACACCGCCCTGGAAATATCTATGGCTATGCCGATGCCTCCTTCGCCGACGATCGCGCTACTCGTAAATCCAGCATCGGCTACGTGTTCATGCTCAACAATGGCGCTATCTCATGGCGCTCAAGCCGCACCTCCTTGCAAGTACTCAACGCCGCTGAAGCCGAACTCGTCGGACTGTGCACAGCAGCCCAAGAGGCTGTTTTCCTTCGCAAACTTGCACAGGAGCTCGGCTTCATCCAACATCAGCCCACGGTGATTTATGAAGACTGCCAAGCTGCCGTCGCCCTTTCAAAAGAAAACCGATTCCGAAAGCGCTCCAAACATATCGCCCTCCGCTGGCACTATATTGCTGAACGACAAGCCCGTGCCATCGGCGACCTTCATGTCATTAATGTCTCGCGCTCCATCATGCTGGCAGATATCTTTGCTTCCCCACGACCAGCAGCTACTTTTCTTCCGTTCCGCAAAGATCTGCTTGGCTCCCGTTGAGCGGTCCAATGACTGCTGCAACACCCGACGACCGTGCCGTCGCGCGCGTCCTCACCGACCGCATCCCGGGCCTTCTTCCCCGCCCTGAGCTCGTGCATTCATATCCTTAAATGAGCACTACACACCAACTTTGCAAACCCCGTTTTTTGCGTTTTTCTTCCATGTCACCTTCTCAAGGGTAACATCGCTATTCCACGAGTTTCGCAGAATTTGCATACACTCGTATAATAATTCAAAGTCGCCCTCAGTCGGTCAACAGACTCCAAAGCATGAAAAACCTCTTACTGGACTAGCTATCCAGCCCTCATTTTCCTGCTACATGCAACAGTCTGATCAACTGTATGCTACGCAGACGCTCTTCTCGTCTCTCATGCTAAATTTCTCATTGAGGAGGAGACGATTCATAACTCAACTGCTGGCCCCAGCCACGTATACCAATGAGAAACTCTACCATAAGATACTCACTACAAATATACCTACACTGCTACGCTAAATATATTATTGAGGAGGAGTGATGAAACCTCTAAAAATGCTAAACGGAATTTAGTATAATTCAAATTTAAATGATAAACTAATTCCCGCAATAAACAATAATACATTTAGCTACGCCCTATTCATACGTACATGAAGAATAAACATTCAAGGGACACCAGCTTGCTTATATCTCAAGCTATTGAATCGTCGTAGCATCATCAAGAGCTACATCCTCATGTCCCTGCAACTTCATCTACATCCTCCCATAATGACGAGAGGACAAGGCACTCAAGAAGAACCTGACGAGTTTCCTTACTTGAATGTAGAGTTTCTCTATTTAATCAAGAGGGCAGCGACCCCTTCTTTTCACTCCAATTTGCCACGCAATAAAGAACGAGAAGAGCATATCCTCCGTCTCCTCCTACTCAAGACTACCACGTGCCCTTCGCGTACCTTACTTGACCCTACCTGCCGCTACTACTTCGCATACTACTCTTCATCAGGTTGTGAGCCCCTTGTTACGCTAACTCAAGCGACTTCAAGCACGTCCTGAAGACTGAGGCTGTCAAGGAGACATTTGCCTTCTTCAGTCAAGACCGATCCAAGTTTCATCGCAAGCTTGCACCACTTCAACCGCTTACGCCGATACCTAACTCAAATCGATCTCCATTTTACGACTTTTCATATCTGCAATAAACCGTTACCACGTACCTACCTCGTCGCGAACTGGAAACATGGCCACCTCCACCAAGGCAGACACGGCCCCGATGAAGCTCAATCTCGACGCTGCAATCCGTCACCTCCTGACCGCGACTCCTCAGCGAGCCATCAGCGACATCAAACGGCAGCTTATCCCTCTTCTGATGGCTAAAGCTGACGACAAAGGCAATAGCAGCGAATGGGCCATCAGATACCTCACTGAACAAGAGCGCCGCCTCGCAGCGGACTGCCCTTGGCCTTTCTCTGCCGGTGTTGCTGACGCGACGTATCCTCCCAACACTACGCCCATCCAGCGCAAGGCCCTGCACAAGTCGGCGCAGGTCTAACTCTGGAACCTACTGAACAACACGTTCATGGCCATCCCCGCGGTTCAGTACATCCTGACCGATCCCAACTACCAGTGCCTCAACTATGCCCATCGCGACGAGTTGACTGATGAGCCGACCCCCATCGGCACGCTGCTCTGGGTCGCTATCGAACAGCACTACATGAGCAAGGATGACTTTGAGACTCTGAACTACATGCGCAGCTACCGCGCCATGCTTCAGTCTGTGGAGGCTCTGAAGAGCTTCAAACCTGAACACGTTCATATTTTCTATGACTGGATTGACCAGTGTACTATCACTGAGAACATCGTCAAAGACTTCGCTGACGACACTCGCTGCAACTCTGCAAACTTCAATGATCTCAAGTCCCACCTCACCAAACTTCATGCTTCTGCAGCCAACAGAGGACACCAGGGGATCAACTTCGATTACGCTACTATCTACGACAATCCTCGTTTCAACACCGCGGGAGGACCAGACTACATGAACATCGGAGCTATGCTTTCTGAGCTACGCTCTGCTGTGCGCAAGCAAGCTGCATCTACCACCGACAGCAGCATGAAGTCTGTTTCAGTGATGAATGTTAACTCGACTGACCATTGCACCTACTGTGGTGGGAAAGGGCACACCCGCTCTAACTGCAAGAAGCTCAAGGCGTATCAGCAGGGTATGCATGTCCATCAGCTCCACACTCGCTCTGGTCCACCTAACTTCAAACGAGCCTACAACAAGCCCAACTTCAACCCTCACCAGCCTACCAAGCGCCGGCAGCCGAGCCAGCTTGGGTTCCATCGCTTCAAGCCTCCAACCAAGTTCAGGGGACCTCAGTACCAGCACAAATCTCCGCGTTTTGACCACAAGCACTACACGGAGCCCTACAACAAGACTAACAACTACCATCAGCGCCGTGGCAGGACCTCTCCCCCGCCCTACCAGCATCCTCGCTCCGTGCGCTTTAATGACCAACAGCGCCCAGTACCAGCCTTTGTCGCTGCTCCCCCTCGCCCACTTCCCCGTGATCCCCCTCCGAGGGCTGGCTTTGAGAGGGCTGGCTTTGAGGCACCGACGCTTCCTGCCAACGACAACCTGCTCAACGGCGCGGCCACTACGCATCATGTCTTCCGTGTAGGCGTGGTTGATGACGACCTCTATCACAAGACATCTCTAGCTCCTATTGGCATCCAGCCTACCCCTTCAGCCAAAGGCATCACACCGGCGCCTAATGCCGACTGTGACCCGATTTCTGACAACGAGGATGACGACAACAGGCTGCCCCCCAAGAAGCGTCTGGCCCTCCATGATGACAACGACAAGCCTGTCTCTACTCCCAAGAATCATGATGAGAAGCCTCAGTACATCCCTGTCGACTGCGCCCACCTCTCCGACGACAACGGCAACAAGGATCATGATGACCGTTACCCTGAAGACGAAGTCTTTGGAGATTCCTCTGGAGACGATGCTGATGACCTTGATACCAACAACGACAACGATAGCACTAGCGCATCTGAAGATGACTCGGCTGATGCAGATGATAACGACAATGATCACGGCGATGACGGCTCTCCTTCTGCTGAAGCCATCGACGCTATCAACATTGACGACGACATCTTTGAATCTGCTAAAATCTCGCATAACATTTGCGCTACTGCCCAATACATCGCTGACCTTGAAGAGCACAACAAGATTCTGGAAGCCGAAATCAACGATTATCGCGAGCTCAACACAATGTTCGATACCATCAACCAGGACGCCCACAAGTATATCCTGTCTCTCAAAACAGACATCAAGCACTTGGAGACAATCCAACTCGACCTCGCAGCTGACCTAGCCAGCTACCGGGCCGAAGTCCGCCGCCTCGAGAACTGCCTCTACAACAACAACTTGCAGCACCTAATTTCTGGCACTTCTCCCTCTGACGATGACGCGAGTGACCATCCCGAGACTGAGAGTCTTTTTAGGCACATCCTTAGCCAAGCCCGCACTGACAACACCATCATCGTTCCTGCCGACGCTTCTCTCCCTTCTCCTTCGGACGACAACTCTGCCAGTGACAACTCTGTCAACGACAACTCTGTCAATGACAACCAGTCTCCTTCGAGTGATTCTGGCTCCTCTGGGAGCCTGTGACTATCTCCTCTATCAACCTGTTGCTACATAGGCACACCGTTTGTTGGAAACAATAAACGTGTCGTGCCCTATGTAGCTCCAGTCCTTTGCTTTGCCCTGACGTCCTCTGTCCCTCAACGACGTAGTCATTACGCCATCATCGACTCGGGCACTCCTGTTCATATTTTCCATACCTCGTCACCTTTCCTGTGTTCACTCACAGAAAATCACTCTCAAATCGTCGGCTTCGACGGTAGTACCACCCGCGCCGTTGCCAAAGGGGACTTGACATGCAGACTCCGCACCAACACTGGAACCCTCGTACCATTCAAGAACGCAAATAGCGCTCTCCACGTCCCCGATAGTCTTCACTGTCTCTTCTCCGTGAAAATGGCCACCCAATCTGGCTGTTCTATCACCATCAACAGCGCAAATGCCTATATTACTCTACCTGACGGATTCGATATCCCACTGGAATTCGACAACGAAATCAATCTCTGGATCCTGCCTCTTTTTGCTCCGGCCAATACTCACAATGATATCTATCCCGCTCTCAAAACTACGGCGGATGAATATGCACAAACAGCCATGAATTCTACTCCTACCGACATTGATCCCATTACGTCCATCACGTCCGCTGCAGCACCACCTCGCGACGTTGATCTTATCCAAGATGATCGTGCCGCTGCCTTAAATCTACATCACCGACTTGGTCATCCTAATTCGCGCCTTCAGCGAAAATTCAAGATCGATGGTATCCCACAGGCCAAAAATACTCGTCACTTCGACTGCCCGCAGTGCTTGGCCGCCAAAGCGCGACGACATCCTCGCCCTCCCCCTTCTCACATTGACTCCCGTCCTACTACTGCCTGGACTGACGTTCACTGCGATCTCTCTGGCAAAATGATTGTCTCTACCCGACAAAATCAATACTTTTGTCCCTTTATCTGTCGATACTCCGGCGCAGTTCATGTCGAACTTCTTGCCCGCAAATCACATTTCATCATGGCTTACAAAAACTTCGTCACCTTGTGTGGTCGCCATCCCTCTGTTCTACGCACAGACCTTGGCGGCGAATTCATGAGCCACGAAATGACCGCACTACTCACAAACAATTACGTTCGACATGTGGTTTGTGCCCCTGACGAACACTATGACAACGGTCCTGCCGAAAATGCCATAATGACCTTGCGTAACTCTGCCAATTCAATGATGCTAACAGCTCAAATGCCGTGGCGCTTGTGGGACTTCGCCATCCAACACGCTGCTTACTTACGCAATATTACCATTCCGTCTCGGGCAGATCCGAACAAAAGCATTTATGAACTACTCACTGGTACTCGTGCCAATTTACACTCCATTCCTCCCCTCGGAGCCTTTGCCTGTATTTATCATGACAGGCGCAAACTCAACAACCAATCTCTTGGATTACCAAGCATTCAAGGTGCCTTCATCGGTATCTGTACTTACAGAAAGATCTTAGGCTACTGTATCTTCACCGCCGACCAACAAATTGTTGTCACCCGCCACAACATTACCTGTGATCCCTACCTGTATCCTTTCAAAACCATGACGAAACCGCCAACCGCATGGCGCCCATTCGTTCAACTTACATCTGCTCCGATCGCAACCACTCCTTTACCGGATCCCTTACCTGAACAAATTCAATCATTTACCTCCGACGCCTCTGAGGCTCCTTTACCAAATGACCTTACTCCATCCCCCTCACCTCCTACCGCACGTCAACGCATGAACGCAGCTCTCGCCGATGACGCTGACCTTGAAATATCCGACGATGAGGAGGAACCAACTCTAAATTCTGAATCGCTGGACCCTCTAGAAAATCCTCGTCCAGAGAAACGCGCTCGAAAGCAAAATTCCCTGATCGGCGATCTTCCTGATACTCCGCGCCGTGTTACCAAGCTAGAAACATACACCTCAGACCCAGTCTACAAACAGGAACGTGATCGCCACGTTCATACAAAACTTACCAAACATTTCCCTGGGCATGGCAATTTCACCGGTACCATTACCGAATACTACCCGTCCCACGACACATACCACATTCAATATGACGACAATGATGACGAAATCGTTACATACAACCGCCTTCTTAAACTACTCGAACAATCAACACAAATTGGCGTCTCAGCTCAAGTCATTTCCGTATTTACTACCGCTATTGAACAAGCGAAGACACCTCCAATTCCCCCATCTTCTCAAACATATTCAGTTCCCCAAAATCACACACAAGCCCGCGCTGCGCCTGATGCCGCAGGCTGGCTCAAAGGCGAAGACATAGAAATTGACAAGCTATACAACCAACTCAAATGCTGGACAGTCATTCCCCGCTCTACTCTTCCGCCTGGAGCCTTGGTCATGGACTCCAGATGGACATACGCCTATAAAACCGATTCACAAGGTGCATTACGTACCGACGTACACCCCTACCGTTCTCGATTCGTGGGCAAAGGATTTACCCAACAGGAGGGTATTAATTGCTTCGAAACCTTCGCTCCTGTTATCTCCTTCGTCACACTCAGAATGCTATTCGCACTAACAGCTATCCCACACTTCGAGGTCACTCAATATGATATATCAGTCGCCTTCATCGAAGCACCTATTGATCCCACAGCCCCTCCTATCTATTGCGAATGCGCCCCTGGTCGCGAGAACCGAAAAGAATACGTCTATCAACTCCATCGTTACCTCTATGGCATGAAAGATGCTCCACGTGGATATAACCAACTCTTCACTCAACAATGCAAAAACTTCGGTCTAATTCAATGCACCGCCGATGAATGTGTCTTTGTGTTGCAAAAGAACAACTCAAAATCTAATCCGCATCACAAAATCGATACTCTACACGCTGATTCGTTCGGTAACATCATTCCACCTGAAGATCGAATTTACCCCGATTGTCCTCACTCTACAGCTACATTGATCGTGGCCTGCTATGTAGATGACAATCTATGCTTCAGCAACTGCCACACCATGACCCAAGCCTTCGAAAAACATATCAACAAACGGATGAAAATGAAAAATGAAGGCAAAGTTCATTGGTATCTAAGCGTCAAATATGACCGCGACCCAATCTCCGGTGCTGTCTCAGCCTCTCAAGAATTATATATCAACCAAATCCTAAAGAAATGGGGCCTTGAAAACTGCAATAGCCTTCCAACGCCATTCCCATCTAAAATGGACACGTATCTCGATGAACTTGCCAAACCCGTCGACACCGTGGACCCATCTCTCAAGAAAGACTATCAAAGCCTTATTGGGCAACTTCTCTACCTTCAAGCTCACACTGTCCCTGAAATCTCCTGGACAGTGTCTCAACTCAGTCGATATCTCATTCGCCCAGGAGAGCAACATATGACAGCCGCAAAGAAACTTCTGCGATATCTTCAAGGCCGCAAAAAGATCCCTATCCGATGGTGTGCTGCTGAGACCCGATCCCCACACCGCCCTGGAAATATCTATGGCTATGCCGATGCCTCCTTCGCCGACGATCGCGCTACTCGTAAATCCAGCATCGGCTACGTGTTCATGCTCAACAATGGCGCTATCTCATGGCGCTCAAGCCGCACCTCCTTGCAAGTACTCAACGCCGCTGAAGCCGAACTCGTCGGACTGTGCACAGCAGCCCAAGAGGCTGTTTTCCTTCGCAAACTTGCACAGGAGCTCGGCTTCATCCAACATCAGCCCACGGTGATTTATGAAGACTGCCAAGCTGCCGTCGCCCTTTCAAAAGAAAACCGATTCCGAAAGCGCTCCAAACATATCGCCCTCCGCTGGCACTATATTGCTGAACGACAAGCCCGTGCCATCGGCGACCTTCATGTCATTAATGTCTCGCGCTCCATCATGCTGGCAGATATCTTTGCTTCCCCACGACCAGCAGCNACTTTTCTTCCGTTCCGCAAAGATCTGCTTGGCTCCCGTTGAGCGGTCCAATGACTGCTGCAACACCCGACGACCGTGCCGTCGCGCGCGTCCTCACCGACCGCATCCCGGGCCTTCTTCCCCGCCCTGAGCTCGTGCATTCATATCCTTAAATGAGCACTACACACCAACTTTGCAAACCCCGTTTTTTGCGTTTTTCTTCCATGTCACCTTCTCAAGGGTAACATCGCTATTCCACGAGTTTCGCAGAATTTGCATACACTCGTATAATAATTCAAAGTCGCCCTCAGTCGGTCAACAGACTCCAAAGCATGAAAAACCTCTTACTGGACTAGCTATCCAGCCCTCATTTTNCTGCTACATGCAACAGTCTGATCAACTGTATGCTACGCAGACGCTCTTCTCGTCTCTCATGCTAAATTTCTCATTGAGGAGGAGACGATTCATAACTCAACTGCTGGCCCCAGCCACGTATACCAATGAGAAACTCTACCATAAGATACTCACTACAAATATACCTACACTGCTACGCTAAATATATTATTGAGGAGGAGTGATGAAACCTCTAAAAATGCTAAACGGAATTTAGTATAATTCAAATTTAAATGATAAACTAATTCCCGCAATAAACAATAATACATTTAGCTACGCCCTATTCATACGTACATGAAGAATAAACATTCAAGGGACACCAGCTTGCTTATATCTCAAGCTATTGAATCGTCGTAGCATCATCAAGAGCTACATCCTCATGTCCCTGCAACTTCATCTACATCCTCCCATAATGACGAGAGGACAAGGCACTCAAGAAGAACCTGACGAGTTTCCTTACTTGAATGTAGAGTTTCTCTATTTAATCAAGAGGGCAGCGACCCCTTCTTTTCACTCCAATTTGCCACGCAATAAAGAACGAGAAGAGCATATCCTCCGTCTCCTCCTACTCAAGACTACCACGTGCCCTTCGCGTACCTTACTTGACCCTACCTGCCGCTACTACTTCGCATACTACTNTTCATCAGGTTGTNAGCCCCTTGTTACGCTAACTCAAGCGACTTCAAGCACGTCCTGAAGACTGAGGCTGTCAAGGAGACATTTGCCTTCTTCAGTCAAGACCGATCCAAGTTTCATCGCAAGCTTGCACCACTTCAACCGCTTACGCCGATACCTAACTCAAATCGATCTCCATTTGACGTCTTTTCATATCTGCAATAAACCGTTACCACGTACCTACCTCGTCGCGAACTGGAAACATGGCCACCTCCACCAAGGCAGACACGGCCCCGATGAAGCTCAATCTCGACGCTGCAATCCGTCACCTCCTGACCGCGACTCCTCAGCGAGCCATCAGCGACATCAAACGGCAGCTTATCCCTCTTCTGATGGCTAAAGCTGACGACAAAGGCAATAGCAGCGAATGGGCCATCAGATACCTCACTGAACAAGAGCGCCGCCTCGCAGCGGACTGCCCTTGGCCTTTCTCTGCCGGTGTTGCTGACGCGACGTATCCTCCCAACACTACGCCCATCCAGCGCAAGGCCCTGCACAAGTCGGCGCAGGTCTACCTCTGGAACCTACTGAACAACACGTTCATGGCCATCCCCGCGGTTCAGTACATCCTGACCGATCCCAACTACCAGTGCCTCAACTATGCCCATCGCGACGAGTTGACTGATGAGCCGACCCCCATCGGCACGCTGCTCTGGGTCGCTATCGAACAGCACTACATGAGCAAGGATGACTTTGAGACTCTGAACTACATGCGCAGCTACCGCGCCATGCTTCAGTCTGTGGAGGCTCTGAAGAGCTTCAAACCTGAACACGTTCAGATTTTCTATGACTGGATTGACCAGTGTACTATCACTGAGAACATCGTCAAAGACTTCGCTGACGACACTCGCTGCAACTCTGCAAACTTCAATGATCTCAAGTCCCACCTCACCAAACTTCATGCTTCTGCAGCCAACAGAGGACACCAGGGGATCAACTTCGATTACGCTACTATCTACGACAATCCTCGTTTCAACACCGCGGGAGGACCAGACTACATGAACATCGGAGCTATGCTTTCTGAGCTACGCTCTGCTGTGCGCAAGCAAGCTGCATCTACCACCGACAGCAGCATGAAGTCTGTTTCAGTGATGAATGTTAACTCGACTGACCATTGCACCTACTGTGGTGGGAAAGGGCACACCCGCTCTAACTGCAAGAAGCTCAAGGCGTATCAGCAGGGTATGCATGTCCATCAGCTCCACACTCGCTCTGGTCCACCTAACTTCAAACGAGCCTACAACAAGCCCAACTTCAACCCTCACCAGCCTACCAAGCGCCGGCAGCCGAGCCAGCTTGGGTTCCATCGCTTCAAGCCTCCAACCAAGTTCAGGGGACCTCAGTACCAGCACAAATCTCCGCGTTTTGACCACAAGCACTACACGGAGCCCTACAACAAGACTAACAACTACCATCAGCGCCGTGGCAGGACCTCTCCCCCGCCCTACCAGCATCCTCGCTCCGTGCGCTTTAATGACCAACAGCGCCCAGTACCAGCCTTTGTCGCTGCTCCCCCTCGCCCACTTCCCCGTGATCCCCCTCCGAGGGCTGGCTTTGAGAGGGCTGGCTTTGAGGCACCGACGCTTCCTGCCAACGACAACCTGCTCAACGGCGCGGCCACTACGCATCATGTCTTCCGTGTAGGCGTGGTTGATGACGACCTCTATCACAAGACATCTCTAGCTCCTATTGGCATCCAGCCTACCCCTTCAGCCAAAGGCATCACACCGGCGCCTAATGCCGACTGTGACCCGATTTCTGACAACGAGGATGACGACAACAGGCTGCCCCCCAAGAAGCGTCTGGCCCTCCATGATGACAACGACAAGCCTGTCTCTACTCCCAAGAATCATGATGAGAAGCCTCAGTACATCCCTGTCGACTGCGCCCACCTC
>NZTJ01000025.1 GCA_002697065.1 Methanobacteriota archaeon
CACTACGTCTCCCCGCAGGGCGCAGCAGCCTCAACCACTTACCCCGATAGGCAATCTATCAGAGCGCACAAAGCAGGCTTGCGACCAACCTATGGTATTTGAACAAGACGGGAGACTCTCCACATCTGATAATACAGAACAATGATGTAAACTAATCATATGTTGGCGTTATGGTGCATGATTTATGCCATAAGGTATACGTATTATTTTCTTATCATTGGGAGCATAATCAACCCCATATGGGAGATCGAAATCTATCTTGCTGATGTCCCCTNCATGGTTCTCAAAGACAGTTTGATTATGTCCACAAGCCGGGCATATTCCGATTTGACGAAGCCCCATCCCGCAGACACTACATGAAGTGTTGACTGGCTCTACCACTAGTTACTCACTCCAACTCATAATCAATTTTCGACTCTCTGGGCGGAGGTCCATAGATCATTGGAGTTAGNGATAAAGATGCTATCATCATAGCNCCAATNATAGCCGCNGGAATNATTCCATTATCCCATTGTATTGCATATCTNACNANACAGTAAACTGTAGCCAGTGCTACGCTCAGAAGCATGATTGGGTATCCTGTTTTGAAGAATCTATTGAATGATATGTCATAACCTGATTCCTCGGCGAGNCCAGCAGCGACCACGTTAGCAGATGCACCGATTATGGTGCCATTCCCGCCCAAGCAAGCCCCTAGTGCCAATGCCCATGCTAGAGGGGCAAGTTCCAATCCCAATTCTGGATCTTCTGCCAGTTTGATTACGACCGGAACCATGGTAGCAGTGTATGGTATGTTGTCAATAAACGCAGAGGCGATAGCGGATACCCATAGTAGTAGNAGTACCGATACCATGAGTCGGTTTTGCTCTGAGGCCCCCTTTATCGTATCCGAAATTCCGTCGGCTATGGTGTCAATCATTCCCATGTTCTCAAGGCCATGAATCATAATAAACAAGCCTGCAAAGAANATTATTGTTGTCCATTCAACCGCATCNAGTTGTTCCTCTACGTGATGTGGCGANGTNACCAAGAGCATTAGAACNGCACCACCGATCGCTATTGTGGCGACTGTNAGAAGAGGGTGGTGGAANGCAGAGTGNGCGAAGAATGCGANNATTACCAATGCCAANATCGCACCTGATTTCTTTAGTAATTGGACATCCTTGATNCCATATCTAAGCCTCAGNAAATCGACGTTTCGATGTTTCTCCCCCGATAGNCCANTAGATTCCAATTTGGATAACAGCCAGAAGGAAGGNGCCATTGCAATTACCACTGCAGGTCCNACATGGATGATGAAATCTANGAACGTGATNCCCTGATTNGCTATGCCTGTATCGGATAGAGCCTGTGAAGATAGTTGGGCGCCGATNATAATATTCGGAGGGTCCCCGATTTGTGTTGCTGCNCCNCCGATATTGGAAAACATCACTTCTGCGATAATTAATGGGACTGGTTCCAAGTCTAGGACCTTGGCTATCTGAATAGTTACTGGGACGATCAGTAAAATTGTTGTTACATTGTCAAGGAATGCNGAAAATACAGCTGTTATCGTACAGAGTATGACTGAAAGTCTCCAAACNGATCCCCCACTNAGGGCATANGCCTGTACGGCAGCCCACTCGAAAATCCCTGTTTTTCCGAGTATGTCAACTATTACCATCATACCGATCAATAGTCCAATTGTTTCCTCGTCTATCCATGTCACTACTGTTCCGAGNTCCGGNCCATCNCCGATGAAGTGTAGAGTCACAACGGCCGCTACTCCACCTAGAGCAGCAGCAAGAGCCCTGTGNACGACTTCNAANATAATTAGCGTGTATACNGCTATTAGAATNGCGAAAGATGCAGGGACTGCCCAACTCGGCATCTCTGGAGGTTCCCATATTCCAGAGTTAGATGAAGCGGCTATTNCCGATGGCATCAAGATAGTTAGTAGTAAAAAGATGTAGGCTGCCAAAGTAATCGGNCCTCGGACTGCCNCNCTGAAGATGTTCATANTGNGCCCNCCGATTGAATGAATATGAAGACTACTGGCCGGGAGTCCTCCAAAAGACTGCAACATTACCTCTTTGAAAGATTACAGAAGAGTTAGATTCTTCCGCAATACTTGAGAAAATCTGCGTCCTATTCTCCTTATTCGATGCGAGTCCTTTGTTTATTTTGAGTTTGACAACTGTCCTTTTTTGNAATTGGCTCTCCAATTCAGAAATCAAACGTTCNTTNACTCCATCTTTACCNATTCTAATGGAGACTTCTAANGANTCNCTTTTTGCTAATTTAANCNTATGCGAAGGTGGTTCTTTCTTCATCANTAATCACCATCTAAACATAGANCTCACGACTTACCCTACCGCACCTAAGNCANGTTCTGAAAATAACTTTTGACGTAACCCTAATCCTAGATGATTGTCCCGGAATTAGCGATTTCTTACAGGACCGACAAATCATTCTCTTCACATTCCTGCTAGACCTTTTTCCGTGCTTTTTTCCTATCGCCAAAATGTGCCTAGCTGCAGTATCAGAGATTAGTGAATTTCTAGCCATGGATTTTTCGAAAATTTTCTCAAGAAAATCTATCGATTCCTGGGCATGTTCGGTTTTATTAGACCTTATTCGCCTGCTCCGTCTAACCATTTTATCAACCCTCAAAGGTGAGACAGTATCTTAGAAATCGATTTCCCTACTTCTTCGATAGTCCCAGTTCCTTCGACTGTGTGTAGTATGCCCTTTTCCATGTACCAATCACCAAGTGGCTTTGTTTGCTCATGATAAGCGGATAGCCTCATCCTAACTGTTTCCTCGTTATCGTCCTTCCTCTGGATAAGGCGATGCTCGATATCCGGATGAGGAGGTTTGAAACTGACATGATAGATTTCACCGGTTTCAGGATCCATCCTCCTACCTACGATCCTGTTTATTATGTGTTCATCGGGAACCTCAATGGATATGACGGCCGAGATTTCAGTTATTGACTCAAGAGCGTCTGCTTGAGGAATTGTTCTGGGAAATCCATCGAATAAGACNCCATGACTGGCGTCTGATTCTTTCAGCCTGTCCCTGATNAGTCCNATAATCACATNATCTGGAACTAGTTGACCGGCCTCCATATATTTCTTGGCCTCCAAACCGAGTTCTGTTCCTTGAGATAAGAGCNGATCTAAGCATATCTCCNGTTGAAATCTGTGGCTTGGAAGTNAATTCTACGATCTTGTCAGCCTGGGTTCCCTTTCCTGCTCCTGGNGGTCCGAATAGCACTATTGAGCCTGTCATTGATTTGTGGCANGAGGAGTTACAGAAAAATGAACCGGCTTAGGGGCCNTTCTGTTCCCACCATAGGTGGCCATATGCGACCCATTGTTCCATTGACCAGCCGTCNGGAAGNCCAGTTATTGGCAGNGGCATCGCNCCCTCNGGAACTTGATGNGTGGGCAGAGTTGGNGCAGTTNCNTGGAGCGNATCAATAATCTCTGACTCTGAGACCTCACCGGTTACGACNTCCCCTGTGGTAGATGTNTCGAGGGCGGCCGCTCGTCTTTCCTCCTTAGTCCCTGCCTGTAGAGCNGATCCTCGTGGAATCAGTTCTTCATCNGAGNCGATNGGNGAGAACTCCTGTCTGGCCCTAATTCCAAGTGAGANCAGNGCANCCAATGCAAATACGAACATTATNGCNAGAGTCCAAGTTGGTAGGCCTAAAGTTTCGAATAATCCAGAAATNCCTCCTTGATTAGAGGATTGGGATTTACTAATATCGACAACAAAAGATGAATTAGTCAAAGTTACNAAATTGTCTTNAGNTGTCGAGTTGGCNTAGAAACGCAACTGAGNAAGNCCGTCCTCGGATGATTTTCTAGGACTNATTGAAACTATGATTTCATAATGATTGCCAGATTCTAATTCCTCTGCAGGCCACTGATAGTTCACCGTCCAACCATCAAGATCTTCATGGCTGATATATATCGGAGATTTCGTATTACCCTTGTTTTGCACTTGCAAAACAAGAGAGGCGCCCTCTCCTTCTGCTATTCCCTGAATACTGGAGGTTTCGGATTGAATTTCCAACCAAACTGAGGGTAGGACCATTACATCCATCTCCAGTGTGATTGTTTCTGTAGAGAGGCTGGGCGATGTCGATTCAATGATTACTGGAACCTTCTCCACTAGAATCCCTGAAGGAGTTCCGCTTGGCAGCTGCAGAGCGATATTGACTAAAGAGTCCCGGTTCATATCCATGGAGAAAGTACTGCCCGTCAAGAACCCGCCAGACCAACCGTCAGGAAGAGTTCCCAGGGTGAGTTCAATCAACAGAGGTACGTTTCCCGAATTATGGAGGAAAATATTGGCATTCCCGTCACGTCCCAGTGAGATTTGGAATCCNTCGTCTGCCTGCACATCTAGAGTTGTGACCTCTTTAACTTCCAGAACTGTAGCATTAGTGACGATATTATCATCCAAGGTAGTCTTGATAGTCACGGTATTCTTGTCCCCTCTTTCAGAAGCTAAGGGAACAATAGTCCTGATTATTATTCTAGATTCGGAACCAGGATCGATGGTGGTTTCGATGTTTGTGACCTCTCCTAAGGGGGGTTCTTCGTCGTACAAATAAACCTGAATTGGCCAAGTATTGCTGGATGACAATGCCCTTACGTCAAAATTTAGGGGAACGTTTCCCCTATTGGAAATTATTAGTATTGTAGAAATTGTATCCCCGTTTTGTACTGCGCGTGATTCAGTAATAGCAGCAGGCCCAAATTGGTTTCCTTCCATATCTGAAATCTGTGTAGAGAATGCCCTGCTCTCCAGAACTTCAACTGTGGCAGTCTCGATGGTTTGTAGAGTGGGGTCATTAACTGAAGTTGTGATGCAAGTTACAAGATTTGTATCTCCTGAAAGTATGCCGGATGAGGATGGGGGGACCTTTACACGAATCGGCACTGGTACGAATTGTAGTCTACTAAGCGGACCTATTGTTACTTCGGGAGCCTGNCTACTTCCGACGTNNACTATCCATCTATCTTCAGTTTCACATGAAATACTGTATTCTGTNGGGCCGTTGCCAATGTTCCTGACCGAGAGAGTGAATAGTGCGAATTTGTTTGGTTCTGCCCCNAGGTCTTCNGTCCCTGCAGGAACTGTGAATAGNCCCTCGACCCTATCTATATCCACAGAAAGTCGGACAGAATGAGAAATTGTTGGTGCCATCTTATCGTATAGAATAAGNTCAGTCACGAAATGGCCAGGNAGGGCGAATCTGCTCTCTACATCAGCATCTTCGTCTGTNAGGTTAAGGGAAATTANGACTCTGTCCCCGGACTCTCCCGATGGAGANAGGACCCATGGCCCTGANTCACTCAGTGTCTCGGACCACTCATCCTGAGGAGATGACATGATTCCTGAATCGCCNATTTGCTGAACTGCTGAAATTGANAGTTCTACTGTAGTCTCCGAAGTTCCCTCGTTAAGTAGCTCCAACTGGAAGTTTGCCCAGCTCTCANTGCTTGGNTTNATTTCTCGATTCCTAGCATCCTGAGTCTCCGCGAAATCTGTTGGNGTAGATCCATCTTCCATAAGTGGAATGATTCTGACTCCAATCTCTGTNACATTGAATTCTAAATCNAAGATGTTATTATTTGTCCCNATTGATTCATCGTTCAATTCATCCACTTGCGAAAGGTAATCAAGAGTGAGTCTGACCAAGTGANTTCCTGTAGACTGGAATGAGTGGTATATGGAGAATGTCTCAATCNCCCCTCCGGATAGNGAGGTCATTGAGTATGTNCCNATTTCNTTTCCATCGGTCACATCCTCTAGTGATATNGAGTACTCGCCAGTTGGTGCTGNAGCCTGATTAATCCATGAAAGTTGCATGGAAATTGTATCNCCCTTCAGAGGGCTGGTTTCGGAGCTGAAAATGGAGTTAGGAACTACTGTTAAGTCNGCCTCTTGTATTTCNATNGCGTTTGAAGAAACTACCAATGAGAAATCCTGAGAGAATCCNCCGGAATGTCCTATCTTGACNGTCCAAATTCCTGATTCAGCAGAAGCGATTCTAACTCTCTCTAGGTTATTCAAATGGTCNATATTTCCACTNGACTGACTAAATCCGNTAGCGAAGTCGTTACCATTGAACTGCTCGCCCGANGGNGATGTAACCACTAAGTCCAAATCGTTGACTAATCGNCTTATATTCTGGTCTGCTGATGCNGAACCTTCCCTATCGTTCCAGGATAGGGTCGCATCAAGTCCGTTGTNNCCAGAGACTTCGAATGTGTANATGAAACTATGACCCGGNAGAAGTTGTCGNTCTTGATCCAAAAATAAGGATTGGTTGATTCCGTTACTTTGAGGAAATATGCTATTNGAGATGTTTAGTTGNCCCCAACCCTCCNTNGGGTTTGGNACATCCAATTCCCCAATATCTTCTGCTCCGTTTACNAGTAGTGCNCTGATNAGATTAGAGCTTGGGGANGTGATGCCNACTTCCTCTCTAAGNAATTGTCTTGCCATTGCTGAAGCACCAGCNACCACNGGAGCGGCCATTGAACTNCCACTCAGAGTCATGTAGAGCGGNGTTGATCCATNCGAGTGAGTTGCCTGGGAGCAAGTCNCNCCTGTTGTAAGGNCTGCNTCTTGGGCCCTAGCAGAGCANATCATTACTCCNGGNGCAACTAANTCAGGCTTTATTCGNCCATCAGAAGTAGGCCCTNCCGAGGATTCGTTAGANACATNTCCTGCTGTTTCAGAACCANATGCACCNGTCGTAGAAGCACCGACTGTCAGAGAATTCTTTGCAGTACTCGGGGAAGTCACNCCTGAGTTTGCCANGTCTCCNGATGAGAATACTACTAACATCTCAGGATAGTCNTTTGCGAACAAATCAATTGACCTNGCATCNGANGTATAGTCTCCGACCAGACTCTCGCTTCCCCAACTATTTGTGTGAATATTGGCATCATTTAGGAAAGAGTGTTCGAACATATCGTAAAGGGAGCCCCAGCGAGCGAGAATGCCAGAACTATCGACTTCTAGCTGGTAGAAATGAAATGTCGCTTCAGGTACGATTCCCGTAGAATTTGAGTCCCCCGACCCGTCTCCTAGTAGAGTTGCGGTGACATGAGTCCCATGGCCACTATTGGAGTCAGCTCCAGAACTATCTGGACCAAACAAGTTGTAAATCGGATTTCTGAGACGGTTTCCGAAGTCCCCATGATCGACATCAAGACCGGTGTCTGAAATTCCTATTACTTCCCCATCTCCTAGTAAATCTAATTGCGATATTGAACGTGCGTAGTTGACCCCCGAGATGATACTAGCGTTTGAGTTATGAATTGTTAGAATGGGGCCCATCTCCACCTTTAGGACCCGATGATCTGTGGCAAGAAATGGTATTAGGGATGTTTTAGCAGATTTTACCTTGCAAAGATGTTCGTCACATTGAGACTGCAAATATGATTCTCCCGATTTCTCATAAATATCTCTTTCAAGATTGGATAGTTCTTCTGGAGTGTTGGAAGAAGAAGGAGTGATGTCGAGATCAATTAGAGTTCCATCAAGTACCATCAACGGGAACAGTGACTGAGATATCTTCCACATTGCTGGAAGCTGTCCGACCCACCTGACTTGGTCCAATTCTTGGATAATAGAAATTTGGGCGCTTTCTCTTTCTGGGGTAATGCTAATCACAACAGAATCATCTGGAAAATGATCAATGATCTGAATNCCAAGAGANNTTAGCAANTCTTCTAATTCCTGTAAGTCTGAACTACTAGACTGTACGATGAATAGTCTTCCGTCNNTAGNTTCNGAGAGTCCNGTNCTTTCCCATGGCCCTAGGGGCAAGGATTCAGTTAGAGGATCGAATTTNCCGAATGGNGAATGTATNAATCCGGTTGTATTNCTAANNGGATAATCACTAATCGATGGGTTCTGAAGGACTATCCAGTTATTTTCCGANATAGTTGCTGAGGGCATTGATATTACTCTTTCTTCATCAATTCTATCCAACGAAATTGTAGATGAAACGGGTAAAAATAAAATCAATGAAATTGCGAAGTAAACTGCTTTTACAGAAGTCATTCGCTTTTCGGAGGCTAGGGCCTCTTTTGACTATTGACTATTTCCGGGCCACTCTGAATATCATGTTGAGTAGTAAGTACTGATGGCTGAGTCTGTCTTTTCTACGGATTTTCTCCAGTCTTCTTCAACCCCCATTAATGCCCTGATACAGTCTACGTTCTCAGGTATAACGTCGCTCTCTTGATGTATGGCTTGGAAGTAGTAAAGACGGTCTCCTACAAGTTTCACACCATCCTCCCAGACGAAAATTTCGTGCAAGTCTCCCCACTTCCTACCGATGTCCCTAGCCATCTCCATGACTTCTGCCGTAGTGGGAATTCTATCATCAGAACCATTCATTATTATCACCCTGGGTGTATTTGACCACATGTCGATTATTGACTCAGTAGATAGGCCGTGCCCCTCTGGTAAATCAGCAATTATACAGTGAACGTGCATGATTGTAGTTGGGACTGCCACAGCCAGACTGTTGATCTCAATCTCGGGTTTTACAGTCATTACATCTGGGCCGTGATGACTGGGGACCTTGAGCACGGGCTTNATCGCATTTATCGGGCCCTTGCCGGAGTCTCCTGGATCGGCTGCTCTCCTAACCATTGTACACTCAACCTTCAATGATCCACAGTGCTCGAAAAGCGGGACAAGTGTCCGAGATAGGCCAGTAGTATTACAAGAAACAACTCTAGTTCCTTCTGCACCCATATTCTCCTTGTGATTTGCGGAAGAAGTGTAAGATAGGCCTGTAAGGTCATGTTTTTCTCCTCCTTGGAATATATACTTTATACCTACAGAGCGATATTTATCCAGATTCTCTGCACCCAATTTACCAGGGGCGCAATCCACAACCACATCTGCGATAGAAAGTAGATCGGATATGCCTCCAAAGCACTCGTACCCCTTTTTCTCAAAGCGGTCTATTCTCTCCTGATCATCGAATGTGCAGTATAGGGGGAAGCCTTTCTTTATTGCAAGTTCACAGCCGAAACTCGGACCAGTCTTGGTTACACCAATAACTTCCATGTCATCTTGTGCATCAACTGCATCGGCCACTCTCTTTCCTATAGTTCCAAATCCATTAATTGCCACTTTTATGGTTCCCATTATCGAATCCCCATGTTCTTGCCTATGGAGTTCCTACGTCTGAAGGATGCCTATGAACATAGCGAATTCGGGAAGAGTCAATAATGAGTCGCCTCCTTCTGATTACAGAGTATTACAAAGGGGAGGACCAAAGTGAAGGAGTTGGCAATAAAGAGTTTGAAACTCAACAGAGACCTTGACAGATACGTTGAGCAGGCTCTCGAGCAAGGTAGGCCAGTGAAAATTGGATGGGGCAGGGCAGGAGACGAGAGGCCCAAAGATGGAGAGTTCGGAGTACTTACACACTTGCCTGAAGGTGCCAAGGTCCTATGTCTTGGCAATCTAGGACCTTTTGTGGGAGCAGCAAACAGAGGAGGCACCCTTACTCTTCGAGGAAGTGCAGGGTCAATGATGGCAGCATTCCATGTCAATGGCAAGACAGTGGTTGAGAAGGATGTGGGAGATAAGGCTGGATTTGGTATGCAAGGGGGAGAGATAACAATCCAAGGTTCTTCTGGGAATGAAACAGGTTCAGCTATGAGCGGAGGAGTTTTGTTAGTAAGGGGGCATGCCGGGGATTATTTGGGTTCTAGAATGTCAGGAGGGGCGATTATTGTAATGGGTTCAGTAGGTTCTGATCCAGGAACTGGAATGACCGGAGGAAGGATTGTTGTCTCGGGGAGTTGCCCTCCCCCTCCCGACGGCGTGGAGATGAGGTCTGTAAAGAAGTCGGAAATCAAAGAGTTCTCGAAAATGCTGGAGCCAATGGGGCTTGAGCTAAATGAGGATGCATTGGTTCTAGAGCCGGGAGAAACGATTAACCAGGGGGAAGAGAGNCCCAAGTGCTCNATCATGGAAGGATTTGACAANATTTCTCTGTATCCTAACGAAGACTCCCTGGCGGANAATGCTGTTCTTGACCACTACACTCTTCTTGCACAAGATGANNCGGACTCGGANGGTGCTTTGCTAGAAATTCCCTGGCTAATTAGCTGTCAGACTACATTAGGTTCAGAAGAATGGGACGAAGTCGCAGTACCAGCAATTGTTCGCTCCGATACCAGAAATAATGACCTACTTCTCGTAGGAAAAGGAGAGTACGCAAACTCAATCGACTATGTCAGAAATTGTTCTGGCCTAATTTTAGATATTACTGATTTTCCNGGACTTGATGACTCTGAAATTGAAGCTTTAGTAATTTCTTTGAGAAGTCGGATGGTTAATAATTCGATAATTCTGCTTCGGGGCAGGATTGACAGAATAGAGAGGTTATTCAGATTAGTAATGGACTTGGAACTAGATGGAGCAGTAGTGGCATGCTCGACTCCTAGCGGTTCCAGACTTGCATCTTCACTCCCAAAGATCGGCCTTGCTTCGAAGGCAATGGGGATCGTTGAGACAGGAAAGTTCGTAATGTTGGAGATCGATTTTGAGCCGACTGCCAAGGATCTGATGATAGCCGTCGCATCTGGTTGCACGGCTATAGTATCTCCATACAAAGGAGGAGATGTCCATTCAAAGATTGAGGATCTAGGAAAGCAAATACGAGGTTGGATGAGAGATATCGGAGTAGACCGGATAGAGAGGATTGGTAGGAGGAATCTAAGAGCCGACGACTTCGATACTGCAGCGATATCCGGACTAAGGCTTGTGGGTTATGAAAGGCCTCTGAAAATGTGGTTAGAACTAGGGTGAGTTAATGCCTACTTTGGACTTCAAACACTCGATACTAGAATTTGTGCAGAGGTTGAATGGGATTGAGCATAAATGGGAAGAGTGGTCAGAATGGCTCCCCGACATTGGATGCCCGGTTGATGGGAATGACCAAGAGTCAGTTGAAGTAGAGGTATTTCCAGATCGTCCAGACCTACTAAGTCATGAGACAATTAGCAGGGCATACAGGTCATTCCTTGAACTTACAGAAGAAGATTCGGATTTATCTGTTAAAGCCGGTGATATTTCTCTTACAGTTGATCCTGAATTGGGAAGAGTGAGGCCTGTTGTAATGGGAGCGGTAGTAAGATCCGTAGATACCGGCTCCGATTTTGAACAAAATGAAGATTTCATCCAGAGTTTAATGGATCATCAAGAAAAGTTGCATATGACACTAGGAAGGAAACGAAAGTTTGCTTCAATAGGAGTACATGACCTAAATACCCTAAAACCACCATTTCGAGTAACTACGGTGTCGTCGGATTTTTCCTTCACCCCTCTAGCTAGTGAGAAGGAGATGAGTATTGAGAAAATACTAGCAGAACACCCAAAGGGCATGGAATATTCCCATCTAATGGAGAATCTGAATGAATACCCGATAATTCTCGACTCTGCGGATAAAGTATTGTCATTCCCCCCAATTATTAACGGAAGTCACACCACAGTAAGTGAAGAAACTAGAGACTTTTTCATTGATGTAACAGGATGGGACAGAAGAGCGTGTGAGGCTTGTCTACTCCTCGTGTGCCTATCTATGTCTGAAAGGGGAGGAAAGGTTGAGAGCATCCAACTAAATGGTACTGGCGGGGAACAGTATCTGTCCCCTAATGGAGAAGGTATAGTTCATCGAATTCCCGACAGTCTAATCGAGAAAATTCTTGGGATTAAATTAGGCCCCGATGAGTTGTCGTCTTCTATCAGAAAAATGGGTGGGACATTGCAAGAAAGCCGTACCGTTACAGATGGGCCTAACGATAGAGGGAGGTGGTCCGACTGTGTAGTTGGAGAGGTAGAGCATCTAATCAAAATGCCACGGTGGAGGAGCGATGTAATGCACCCGGTTGATATCGTAGAAGACATCGCGATAGGTTTCGGTTTCCAGAATCTGCCGCAGAAGCTTTCTACGACACATCTGGATGCTGTACCATTGAAGGGGTCTGACCTAAAGAGAAGATTTGGCGAAAGTATGAGAGCTTGCGGCCTACAAGAAGTACAGAGTCTGACCCTTTCAAACGAAAGGGACCAATTCGAAAATATGAGATGGCCGNATGAAGGTTATGTCACGGAGATATCAAATCCGATTACTTCTGATCATACNNTTCTCAGACAATACATACTNCCCTCGCTACTAAGACTGCTAGCAGCGAATCGTCATCACGAGCTCCCTCAGAGGGTTTACGAGCAAGGAGACGTGATAAGGGACTCGAAGAACTACCCTCGGGGGGCATGGGCATGTGCAGAAGTAGGTAGTGGATTCACGGCTTCAAAGGGCATTGCTCAGGCTCTTCTTCGAGATATGGGGGCGAATCAAGATGANGTCGAATTCAGGCCGATAGACCACAAGCATGGGCCTTGGATAAATGGTAGAGGTAGCCATATTTTTATTCGAGACGAGAAAATTGGGGAATTCGGTGAGATTGACCCGGAAGTAAGCAGTATTTTTGGAATTAAATCTCCAATTCAAGCAGGAGAGATTGACTTAGAGGCAATCTACAGAATAGTGCCTGACCCAATTTCCTAGTCCTTATCTCCGTCTTTAGATAGGAGTTTCATTGCGTCCAGGAACTTCTTATTTTCCAGATGGCTTTTGTCATCTTTTTTTTCTTCGTTCTTTCCAGATTTTTTTTCGTACTCAACCACATTTCTCATGTAATTGGTACGAGATACTTTTGATTTCGAGGGTTTCTTCTTCTTGAATGGCCATATGGGACCCATGTGTGGTGAGCGAGGAGTGAAGACATGATATTTTCCCTATTTTGACTCATAAAACAGTAGTTTTCATTGAATTAGTTGTATTGGGACTTGCATGCTTGCACGGCAAATAGGGGTCGATGAGGCCGGCAGGGGCCCTGCGATTGGACCACTAGTTGTTTCAGCACTAAATATTCCTGAAAAGGATAGGCCCATTCTAAGGGATTTGGGAGTCGATGATTCGAAGATTCTTACTAAAAAGAATAGAGAGCGTTTGTATAAGGAAATTTTATCCTGCTCTGATTCATTGGGATGGACCATCGGTTTGGTACGATGCAATGCAAGAAGAATAGATGAGTGGATGGAAAACGGGAGTCTTAATTCATTGGAGGTTCTCCTCTTTTCTGAAGCTATATGCGATGCTGCTGAACCTGGAGATGGTTTCGAGATATTTCTCGACGCCTGTGACGTTAATGCGGGGAGATTCGGCAGAAATGTGTCAAAGACTCTCGGAAATAGTTGGCAGCGTTGTAATATTTATTCAGAACATAAGATGGATAAGAAGAATGAATTAGTGGCAGCAGCGAGTATCATTGCCAAAGTAAATCGAGACTCGGCAATAGAAGAGTTATCACAGGAATTGAGTATTGACCTGGGGTCCGGGTACCCATCAGACCCCAAAACCAAGGATGCACTAGAGATACTTTGTATGCAAGACGATCTGGCGGATTGTATTAGAAGAAAATGGACCAATGTTCAGAGAGCCTGGGAGAAGAGTCACAACAGACCAATTCAGGCTAGAGCGAATGAAAGAAACGGGGCGTTCCAATCGGCCCTAGATGAATGGGAATAGTAAGAATGGTGAAATGTAACCGGTGTCTGGTTCAGATGTAAATATGAGTGAGGAGGAAGTTTTCGATCTGGAAGATCGGGAAGCAGTCCGCAAGTATGCCCTACAGAATGCCATAGAGTACAGTGGCAAAGGGCAGTCCGGAAGTGTTCTTGGGAGGCTGCTTGCTGAAAGAGAACAGTTGAGGTCTCATGTACAGGACCTACTGGCATTGGTAGATAAAGAAGTGATTAGGGCGAACTCTATTGCTAGTAAAGATGGAATCGAAGAGGTTCGGAAGGAGTTGGAAAGTTTTGCTCCAGAGGCTCTGGAGAGGGAGAGGCATAAGAAAAATAAGGGTTTGAGAGATCTTCCAGGAAATACCTCAGAAGTCATCCTAAGATTCGCTCCGAATCCAAATGGCCCTTTATCCATTGGGCATTCAAGAGGCGTGGTTATCAATTCCTTATATGCACAAAAATACCAAGGNAAAATAGTACTGAGATTTGATGATACNGACACTAGNGTAAAACCTCCANTGATTGAAGCCTATAGTTGGATAGAAGAGGAATTNGAATGGTTNTCNGGAAAGGCGGCGGATGTGATAATCAGAGCAAGCGAACGGATGCCAGTNTATCTCCAATANGCCNAGGAGATGTTAGCTGGANGTTTTGGTTANGTNTGCAAATGTAAGGCCGAGGACTTTCGTGAATTCAGAGTTTCGAAGANNGAATGCCCGTGTAGAAATNGATCAGTTCAGGNGAATATGGATGATTGGGGTAAAATGCTCTCCGGAGATNTTNGCGAAGGAGGAGCGGTTGTTAGGGTNAAGACGGAAATGGACCTACCAAACCCTGCTTTGAGAGACTGGCCTGCATTAAGGATTCAGCATTCCCCGCACCCTACNGTNGGAGACAGGTACAAGGTCTGGCCNCTATTAGANTTCCAAAGTGCCATTGAAGANCACGAGCAAGGAGTTACTCACATCATCAGGGGAAAGGATCTGATGGACAGTACGAGAAAGCAGACGATTCTTTACGATCACTTTGGTTGGGAATATCCAGAGCCGTTGTATTGGGGAAGGGTGAAGATACACGAATTTGGTGGATTCTCTACATCTGGAATGTCTTCTTCCATCGATTCGGGAGAGTTCACGGGATGGGACGANCCCAGACTCCCCACACTTAGGGCACTTCGACGTAGAGGATTTGAGCCTAGTTCTCTTGTCGANCTTTGGGAAGAAGTTGGGCTGACTCAGAAGGATATCTCCATTTCACTNCAGACATTGGAGTCATTNAATTCTAGNATNATAGACGGTTCTTGTGAAAGAAGAGTTTTTGTCTCGAATCCAAAAAGCCTGGAAATTAGTTCGAAANATNCTCTCTCGAGAGTCAGNATGNCCAGGCATCCNGATGGTGAAATAGATGGTTTCAGAGAGTGGGAAATCGGGGCGAAAGTGTCGATTCAAGATGAGGACTTTGTCGAAGGAAAGATCAGACTGAAAGACTTCGCAGACGTCTTTATTTCAGGTCAATCTGCGACTGTAGAGTCGGAAGATAGGAGCGATGAGCGGAAGATAGTACATTGGATTCCGGATAATTTGGCAGTAGAAGCGATATTGTCAGTTCCCGAAGGCGAAGAGATTGTCCACGTTAAGGGACTCTTAGAGGACTTTGAACTGAGAAATGGAGAAGTGTACCAACTTGAGAGGGTCGGTTTCGCTAGGTTTGAAGGCATTGAAGAAGGAATTGCTAGGCTACTATGGTTACATAATTAGTGAAATTATAATTTCGCTTAAACCTGTATATTTCGCCTGAAGCTTGCGTGGCATTGAAGGGGCCAGTCCGAATCAGAGTGACGTGGAAGGCGCCAAATCACGATTCGCAGTCACCTTTTCGTTGATGATGATAGCAGTAGTTTATGCCCCTATGATGGCCTATGCCCAAGAGAGCCAAAGTTGCTGTGAGTCCCCTGATGAGTTCGATCTTTTCCTGATTGGGGATGCAGACAGTGGGCAATTGACTCCATTCTCTTCCGAGTTAGAGGAAGAGAAAACTATGGAAGTTACTTCATCGGTATTTGGTGAAGTGGAAATCGGCTCCTGGATGATTTTGTGGGGGGAATCTGGAGACTATTCTTCAGGGACGTGGACATTCACCATTCCATATGAGGTGAAGGACTCAGCAGGAGTATCTGCGAACGCAACGGTTGTAGTAAAAGTCGGCGGAAATACGTACGAAAGTTCTGGACAGTTGCCGGCTGTTTACCTAAGCGAATCTGGGGAGCTTTCTATTCCAATAGAAGTACAAGACGGCCAGTTCTCAAAGAATGACAAGATCGAAATCACCTTCTCAGTCAGGAGTATGATTTTTTCAAATCCNGGTAGCGAATCGGGAATAAACTTCTACTGGGGCTCGGANGAGTATGCGGCTGCTATGTCAATGTCATTTCCACTAGTGAATGTGGAAATTCGTGATGCNAGTGTCAAGGGGAGTCTAGTATTCTTTCCAATTAGACTGAGTTCTGGCTTCGGAGACAGAATATGGACTTCTTCACTAGGTGGCCTGATGGTTCAGAATGTAGAAATTACCGAAAGTCCGATTNTTAANTCCAATGAAGACTGGGTNGATGTCACATTTGTTTGGGATCCAAGTGATTCTAACGGTGGCTCGGTCAGGACNGATTTCCACATTTCATTACAGGGCTCTCAAGTAATTGAGGCCAATAAAATCCATGATATCACTCTCGGTCAGGATACGGGGGACAATAGCTGGTACCCGGAGGAAGAGCCCCCACGTACTGGAGGTTCGGCCCTTGATGTTGAAGTCAACTGCAAATATGACGGCAAATCAATCGAGAGAAAGACGACCATTTCATTTGACGGTGCTATGTCTCAGTGGATGAGATGGGGCTTAGATAATATTGGAAACAAGAGTCTCGGATCTAACAGTTGGTGGAGGAATCTTAATACATTTTCAGACCAGGTTAGCTCTTCTGAGAAGCAGAACGGGAGAGTGGATAACTCAGAACTCTCTGCCCTAGAAACTCATCTTAGGGGCTCAAAGACGGATATGAAGTCATTCCTTTCTAGTGGATTGATGNTTGATCCGGAATCTGTATTTGGCGTGGATCCGGTCAACTTCGGACCTTTGGAAATCAGTATTGACTTGGGAGCTTCGAGNGCTTTCAATTCTGATGCAATTTCACTAAGGGTTTCGTCGACATACTACGTCTCCGATAGTGGATCTAGACAAGCACTGATTGAGGATTTTGTAAGNCCCGGGGGNTATGATTTCTGGGATAGTGTGGGGCTCTCATTCGAAATCAGGACTGGAATGCTTTCTGGTTTGGGAGGGGTTTACCTAGATAATGACGAGATAGACTACACTCACAGGAGGTGGATTGTGATGGAAATAATCACAATGGAGAGTTCCGATATCGAATCNGATACTGACTTTAGACTGGAGTTTGGTTCTGAAAATGCNCTCCTCTTCAGTCCGTTGATTTCTGCGGTTATCTCCGTATTTGCTCTCTGCTTGGCGCTGGGAATTGGGATGGCCTTAACCCGGAGGAGAACAAGAGTTCCGAGCATGATCATGATTGGAGTTTTGGGTATTCTGTCTCTATCCATTTACTGGTTCGGTTTACCTATGCCAATAGTTCTGGGAGTTGTTAGTTCGAGTGTTCTATTGGTTTTCCCTGCTTCTGTAATTTCTCCCGTTATTGAAGAAGCAGGAGTTCAGAGAAATTCGAACAAGGGAGGAATGGTTAGGTGCCCTTCGTGTGGTAAGAAGAATCCTGTAGAGTCGGACATCAGGCCACTTAGGATTGATTGCCATGGCTGCGGAAGTACTCTCAGGATTGAGTAGTCATATCTGCCCTTTCGAAACAAGCCTGTCTGTTATGTCGGTTGCTGCTTCTAGAGGAGTTTTATTCTCCCAAAATGAGTTAGCAACAAAAATCTGAGATGATAGGTCTGAGTCCCAATTAGGGGCAATAATACAATGCCAAAGAAGCTCCTCTAACCTAGTTGTTGAAGGAGCCTTTGAGTGTAAAATTGGTTTAACCAAGTCGCCCATTATTTGTTCTCTTTTCTCTAAGTCAGAAGTATGCCAAACATCGGATGCACCCCGTAATTGAGTGCCTTCAATCCAAGATAGAATACCCAATTCGGGAGATTTTACCTCGGTTACTGGGATTACTCTGATTACACCTTGTTCAGAAAGATGGTCTCGAAGAAACGAGTAAACGGGATCATACGTCCTATCGAGGGAGTCGCCAATCCAATTTCCNGACAAAATCCAAGGCCTCATCATCCTAAGNCTTTCACTGCTGGTGTTGATTTCCGAGGCAAGANAATGGGCTTGTGCAACGGTAGAAAGTGGACCNTTCCTAGAGTCNCCAGAGCTACCNTTTAGNCCTTCAACNATAAACTCAGATATTACAATCCCATTATTCGAGGCTGTCCCTTTCCCTATGTCTCCAACGACATTAACGAATGGCTCTGAATCTGGNCTTCGATNGGTAAATCTCCGACGATAAGGAATACCNGAATCAAGAAGTGCTGCCTCAATNGGGGCTAGGGCCAATGCNCCTCTGATNTTTGGTTNCGAGATCAGGAGTANCTTCTTCTTGCTNTTACGGACGTANCTAGCAAAGTTTCGAAAGGGCTCANGAANGGAAGAGAAAATCTCCTTGTCTGCCAGAGTCTCCANGATNCCACGAAACAAAAGAGGTACAAATCAATAGTGATTACTCGACCATCAGCCTTAGCTGGTCNCTCTTNTACGTCCAATCCGAGTCAATCTGATTNTTCTCNCTNTAGTATCTAGAAAGGCGNCGAATCTTNGACTCNCATAGTTCTAGTTGCCTTCTATTGTGGATATCCTTNGAATTCTGAGANAGATGGTCNATCAATCTTAGTGCTCGTCTCATTAGGCTCATTAGGTCCTCGGGGAGTTTNNCTGACTTTCCTAGTCTATCTAGAGTCTGGGAAATTCTTTCCCCAGTAACCAACTTTACGTTAGGAACCCCATGTTTATCNCTTAGNATTGTGCCGATTGATGAGTTTGANTGGCCTTCTTCNGAGAGTTGCAGAATTAACTCNTCCACTTCCTTCTTATCAGAGTTTGACCACTCCGGAGGAGTCTTAGAATGGGGTTTACTGGAGCCGCTTGCCCCCTTTCCCTTACTATGCATCCTAGACATCTGTATACCTCAGGAGCCGGGCGACCTGCTGTCCCTCTTTAACCGCTACGCAGCAAATGTTGTTGACATTAGTTCAAAATCTATGTCTTGACTTTGCCAGTTTTCCGGGCCCAGAGGGCCATTCCCAACCTGGTGCAACTGCTCTAGCAGAACCCAGAAGTTTACCTTCCTGAATTACAGCCAATTCGTCACTCATTAGAATAGATGGATCATAATTCTTAATCATACTAGGGAAGATATCCCCGGTCCACTCAATTCCAGNNATAATTTCTACTTCCCTAATTATTCCTANATNCCACAGNTCTTCAAGACTAGACTTGGAAAATAGGAACCTCCCTCTTCGGGGATCCCATTTTGCCATTTGTTCCCCATCTCTCGAGATGGTGAATATAGGAGGCCTACCTCTTATCTGGCACCCAAATAGCCATTCATCCGAGCCCAACTGGAATCTAGATATCGATTTCAACTTCTCCTCCCTTGGGCTGAAATCTAATTCTCCGGAGTCGATTTCGAATGAGGAAGATATGGCATCCTTTAGTCTGNCCAGGGAGTTCTTTGTACCTGCAGATTCTCCCTTCCTAGTATCAATTTCATTGATCCCNTCTAATCCNGTGGCAATNCCAGAATGATTTACAATACAAGAGTANCCGACCCTTTCAACAAGCCTTTGNATCATTTTTCTGATTATNGATAATTCATCTTCGTCCCATTCCCCTGTNACTGGAATGTCGTAGTGTGCTGCGGGCCAAATGTCCTCNAAATCCCTAGGAACTAGNCCCAGNGGTGACGTGACCATGACCTCGTGCACTCTANGATTTCCAATTGATTTCCTAAATCTGGAGTGACTTTTTGAGAGTCNGTAGGGCTTCTTTGCAGAGCAAGGAAGAAGGACCAANACGTCTCTCATTCTCTCAGGAGGCTCATATTTCTCAGCGATTTTTTCTCTCCAAAGACGAAGCGCTACATCGTTCCTACTCTCGAATGAGTGACACCTCAATTGTGTTCCAAACGGAACTGAGCTTTTCGTCATACCTAATGTTCCTGATTTGTCTAGAGAAAGTTGATCATGCCTCCTTAGGTGCTCTACTGACCTCGGACTAGATTTACTCTGAATTTCAGCTAACTCCCTCAATGATCCTGCCCTTATTGCGGATCTAGTAGAAGAAATTGCANTCACCCACATTTCNCATTGAGTAACCATAGAAGGGTCCTCCTTTGTGGAAGGCTCTGGNAGTCTTGGACCGGNTTCTGTTAGAAGTACGCCAAGTGATGAGGCTTGTCTAGATCTAGCCAAATCAAAAATATCNACCCCCATCCATGANAGNAGTGCGCAATTGTCNGGNCCCGATATGCCAGGTGCCCAAATCAATGAGGAGGGGAAGCTAGTTCGAATGGTAAAGAGTGCCCTTTCAATCATACCGATACTATTCGAAAGCTGTGGAGCGTCCATTAACGCGATTATTGAGGGTTGAAACTCCANATTTAGTAAGGAAGNGTCATGGTGCAANGAACTCCAAGTTACNGGTANAAACTCAGATCCNGAAGGAAATTCTCCGGAGTTCGACTCAATTAGACTGGGCGGAAGNGATAAGCCCTGAGAAGACACCCATGTGTCTTTTTTATCGAATGGATAGCATAGTTTTGCACGCGTAGATATTTGCATCGATGAAGGAATTTCAGAGTTATCCAATTTAAGATACAAAGGGGCGATAGAAATTGGCAGTTCTGGATCGTCATCGCCGACAATAAGACAGGGAGAGAATGATTCTGGAGAATTCCTATCTCCGATAGAAAATAGTCTGGAGAACCTATCTCTAGAGACAGTAGTCCTAGCTAACGGCCGCTCTTCCATCGGCTGTCGATGGAAGCATTTCGCTTGAAGGATTCTAAGGCATAGTGGTACTCGCGAGTACGATGAGGAGACAGTATTTCGCGATATCAATGGCAATATTGACATCGATTTCTTTAGCAAAAGGTGCTGTTGCTGACTCAGAGTTTCTAATTGAAGAGGACTTAGACGCGCCTGCGACAATTTGGGATTCCGATGGATTTGGAGAGGGTTGGATAGTAGTAACGGAAAACAATTCAACAGTTCTTGGAACCTTCGAACTAAATGACTCTGTTGACTTGTATGCGATACAAATTTCATCTTCAAACTGGACAATTATTAGTTTCTCATTATCTGGAAACGATTCAGTAAGTATTGGCTTACAAAGACTCAATCAAAGTACTTGGTCAATAGAAGAGTATGCCAACGAGGATAGTGGCGAGATTTCACTAGACCAAGGATTCCATCTAATAAGACTGGAGAGACTAGGTAGTTACGATGGAGAGATAGATTATCGATTTACGATAAGGAACATGGGTACTTTCGATGAATCTGAAGAATACGTCAATTTGGCTTGGATGTTCACTCCTTTCTATGTATTCGCGGGAATATTCCTAATATTTCCTATGCTGGTGGTTATCTGGTGGAATAGAGGAAATATTCTAACTTCGAAAAACAGAAGTATCGAATTGGGAGAGGGTGAGGCGCAGGTTTTGAGTTTACTGAGGGAAAGATTCTCCAAGATTAGTGGGGATTTGGATATTGAAGAAGTTAATTCGGCACTTTCAACTCTCGGCAGAGGATCCTGGGGCGCAATATCAGAAGAGTTTGGCAAACCTGAGATAAGGCANTTCACNGAAAATATAGATATCTCTGTATGGCGAGTNGAGGGNGATTCAGGATCATTTCTTATCGGAATTGAAACNGGTNGTTCCNNNTGGGAAATGGCTGCAATTAGAATCAANACACCGCTTGGNGAACCNATAANAATTGAAGNTGTCGTTCCTNAAATGATGTTTCAGGAAGACGAAATATATCTTGGNAANCTCAAAGATGGATTGACAACATTCATNCGATTAGAGGTGGTTGGAAATGCNCCAGCAGTAGANATACATATCTCAGGAATTGTTGATGGAANACCTGTNGNNGCAGTACCAGCAAAGACCATANCAATTGGAGAAGANTGACTCTAGCGAGNCCNTCTAGAGTTGGCTTCTTCCCTAATTCTATCTTCTATAGGNGGAATTGATTCTTCCAGTTCGGCTCTAATTTCTTTGATCTTTTTCTTGAGGGAGCGACTCGTCTTTTTTGGAGATTGAAGTCTGAGTACTACAGTGACTGAACCCCTTCTAGAAGTATTGCTATTGATTGGNAAACCCCTCCCANGAATGGTGATTGTTTCTCCGGGGTTGGAGCTAGGAGGGACCTTTATTGTCAAATCTTCAGAATCGATGTGCGGGATATCTACNGTNGTNCCCAGTGTAAGGTCGACGAAACTCANTGGAAGTGCCATGAGGAGATCNGCGCCGTCTCTTTCGAACCANGGATGTTTTTCNACCTCAATCTCGATGTATAAATCTCCTGGATATCCGTTTATTGAGTTTGGAGCTTCTCCCTGTCCACGCATTCTAAGTCGATTACCCGTCNTGATTCCCGGGCTAACAGAGAATTTTACTCGTATTGATTGTAAAGAGCGCCCTTCCCCGTTACATTCAGAGCACGGNTCCGTGACAATTCGTCCAGAACCCCTGCATGTGGCACAGTCCTTCCTTACTCGTTGTCTGAANGGNCCGATCATTGANATTTCATCNATNCTCCCCCTGCCCTCGCAAGAGGGNCANGTCCTCGAACCACCTTCGATTTTTGATCCAGAGCCGTCGCANGAAGAGCAATTCTTCAGAACTTCGATTTCNATATCATCATCCATGCCATCCATCGCAGCNTGAAATGGTACTGAGTGCCTAACTAGGAGGTCGGAACCATGCGATCTGTCTTGCTGATGACTNCCGAAGAATTGACTGAAAATTGATTCAAANCCGCCTCCGAATAAATCATCGAAATTGATATCNACTCCTTGAAAGCCACGAGAACCGAANGGAGAACCCCCGGGNCTTTCGTGNCCNAATACGTCGTACTTNCTCCTTTCTTCTGGATTAGAAAGGATTGCATACGCCTCTTGAATNTCCTTGAACATNGATTCTGCCTCTGGGTCATCGGGATTCTTATCCGGATGGTATTTTCTTGCCAGTGAACGAAACGACTGTTTTATTTGGTCCTCAGANGCATCCCTGGCAATGCCAAGAACTTCGTAATAGTCTCGCTTACCAGACATAGTCCTGACTTAGGCCCCGAAAGGAGTCATATCAACCGTTCCCCATCATTTCATGAAGGAGCCACATGATGTGCAATAATCTGAAACCGCGTCATTGTATGTAGAGCANGAGTTNCAGAGTCTTGCTTTCNTNTGTGTGCCTTCGGGAATCGCCCATCNNGAGTCTNCAGCGGTTCTAAAAGATTGAATATCTNCGNCTATCTCTTTCCCAANNGATTGTTTTTTCTTTNTTTCNTGGTTCTTCTTTTCTGATCTCTTGTTTGCTGATTTCTCAACCAAGGATGAGAAGAAANGNACCATTTTCTCNGANAATTTTCTATCTGGCAGTTTNTGTTCNTCTTTCCTTTCTTTGACTATTTCTATTCCGTTAANAGAAACAGAATATTCNGAGTTNTCTTCTTNGTGCTCTGCTTCTCCNNATTCTCTATTTATTTGNCCTATACTNCCTTGCATCCTCTTTCTNGAGAATGAAGCCTTTCGCCCCCTAAAGTCAGAATGAGCCCTGGCCTCTAGTCTCTGAATTGCTACTTCTCCCTTTTCCCACAACCCCTTGTCTTCCATTTTGTATGTCTTAGATAAAGCATCTATGGCCTTTGAGCGGCGATATTCATGATCGTGAACTCGAGAGTACCGAAAGGCCAGAATTATTCCAATTATCGAAGCAAATATATGCGTCACAATTTGACCCATATCGTCATTCGAAAGTGCTTCATCTAGTCCGGGTGATAGTNTCCTGAATGCAATTACTATGATATTTGGAATCATAATTAGTGCAANTGAGACTAGNCCAGAACGTTTGACCATGGGCAATCGAGAGTTGGAATTGGTTTGAATTTTCGTGAAAATTGNACAGGTCTGGTTATCACTATTAATGCNCAGTAATTCGGGAAAGCATGGACCCCAAAGTGCGCGTGTCGACATTGGTGNGTAGNCATGATGATCCCGACAAGGTCAAAGACTCNGTTAGGTTTATTTTTCCTGATTGGGAACCNGATNATTACCCGGAGAAATCTNCATTTCCTGTAGCGAGGAAATCTGAGATGATTTCNGCTGAAATACCATCTATTGACGGACTTCTATCAATCCTAANGGAAAATAGGGTCCTAGACACGGCACTAGATGCTATGGCAATGAAAGCCCATGANGACGGGACAGTATTCCATCTCTCGAGGCAGTCNGCATCTATTGGGAAGGTGTCCTTTGTATTGGATGGAAATACNCTCGGAGGGTTGATTGAAGTCTCATTGGACGGAACAGACATTGAGATATGGCTGGAGCAGCAGACTTGGCANGTTGGAAGAGAGAGTGTACCTAGGGANGTAGGTGACGANTTTNCCATGGACCCATCTGGCGATGCGTCGGANTGGTTCCAAACATCGTAATGATTTGGAGTAATCACAAATCATACTTCTGNCTCTAATGCCTTACAAANNGAAATNACGAAATCNGTCTGTTGGATTAATGGNATANCATCCTCATCTGGGAGGTGCAAAAAAAGNACCTTNGGNGNGTNATTTTCTNANGCGGCACATAGGCTTCNGTAATATGTCTCATTGCAAACATAGCCGCCTGCATCGTCGCTCAGTCTGATTCTNTCNGATTNAGTAAGAATATGNTCTATNAGATANCTNGGAAAATTTGTTTCTATGATCTCGGCCCCTCCTTCGANAANGAGGCCNTCNTCCANNTGNCTTCCAGNATTNTCGGGAGTAGTCATCATTATTCTGTTTCTNGCAAATCTTTCTATTCGTATTTCTTCAGANTTGGCTGAAAGGCCCAGATGTAAAACTGCCCNAANTTCTGGCTCATTTCTGATCCTGAGAGAAGTATGCCTAGATCCTTCTTCATCTACGCTTAGGACGCATGTTTCAATGATTTCATCATAATCAGNATTAANCGAAATTTGTTCAATTATCTGCTGCGAGATATTTTTCTCATGCTCTGAGAATGGGACGAATCCGGTAACTAGTATTGTTCCACTCACGGTCATCCGACAANTTGTCCATNGTTGTCATTTTCCGTTTATATTAGTCGGCAAATTCATGCCCTCGNAATATTCGCAGGCATCGTGGCGGAAGAGTACGTGGTCCAAATCGAGGCCTCTGAAAAACANGGTTTCAGNCCTCTAGGGGTNGTATCTGCAATCTGGAGTGANCTTAGTGGCGGAATCGGCCCATGGGGNGCAGTGAGGCCNCTGTTTGCAGTCGCACTCTCACTAGTTCCTTTCTTATTCCTCGGGCAGCATTTCAACAGACAGCACAGAAAGGCTGGAGAATGGTTCTTGATNCAGTTTCCATTGATACCTGCATTCCTCTGGCCCTTCTTGTTCGTTTGGTCCATTGCTGATGCGTGGTGGGNCTCAAGTGGGATTGTTGCTTCNTCTGAAAATAGACTTAATTAGAAATCTTCTCCNANNGAAAGAGGGCTGAACATCCCCCCAGGACTAGAAACNCTGGNGAGTTGTTTNCGTATTTCGAATTCCCAATCCCTAAGTTCCTGTAATGCGGCAACGAATTCCATTTGACTCTCNTTCANAATTGTCCTAACCAGAGTATCTAGAATGTCCATTCTGTCGTTATCTACCCTATCGATCAGCTTCTCTANAGGNAATGANTCAATNCCNGGCAGTTCGANATTTTCTTNCTNGGNGTTCAAAGGCAATGGATTCAAGATAGNCGNAGGGAGCTCCTCCCCGGCTNCTTCCGCAGCNTTCTCCANTGACTCCANTACGATTCTGATATATTTTGAGATAACAAGCGCGACTTCGATAATTGGCATACTTAGCTGATTAGTCAAATGGACCATATTTTCTCTAAGNAAAAGCAACTTCTCGTTAANNTCNGAGTTTGGAGTNGGGACGCTTCTCCCGCCATCGGCCATGACATTGTGAGGACNAGGNGGCAAATGAAATGTAGAGTNATGAAGTTCTGTCATCATAGCGAATTGGAGATCCGCTATTNCCCCTTATTCCATCCAATAGGTCATCATCTATCTCGAAAAAGTCGTTCAACCAGTCTCCATCTGTATCCCAATTAGTTGGATCTGTNCCNTCTNCAATAGAATCCCCGTCTATATCCAGGGNCCACCACCCATAGGNATACTCNCCCAGACCAATATTTGGGAGNTGAAATCTATCTCCTGCTATCCTGTTGTACTCGTCGGTCCATGCGCCGTTAACCATGATGAGATCATTACTTGAGTTGACATCTTGGTATGAAATATCATTATCATCGATTATCAAGGCATATAGCATGTCTTCATCGTTTATCCGGTTAACTCTAAGATAATTTGAATCAGCTGAGTTCGATCCAGAACATGTCCCAAGTAGAGTCTCTCGAAGTTGCCACCATTCCTCCACATCATCTCCTGAGCAGTCAAAAAGAGCCGNNGCCCTAACTATTGAAGGAGANGAAAGGGTGGCGTTTACTACTGCGTAGTATTCCTGGAAGTTGTTGTATGGCACGTAATCGCAGATACTCCCGGAGCAATCCCATTCTCCGTCGTTATCTGCATCCTGAGTGGCATCGCTAGGATCTGTTGCATCGTGCGTGAACCATGTCCACTCTAATTGGGGCCTAGTGATCTGTCCATCGGAGAACTGGATAGGTTTCCAATTCTGAGGAGTAACTTCAATCCACTGAACCTGAATTTTGAGGAAAGAAGACCAATTGTCGTTAGTCTCGTTCCAGCCCCTGTGGAACTCATAGAAATCTGGCATCATATCTCCATCTGTGTCATTATCCAAAGGATTTGTTCCATACTTGAAGATCTCCCTACCATCTGAGAGACTCATGTCCTGACGATAGTCGACAACTACTCCATCGACAAAAACTGGAGTCATCAGGACAGAGTCTGAGTCGGAGTCTGGATCCAATGGCCCTGTACCATTTCTGTACTCCATAATATTGGTGAAATATAGGGAGTTCGCCCCATTGCTAAACTGCTGATCATCTGAGAATGGGGAAAATACCCTATCCTCCCAAACGCCCTGAATTGCCGGAGTATCAAGAATGTCCCTATCCAACCAACCGTCTGCATCGGGATCATAATCCACATCCAAGGGATTCAATGGATTTAGCGACCATCTTAACGAGTTTACAGGTAGAATCTCTGAATACACCGAATAGCAGTATTCCCAACCGTCTGGCATCCCATCACCATCAGAGTCACTGTCTGTAGGGTCACTTATTCCAATCATAGATCTGTTGAAGTTATCTGGATCTTCCTGGTTAATTAGCCCCATTTTCTCCGACGACTTCAAGCTCTTTGTTGAGAAAATGGAGTAAAGCCTATCCCATGCTGATGAATTAGAAAGTCCCTCCTCCTCGATAAACGCATTTACGGCATCCCTGCCGTATGATACGGTATTTGTTCCATTTGGAACGTTCCCTATCTCTAACCTCTTTCCATACCATCTTGAGTCGAACTCGGCTAGATTNTCGAATGACTCGGAGTCTGAAATCTCCCCATCCCCATTACAGTCGAATGAGTCATCATCGGAGTCAAAATCCACGTCAGTATCAGTTAGTGGGTTCATTGTCCACTTGTTCTCCTCCAGATCCCATTCTGAGAACCAATACTCGTATCCATCAACCATTCCGTCTCTATCTGTATCGGGGTCTTTAGGGTCAGTAATTCCAAAAATAGCCTGTAACATCGGTTTTGCTGGCATCCCTGACTTCCATTCGAAGTACTGATCCATTCCAAGCTCGGCCCTCCCCTCTTTGCTGAATAGAATTCTAAAAACTCTATTTTCAAATGCTAGATTGTCGATTTCTCGAGCTTCATCCCCGAAGGTTGGAACGCCTAATGGGTAGGTCTCCCCGTTTATCGGGAGATTTGAAGTCAGGTTCAATTCTACTAAGTCTCCGACCCCATCGCCATCCGAGTCATATCCCCCCTGGTTTGGAACTAGGGGGTTTAGAGTCCATACCGAATCGGTAGAGTTCCATGTAGTGAATACCACTTCTATTCCATCCAATAGTCCATCCCCATCGGTATCGGGATTATTTGGGTCTGATGAAGTTCCAGTTAATCTGGACTGTTCCTCCGTCAAAAAATGACCAAACGATTGGGAGGATTCTGCCCCAATCCAAGGAGTCTCTACGAGAGCTCCAGCCGCATCGGTCAGGTAGAACTGGGGAGAAGAGATAGTAGGGTCTGACTCACTAATTTCACTATCAATTGAGTTGTACTCTTCCCAGTTTGACATNCCATCCAAATCAGGATCTCCTAGTCCGTCACCACCATTAACGGGATTTAGGGTCCAGTCATCAAAGAACAGACTCCACCTAGCATGGTATACCTCCCAACCATCAGGCATCCCGTCATTGTCCGAATCTGAATTTAGAGGATCGGCCGANCCTATATCCTCTGTCGGCAACCCTACCCAGAGTGACAAGTAGTATTCGCCGGTTCTTTCTCCGAATGCCTCATTTGCGAGGCCTTGCCATGAATGATGNGGNAGAGAAGAAGTGAAATTCTCCGGATATTCCAATCCGGAATGAGTAGAGTCTTGCAGCAGTATTTCTGATTTCATGTGATACTCTAACCAGTTAACAAATGCCTCATCTGCATCAATGACTCCGTTTTTATTTACATCAAATCCATCACCGTCCGGATTCTTTAGTGCGTCGGAGCCATTCATTGGATTGATTCCGGAACTAGAAGAAGGCCAATTGCAGGAGTATCTTGCCTCCCAACCATCTGGAAGTGAGTCGCCGTCTGAATCAACTTGGTTAGGATTGGTGGGNGTCCAATTAGAAACTGATTCTGGAGACTCCCCATGAGATTGTATCCCTGTTAGTAGCGATCTATCCCTGAGTCTCTCCCATTCATATTCACAAAGATTAGTCAGGCCGTCCCCATCAGCATCCTCGTTTGCGTCATCTGGATTATTAGGNTCCAACGTCCAGTCATTTCCTCCGGTATATACATCCCCGATCCATCTCCTATGCTTAATCTCCCAACCATCCGGCATCCCATCGCCATCCGAATCTGGATTNGTAGGNTCTGTNGGCAAATCGCTCCCNCCGCTGGATCCTGTNCCGGTCCANCCCCCNNTGTGGACATCTGATGCAGANTGTCCCAGGACAGGGTCNCAGAGATACTGTTGATTTAGGTAATGACATTCNAAATTAGTTGGTTCTAGGAACCACCCCCAGTATTCCTCGCCATCGGTTAGACCGTCTCCGTCGGTATCAGAAACTCTTGGATCGGTACCATTATGCCCGTATTCAGAGGGAGAAGTAAAGCGATACTCTTCCAAATTGCTCCAGTGTCGATCAAATCCAAAACCGGTTCCGATTCCAATAGAAACTCCATCTGCATCATTATCTCTTAAGCCATCGAATGGGTCTGTTGGATCAAGTCCGTAAGCAAACTCCCATCCATCAGGCATCCCATCCAGATCGGAGTCGTGAGAGTGTGGATCCATTGGGGCTATATTCATGAATCTACCAGGAGATATTCCCGCGAATATCCACATCTCCCCATCCCTCTGAAGGGATGCAATAGTAGTTACAAGGCCTGGGATATCAGTTTGATTCTGCATAATTCCAAGTATTCCGTCCGAATCNCCCTCTAAGCACCAAGTCCCGTCCATTGAACCTAGCACCAACATATTATCGAGGGGCAATATAGCTCTAACATCGTTTGAACCAGATAGTAGACCGTCCAGATTGAGCATCCTCTGATTACTAATTGACTCTCTTGGTTGAGAGATGAATAGGTCCATTGTAATCTGGTGAAGTCCTCCCCCCATACCTAGCCAAACGTCATCTGAGCCACTGATTGACTCTTCTACAAGTATTGTGTTCACGACTGCAGTCTTTGTTGAATCGAGTATGTCGGGATTAACGAATTCATCGGCATTGTTGGAAGTAAATACCCACCATGGGCTGCCGATATCTTCTGAGGCATCTGTTGAATTCCAGCCAATTAATCCAAAGTCGGTACCGACTAGGAGAATAGGCGTCCTACCAAAGATCTTAGCCTGGGCGACTGATTTTACAGTTGCCTTAGCATCTTCAAGAAGGGAANAGAGAGNCTCTANTTCCGAGATCTCNGATTGAANAAGTGTCGATTGTTCATCAGAGAATGTAACCTTCCAAACTCCTTTNCCTATCANNAGAANGCCCAAATCGATAGCCTCCGATTNTAATGGGAAAATTACTGANACCTCNCCAATCTCGTTTGTANTCATTGACTCCATGACGGGAATTCCATTTTCCATGATTATTGAGTGGAAGCCAATGTTTGAACCGAGCAATAGGAAATCGATATCACCTACTGAATTTCTCTCCATGGCATTAATCTCAACTCCAGAGGGAATTCCGAATGATGAGGAGATNCCCCTGAACGGATCAAGGACTGTGATGCCATATTTNCTNCCAATNATCAGCCTCTCTCTGGGTTGATCTGGTATAATACTGTGAACAGAAGAGTCGGTTAGTCTTATNGCAGTAGAGTGATCGAAACTAAGCGTNTTACCATNATCCGCAAATATCTCGAANCCCCTCACNCCGGGAACTACACTTGCNCTATCATCGAAGTCCACCATGTACTCTTCGTAGTTGCTAAATGACTCNCCCCACCNAGAGGTATCNATTGTAACATCNTGNGTTANGAATCCGTCTCCATCAANGTCCCAACCATCAAAGTCTGAGTCGANAGTAGCATCACTAGCATTCAATGGNTCTAGNCCATATTGGGCCTCCCANCCATCAGGAATNCCATCNCCTATTACCTCTAATTTAGACGGAGATANNTCGTCCCAGAAGAAATAGTCGGAGTCTGAGAATCTGGGNTCGCTACCCATCCATCCGGATTCACCCGTTGGNCTCTCAATTTGGTCTTGGCANGAGTCTGCAGTAAGGCCTTCTATTTGCCCCCAACACCACAATCCGTCTCTTTCAGTAATCCAGTCNTCNGGNGTNCCAAACAAGTATTCCTCGACGTTGGTGAACATTTCGCCCNCATCTATTNCTCCATCACTATTGAAGTCGAATCCATCACCNCACCCCCAACTAAAGTCAGCTTCACATCTATCGAAATCGATGTTTATGTCACTTGGATCTAGAGGGTCAAAATAGCGACATTCCCAGAAATTGTTTGGATTCAGTGGATCGTTTGGGTCCTTTTTGTAGAGTCCTCCCAAAGTACACATGTGTACTTCATAGCCATCGGGAAGTCCATCTCCGTCGGTATCAGACAGTCTTGGATCCAAGTATTCCCTTAGTCCTGATTCGGTTTGTTCGGGTGGTTTTCCTGTTAGAGTGCTCCTCTCCTCGAAGCAATTGTCCAATGTGTAAGGCCAGCAGTATTCTTGCAATGCAGTCAGGCCGTCCCTATCATAATCGGTTGAGTTGTCTGTAGAGTCAGAAGGATTCAGACCAGATATGGACATCTTCGTTCCAGACAAATCAATCTCAATCGATTCGCCGAAGATTACCTCATACAGATCTGGAACCAAGTCTCCATCTTGATCTGTAACCGGCGAATCTGTCCCATCAGCCTCATTGGGATCGGTGGATGAAACCGGGGACTGTGGTCTTGTTTGAGAAACAAAAGCTAGGCTAGAAAAAATTAGCACGGAAATTAGCAATGCTGTCTGCTTCCTACGCATTCGCACACCCTTGTGTAAATCCCGACTTCAGAGATTTATCATGGTGATGGAGCGTCGTTCGGACATATCATGATCCGAGACATGGAGAAATGTGCCATGTGAAGAAACCATGAATATCCTGTGACTACGATGGATTTGTTCAAAGGGCGTCTCGAGGCAGGGGGTTAATTATGGGCATTGGCATTACTCACCTCGGTTCTGGTAGTCGCGGAAATGCCACCTTAATTTCATCTGGAGAGCACAATGTACTAGTTGATTGTGGATTCAGTCTAAGACAGACTGAGAAAAGGCTCAAGATAGCAGGATTTAATCCAGATTCAATTGATTCGATAGTAGTGACTCACCATCATAAGGATCATTCAGCATCTGCACTAAATGCTTCGAAAAAATGGTCCTCAAATCTGTACTGCAACGGTGGAACCGCCTCTAGGATGGGGCTATTAGANAGCGAATTCAGAGAATTCGGGANTCTGGAGAGGATTCAATTTTCCCCCGAACTAAGTATGCTAGCCATACCTGTGCCCCATGATGATGCGGATAATGTAGCATTGGTTGCTAGCGATGGAAATGGAGAGAGGGCCGCAATTGTAACTGATTTAGGAGAGGCTCCAGACGACCTAGTGAAGCACCTCTCGGGATGTAACCATATTTCCATAGAGGCTAACTACGATCATNCGAGGCTTATGTCAGGGCCTTATCCTGACTCTCTAAAGAGGAGAATCTCCGGAAGGGGGGGGCATCTTTCCAATAGCCAGGCTGGAGAGGTTCTTCTTCGATCTATGAGCAAGGACCTGAGGAGCATTGTTCTTTGTCACCTCTCGGAGAGTAATAACGCACCTCACTTGGCAGAAAGTGAGGTGCTTCTAGCAATAGGAGACGAGTTTGAAGGAAATATCTCTATCTCAAAACAACTAGGACCTGAATTCAGTTACTGGACAGGGCAGGCAGAGCCTAGTGAAATACTGGCTTCGTGACTATCGCCCCATTACAGCTCTGTGGACTGAGTTCTGGACTTCCTTCATCCTTCCAACAGCCCCCAGCTCCCTGAATAGAGAGAGCGATCTCTGAAGATAATTCATCCTCTGTGAACGATCGNTTTCTACCTCACCNAGTCTTGCTAGNAGCTCTCCCTGTAGCATCCTAAAGTCNTTTGANTCCGCTACAGCTAGACCGTTGAGGTAGTGCTCGGCCGCTTCCTCCCTTCTACCCGCATCAATCAAAACCTGACCNAGNAGCATCTCAACTTCCACCGTACTCTGAGGNTCATTTTGATCGGAAAGGGNATCCAGTGCTCCAGAGTAGTGNAGGAGTGCTAGGTCATTGTCNGAAATTTTTGCGTAGTATCTACCGAGGACNGCNCTTGATCTGGCGTGTAGGAAATCCTGATTGGAGTCCTTGGTNTTCTCNTAGGCAAAAAGAGCGTGTTCCCTNGCNCTATCTAGTTCACCCATCTCAATAAATGCAGAGGCTAATCTAATTCTAGCCTCATTTAGTTCGGGATCTTCCTCCTTTTCCAGAAGATCTTCGACGTTCCCATAGACCTCGAGCGCTCTTCGAGAGTCCCTCCTCCTACGGAAAATATGGCCCATGTTGTTGTAAGTCCTCGCAGCACCTACGGCGTCCCTAATCCCAATCTGAATCTTCAGAGCGTTTCGATGCAGCTCTAGAGCATCGTCCATTGCTCCCCTCTTTACTGCTATGTCCGCTCTGGCTGATAAAAGACGAGCTAGTTCAGAGCTTGGCTTGTTAGTGCCGATATGCTTGGTTGCAGCGTCATATTGCTCTTCTGCTTCGTCCCATCTACCCTGAATAGTCAGTATGTCTCCCTTGAGTTCTCTGATTAGTCCTCTACTCTTTGAATCAAAATCGCTACTTTCCAGAGAGTTGAGGATTGAGAGAAGTTCGGTATGTCCAGAACTTACTAGGCCGTGTCCCTCTGTAATCAATACCTCTGCTAGTCCCTCTTCATCTCCTGTCTGGCTCAAGTGGTGAATGAACTCTATCCTGTCTGCAGCGTCGTCCATTTTCCCCCTATACCATTTCACTGCTGCAGTATGGAGGTCGGTTTTCATTTCATAGTCCATAGATCTTAGTAAGAACTCTCTTACTAGGTCGTGAACATCGAAATTTTCTGCATCTGACTGCCTTGCCAGGCCCTTTTCGACTAATTCATCTATCAAATCGACGCTTCCCTCGATTTGATGGATCGCTTGTATGGGCACTGGTTCTCTAAAAACAGCAATCGCCCCAAGTAGGCGTTTCTCAGTCCCAGAAAGTCTACTGAAAATCTCCTTTTCTACGAACGCCTCTAGTGTGGCGTGAAAGGTCTCTGCAACATTCCCTCTATTGATTAGTTCGAGAATTAGTGGATGCCCCCTGGAGAGAGAGTAAATGTGCATGAATTGGTCCGAATCCATCTTCGGCATAGCGGTGAGAATCTGTCTGCTGGACTCCTCATCTAGTCCCTGAAGAGGCATGACCAGAGTTACGATATTCCCGGATTGATCGGATTCAGGGACTACCATCCTGAAAGACCTAGAGAACATCACGAGTCCGACTTCATTCAGAGTATGAATTCGAAGAGTCAGTTCCCTCAGAATCGAGTATAGCGTCTCATCGCCAACTTTGTGTAAATCGTCAATCACTATCAGTGAGGGAGATTCGGATAAACCATCAGAAATTAGATTCACTGCCAAACTAGTTTGGGGGACGGGAGTCGAAGACAGATAGTCTGAAAGATCGTTATTTCCAACTGCTGATAGCCATTCGGCACATGCTTCAAGAAATGCCCTAGAGCCCTCCCAGTCCTGACACCTGTGGTACAGGAGGTTTCTTCGGTGCGTAAATCGGTCCAGAATCTTGGTTGATAGCGATGTCTTGCCGATACCTGCAATCCCTGGAACCAAGATTGACGCTGACTTAGCTTCGAGAAGATTTGCCATCACGTCCAATTCTTTCTCTCTACCGTAGAATCTCCTCGTCCTGGGTAAATCATTTAGATAGGAGACAAGTTGCTTCTCGATGTGTTTGGAAAGGTCCCTCTCAACCAATTCTGACGAAAGTCCCGAAAGGTCAATTGTTCCTGAATCGTCCATGTATCGAAGCATGTCTACATGTCTAAGTGGTAGTTCTGACGACTCAATAGCCTGTGCCAGAGTTGTGGATTCAGAGCGGCCATCCGAATGAATGACCATGACCTTGTTCTCAGAAATCCTAGACCAGATTTCATC
>NZTJ01000026.1 GCA_002697065.1 Methanobacteriota archaeon
TAACGCCAACCTGGATCTCTTGGGGGCGAGACATCGCAGTTAGCTGGTGTAATCCCAAAGGCTCGTTTGCGCCGCCCTCGGACTTCGAGTCACCATTATTGACGATTTGTGAATGATAGAGCACGTCAACTCCCCCTCTAGCCCATCTGTCCCTAGATGGCGACACGTATGAATATGACCAGAGATTAAGACTCATACTTAGATGGGCAACCAGTCTGAATCTCGAAGGAATCAATCACCCAGATCTCTAAACCATCCGCATCAGATACTGAATTCAGTATGCCTCTAACTGCAATAGTCCTCCCTTCGTCAAAACCTTCTGGAATAGGGGAATTACTGAAATCGACAATCAATAACTCATTGCTCCCTTCCAGAGTAAACTTCATGTCATCAAAATCCACAGTTTCATGAGATACCATTCCACGAACGAATATATTGCTATCTTCGAATCTCTCTGGGTCGTCCATTATCTCATCAACACTATACTGGACTTGGGGATCAACGGTTACCATCATTAGTCCAAATATTGCTATGGATGTACCAAAAACAATGAGCAGACGAGACAGCCTAGTAAGTTGCACAGATGATTCTAGAAGCGTGTCTCTAAATGTGTTTGTATCCCACTGCTTCGCTTAATGATGAAAAGCCCGATTCTCTAACTCTACTCTTGATTCCTTTTACGATGCTGGAAACTACTGTAGGCCCGTTGAACACTAATGCTGAGTATAGTTGAATCAGCGATGCCCCTGAAATGATTGCTTCCCAGGCTGTTTCCCTAGATTCTATTCCTCCTACGCCGACAATGGGAAGCTTTCCTTGGGTTTCCCCGTAAACCAAATTTATCACTTCAAGAGATCGTGAATTGAGAGGCCGACCAGATAATCCTCCTTCACTAGAGAAAGCCTTTCTAGACTGAGTAGAGAGTGGTGCAGGCCTCTTAATGGTGGTATTTGTAGCGACGATTCCGTCAACTCTAGATTTCTTACAAATCGAAACGGTTTCCAATATCTGTTCATCATGGTTATCTGGCGAAAGCTTCAGCAATATGGGCTTGTGGATTCCTTTCATTTCCCTGACATTGTTGCATGAATTTAGAATTGAAGTTAGGAAATCTCGATCTTGCAGTTCTCTGAGGCCTGGAGTATTCGGTGAAGAGACATTGAGTACGAACATGTCTGCATGGTCCCAAAGAATTTCCAGTGTAGCCGCATAATCATCTGCTGCATGCTCGTTTGGTACCTTCTTTGACCTGCCAATATTTGCAGCAACTGGTGTCTTTGGCCATTTATCGCCAGATTTTCGTGCAATTAGTCTCTTTCGTATTTCCGACGCGCCCGGATTATTGAAACCCATCTTATTCACTAGTGCTCTATGTCTATTCGCACGGAACATTCGAGGCTTTGCATTTCCTTCTTGCGGGTATCTGGTAACGCCCCCATACTCCGTCCATGAGAATCCCATTGCAGACCAAGCCATGAGTGCCTCTGCACCTTTATCGAAACCTGCTGCTAAACCCAAGGGGTGGTGGAATAGCTTTCCAAAAACCTCTATTGGCACTTCTGGAGGCCTGTACAGAGTATTGAGAATGTTCTGACCTGCACTAGTCTCACCAAACCCTTTCATTAACTTCATAGAAATTGAATGAGCAGTCTCAGAGTCAATGAGCCTGAGCGCTGGACTTCCCAAAACACTCCAGGCTATGCCCATTATTTCTCCCATAAGCATCCATTCTTCAATCGTTAGGTTTCATTTTTGCAGAATGGGTACTTTGATCGAGAAACTTCGGTTTCGCGCGCGCTCGTGCGCGCGCGCGCGTTGAAGCATCATCCGCTCCACCTAGTTTATACAGGGCGTGTCACGGCCGACCAATCCCGAGGTATAATATGAAACTGGTAATCCTTGAGTCTGGTGCTAAGGCTAAGACGATCAAAAAGTACCTGGGCAAAGGTTGGATTGTCGATGCATGTAATGGCCATGTTCAGGATTTGCCTGTAAATAATAAAGCAATGTGGGCTTACAAGGATGGGGAGTTGCCGAACCCTCCTTGGAGTTGGACAGATGAGAAAGCCGAGAGGAAATTGTCCGCAATAATGAACAAAGCTTCTCGATCTTCTGTGAATGAGGTATTCATTGCTACCGACCCTGACAGAGAGGGGGAGTTTATTGCATGGAGGCTAAAGGAGATTCTTTCGGATTTCGAATCTATTCAAAGAATCTCATTCAACGAGATTACTAAGGATGCAGTGATGTCTGCAATTTCCGAACCGCGAGATGTAGACATGGACCTAGTCAATGCAGCAATAGTAAGGAGGCTTATTGACCGATTAGTTGGATGGAGGTGCTCNAAGTTTTGCAAGTCATGGAAATTGAAATCAATGGGAAGGGTTCAGACCCCAACACTTGGTTTCATAGTAGAAAAGGAGTTGGAGAGAGAGAGCCATGTTCCCAAGGAGTATCATTCAGTCTCAGTTCCATCTAATGGAATTGAGNTGAATGCTNGGTTCCACGAATCCGATGANNCCGGNGCTTGGTTCGATGACGATGGAAAACATCACCCAAATCGNACTTCAAATACTGAATTNGCAGAGAAAACAGTGGAGATGATNAATTCCTCGAAAAAATTAATCCTNACCGANGCGAAGGAGGGTACGGTTAATCGACGTCCTAAGNCACCTTTCACNACAGATACCATGCTACAAACTGCAAATTCNACTCTTGGTTGGTCAATATCAAAGACCAGTGGAGTCGCCTCATCTCTTTACAATNGTGGNCACATNACCTACATTCGCACAGATTCAACAAGAACCAATNCNAATGCNAGGNAGAGCTATGAGGNANCACATCACTAGCAAACTCGGAAAANAATATCTTGGCNAAGGGATAGGNGAGTCTGGAAAGAAGAACAGCAATGTTCAGGATGCCCATGAAGCNATTAGACCTAGCGANCCAACANTTGAGTCNGCNGGNAATGACTCAGATGAAAAGAAGCTGTATCAGTTGATATGGTCNAGATTTGCAGCTAGCCANATGTCCAATTCTNTCAGAGAGAGNAGGTCACTAACATTTTCGTGTGACGGTGTAGATATTCCCATTACTGGNACATCAACATGGAGGATNCATGACGGCTGGGANAATGTATTTTCCTGGTCGACNGGACCAGTCCCTTCAGAGCCTCCTGAAGTCGGTTTTTCACTCGGCGNNTCCTGGNAAATTGACTCNAATGCTGAAATGACGGTTGATTTTACAAAACCACCAAGAAGATACACAGAAAGCTCGATTATTCAGGAAATGAAGAAGAGCGGCATTGGACGTCCATCTACTTATGTTTCAATGGTCAAGAATCTTGAACTGAAGAAATATATCGAAAAAGAAGGAAGCTCATTGATCCCAACCAAAAATGGTAGAACACTATGGCTAGACGTAGCTCCACATTACAATCAACCTGATGGAGAGCTATTCTCCGCGGACTTTACAGCAATTATGGAAGCTGATCTAGACTCGATTGAAGATGGCCTATCTGAAGCGCATTCTAAGTGGAATGAGTTCGAACAACTATTCCGAAAAATACACTTACTGGCATTGGAAAAGAGAAAGGAGAAGCCAACAGTAAAACAGATAGAATATCTACAAAGAATACTAGCAAATATGTCCGATGAAGACGTTTCGGAGATATTAAACAACAAATCCGTAGACCAACTTTCTGGCGATGATGTGAAACAGATTCTCGATGAAATCAGCGAAGAAAACAAGACAAATATCGCACCTAGTGAAAAACAGGTAGCACTAATCATTAGAGTCTCGGATAGATTGAGCCTTAATCTAAGTGAAATCCTTGGTGAAATGGGATTAAATGATCTTTCGGAGCTTACTGGAGGAAAGGATGGGAGTGCTAGTGAGTTGATTGATATGCTACTTACAATGGATAGAGATAGTCCTGCAACAGAAAGGCAGGTTTCTGCGATACTATCTATGACCGAAAAACTAGAGATGCCGATAGAGCAAGCTCTAGAGTCTGTGAGAACAGAATCAATTGAAACTATTACCAAATCTGATGCAAGCACTCTCATTGGAAATCTGAAGAAAACAATAAATTCCAAGCGTAGAGGTAAGAAATAGTAGTGAATGTGAGAACAAATGGTTCGTCAGTTCGATGTTATTGTTATCGGAGCAGGCCCCATTGGTGGGTATCTATCACGGAGGTTCAATGAACATGGTAAAAGCGTGCTCTTGATTGAGGAACACGATCAGCTTGGAAGGCCATTCCAATGTGCTGGTTTAGTTAACCCTGCGTCAATGAAGACGATAGGTCTGGAGGANACAATACTAACAACNATCTGGGGCGCTAACATNCACAGTCCANCNGGAACAAGAGTGACAATAGGTGATCCAAATATTCCTAGAACCTTCTCTGTTTGTCGNAAGCTCTTCGATGAATCTGTGGTNATGCAATCTATCGCNACCGGCACAGAGCTTCTTCTNTCNTCTAAGCCNTANTCGGCNACANTATACGACGAATTCGTNCAAGTAGNGATNNATGGCCCCAATGGTGAAGAGACAATNCACTGTAAGCTNCTATGTGGCGCTGATGGAGCNCATTCATGGGTTAGAAGGANTTTCCGTATGGGNAACCCNAGTGAGATGATGATTGGTTTCCAGATTGAAGTCACNGGGTATAANGGAGATGTNGGNATGTTAGATATGTACACCGGAAAGAATATNTCNCCNGGATTCTTTAGTTGGGCNATACCAACAGGNGAAACGACAAGAGTTGGNACATGGACCAAAGCCAAGATGATGGATGGCTTATCCAGTGAGCAGTATTTGGAAAGGATGCTGCNAGATCAGCAAATAAATTCGAGGTTCGAACTATGCTCNGAAGTNGCNAGATTTTGCGGNCCCGTACCTAGTGGCATGGTGAAAAAGCCACTAATNGAGAGAGTGGCACTNTTCGGGGACGCTGCAGGCATTTGNAAACCAACAACAGGCGGNGGAATAGGNCCNGGATTTCAGCAAGTGGACTTGCTAGTACCTAAGCTNAGCAAGTCAATGGATAATAATGACCTAAGTGGAGTCAAGATGAAATCCATGATTCCATTGCTAAAGGAAATGAGTAGAAATCAGAGGAANAAGCGCGCTCTTAGGGATGCCTTTTTGACAGAAATGAGTGATTCGGAGCTTGAGAGGATATTCGATGTTTGGGCNAGNCCAGAGGTAACCGATTTGATAAATGAATNCGGAGATATTGAGAATCCGATACCNCTGGGAATNAANATGCTTNGGGAAGTNCCAGAATTTAGAAGGCTTGCAGGAAGGGCNGCTAAGGCCATATTGTGGGGATAGCATGGANAGATACGTACANAGAATCAGGTATCCNCCATTCGAACNTGAACATATGAANCCAANAAATATTCCTATTTCTNANGCTACTATAGAAAAGGGAATGAGCGTCACTANCTTCACCATTGGAANAGAAGACGATTGGTTCGTTGAGTGGAAAGATGCTGAAGAAGNGGANANTNACCTNTTAGANTTAGATTGCGAAATCACAGATTCNCCACCCAGATTCTTGACTTCGACTAGGGTTGGGTGGTTTATCAGGCCCGATAGGCTACACAATATTTCTAGAAAGCTAATTTTTCCAACAGTAACATTGCTAATCCTCTCTTTGTTCATTCATGCTATCGAGCCCGGGTTGGTTGAACAGGGAATTATCGGCGAAACTATCGCGGGATCCATTTCAATAGGCCCACTTGACTATCCTAGNTTACTATTCTATACATTCCCACTATTCATTTTACCACTNCTATTCAGAACAATCGCGAACTTCAGAGATTTCAATAGNCAGAANAAATTGTCAAATGACCCATATCAAGANCCAGATTTAACNGTAGATATATCAAGAGAGTCAATAGGGATCAAAGTTGGAAAAATNGTCTCTGGGCTACAGTTAATCGGAGCNAGGGTCCAAGTTGGGGTTGCNATGCCTGAAAGGAGCTCGGTACTCGATACACTCGGCAGGGNGGAAGGGGGACAACCCTCNCCTGGAATGTCTACTAAGTTGCCCGAGAAAAGNTTGGCTTCTGGGGACGAGACGGGNACTGGAGTTGGCGAGTCTATACCGATGCANTTATCATCGAAGAAATCTGTTATTCTTGAGCCACTTAGAATTATGGAAAAGGGTGATTGGTTAAGGAACATTGANTCAGAAGCAGANNTTACCCTNAAGNTGACATCGNNTCAATGGCCAGGTTCCGTTTATTCATCACTAATTGCAATNCANTGGGAGGTNGTTTTAGANTTCCTAGAAACTAATGGTAGGNGGATTTTNTGGGTTTTTCCNNTAATTATGCCNCAATCTGAAGAGNCTACAGAAATGAGNGTCGCTCCGGTNNTAAGCGGTAGAGCTGANCTATCAGACTTGTAGNTGATACTNGCCCTCTTCGTANATATCGAGTATATTGTAGTCAGAGTCNCTTCTGGCNGGTGTGAAACCACAATTTAATATCGATTCTTTCAATTCCGAAANTGTTGCCATTGTCTTCGTAGTTCCTGAAGCTGANACGACNTTTTCNTCCATCATTGTTGATCCTATATCATCAGCCCCTGCAGTCAATGCTATCTGAGCCACTTTCAGGCCCATTGTAGGCCATGATGCTTGTATGTGTGCAATGTTACTCATGAATAACCTAGATACAGAAACATGCCTAAGATACTCGACTGAACCTGCACCAAGGTTCGTCAATCCCCTTCTAATACCAATTTTCCCCAAAGCATTGTTCTCGAGCATTACTGGCCATGAGATGAATGATGTGAATCCGGGATGACCTGATGACAATGACCGCTCCTGTAGGGATCTTATTTTGCTCATATGTTCTACCCGATCTTTGATACTTTCACCGAAACCGAACACATTTGTGGCTGATGTAGTTAGGCCCAATGATTGTGCTTCCCCCATCACTCTAATCCAATTGTCAGAGGAACCCTTCCTAGGTGAAATACCACTCCTAACTGTATCGACGAGCATTTCAGCCCCTCCACCTGGTAGTCCGTGCATACCAGATTGACGAAGTCTCGATAGAACCTCTTTCGTGGGAAGTCCGGAAACTTCTGCTATTCNCTCTATCTCAATGGGAGAGAAGCAATCCAAAGCAATTGATGGNTGCCTTCTAGATAACTCNGATATTAATTCNGTATACCATTCGAAANTNAGTGAGGGGTTGACNCCACCNTGCATTAGGATTCTCGATCCTCCTAATTCTTCTAACTCTTNGATTCGTGCGCTTATTTGATCGATNGTCTGCGTATATCCTTCANCATGACCGGGTGAACGGTAGAAGGAGCAGAAATTACAGTTGATTGTACAGATNTTGGTGTAATTGATATTTCTATCAATCATGTAGGTNACAATATTTCCTGGAACTTGTTTTTTCCTCCTCTCGGAAGCTACATACATCAACTCACTAAGCGGTGCTTCTAGGTATATTTTCTCTGCGTCTTCTATGCTTAGNACNGGNGGAGANGNNTCGAGTTGNGCCTCTAGAATAATTTGCCAATCAGTCATTTTTNGGGACACCNACAATATTCTCAATTTCTTCTACTGTCTTNGGACATGAAGAAGANAGGACAANCGGNCCTTGTTCGGTTACCAGNACGTCGTCCTCAATCCTTATTCCTATACCTGCNTATCTTTCAGGAATTTGTATATCTGATCTCCAGGATCCGAAGTATAGGCCAGGNTCAATAGTCAAAACCATNCCTGGCTCCAGAAGGAATGATGATGCTGCATCNCCTTGACGGCCACCTCCAACNTCATGCACATCTAATCCTAGAAAGTGNCCAGTACCATGCATGAAGAAATTGCGAATAGGNCCTTCANANACCCCNTCCTTTCCATCGANCTTNCCCAATGCATCATCGAAGGANCANNTGAGTACTCCAAGTTCAATCAGCCCCTCNGCTATAGTCTCGCAGACGGCATCATGCATTGAAGTCCANGGAGANCCTGCCNGGCATGCCTCTATNCCCGCAAGCTCNGCTCTNAGAACNAGTTCGTACACTTCCCTTTGCGGTTGGGTGAACTTCCCATTGACTGGCCANGTACGGGTAATNTCTGATGCATANCCATTNACTTCGCAGCCAGCATCCACTAGAACGAGTTCACCAGATTTNACTATCTGATCGTTATTTTTGTAATGAAGAATGGTTGCATTATCNCCNCCACCTACNATCGAAGGGAAGCTCCATTGGCTCCTTGAANACATNAAGTAGCCCTCCACTTCAGATTGNATCTGCCATTCNCCTATTCCNGGTCGNGNACTTCGCATTGCATTCTCATGCGCAGAAGATGCAATTTGTGCNGCTTCCNTCATATATTCNATTTCTTTTTNNGACTTAATNCTCCTAATAGGATCAATATATGNNCGCANATCTTCGATTTGCAATTTTCCATCAAATAACNNTTCTAGNGNGTCGGTTACNCCTGGNATTGTAAAAACNCGAGTTCCGATATTAGTTAATTCAATGATNGANGAGTCGAGTTTNTGNAAGGAGTCGGCATNNTCTACTGGCCATGATCTAGCNCCATCAACGCCGATACGTATTCCTTCCCATATTTCCTTGGAAGTATCCCTTTCTGGNACAAAAAGNGTNGTCTCCCATTTNCCNGATGAATTNGTNGCAACTAANGTACCTTCATCCTCNCTCCACCCACAAAGATACAGCATGTACGAGTTTGNCCGAAATGGGTAGGATACNTCATTCGACCGTATTTTTCGATTATTGGTAGGNATGACCACAACNCTCGAATCNGGNAANTTTGAGAANACTGAGTCTTGNCGCCTNAGGTACTCCGATGTATCGAATGGCAAACTCATACAAATCCCATCAATTANTGCCTTTTGGTCTTTTCAGGACTAGTTCCACTTGGGTATTTCTGATTCATCAGAACCCGATCTTCTAAATATGGAGTATGATAAAAACCCACCAGAAATAATCAGTATTAGTATCGAAAGTGGGAGGGTTTCAGACCCGCTATCATCTAATACAATAATTGAAATCATAGATGAGTCGGAGTCTGCGTCAATTACTTCAATGGACAAGACAAAGCTATTGTCGGACACTNCTTCTGGCCAAGATAGNGATTTCAACGCTCCCTCATACATTGGAACNTTNTCCACCCTCCATATGTATCTGAGTGCNTCAATATCGTTAGCNGTGTCAGTGGATGAGGATGCGTTTAGAAGAATAGAAGATTCTGAGGATAAGGTAATCTGGTCGTTATCGAAGTAATCTTCACCGTCGATGGTTAAACGTGCTACTGGAGGCATATTTACAATTTCTATAGTTCTAGATGTAAGGCCTATATTCCCGGCATTATCGGATACAGACAGTGTCACCGAAAACAGTCCTGAGTGCTCATGATTGAATTCAATAGTTCGAATATCCTGGCCGCTTATTACCTGGGCAATTTCTTCATCCGAGCTTCCTACTTGGATAATTGTCCAGGTGTATGTTAGTCCTTGAATGCCCCAGTATTCGTCGTAAGTTGAAGATGCATCCAGGTAAACTGACCCATAGCCTTCATTCAACTTGTCTGGTACGTCCATTGTTGCATTGGGAGGGGTATTGTCGACCCGGATGCTGATGCAATCATGGGAGTAGTGAGAATCTTGAATATCGCTTTGAGCGAATACAATGACATCATGCCAGCCATCATCAAAATTTTTCAGATCGATCTGGAAAGTCAGACTATCCCCGTCCCATGAAACATCAGAAAATCTAGGATCTGTGGTATCGTTGAAGTTGATTGCGTAAAGATAGTCAAGTTCTTCGAGATTTCCATATGTGCACTTTATGTTAGTTGAATTATGAATCAATGTAGAAAAGATTGGAGCACCCCCGTCCTTGGTTGAAGATAATGCCTGAATTCTGTATGTTTCGCTATGCCAATAATCAATAGTATTTCTACTGATAAGCAAGGTTGGAGTAAGTTGATGCTCTGCAATCCCTGTAGATTCGATGAATAAACTAGTAGATTCGGAATAGGATATGCCATCAGAGTCAATGACGATTACAGTCAGGATACATGAGCATGGGCCTATTGTTTCTGGGACAATTTCGATATCAAATATCCACTCGGTCAAGGGCCCATAGGTTATTCCTTGAGTGAAATCGGATACTGAAACGTAGTGTCTAGATGAGGTTGAATCATATAGCTCCCAATTTGCCGATCTGGGCTCAAAATCATCAGATACTGTAACCTTGAAAGACGATTCATCAACAATCAGATATCCTGCTTCTATATCCATACTAAGTGTAGCACTGAAGCCTTCTTCGGCCTTTGCGTTATCCATTAATACGGATGATGAAAACAACAGAATTGCGATGAAACAAGAACCTCTGTGGGACGAAGAAAACAACGTTCTCATGTTGGTCGCGCTGAACCTATACTATTCAATCCCATGGAATCATGTTTCTACCTGTCAGAGATTCTCATTTGCCAAGATAGCTCGTCAAGCCAGAGTCCCAGCGTATCCCTGTCAATATACTCCTTGCCAGTACTAGCTGACAGAACGCATTCGCATGCCGCAGAAGCAAGTAAAGCAGCATCGTATAGAGAGAGGCCTGACCCTAGCGCTGCTGCTAATGACGTTGCTGCAGCATCGTGCATACCTATTTGCTGTTCTGCTGCTGGCGCCATACATGGTATCAGGATTGAATCTTTGTCTCTCTGATACAACTGAATGCCATGAATCCCACCCAGAACAAGAATTCCATCCCAGGAGTAATCTATCAGCATAGATTGAGCTGCATCCTCAATCCCTGTACCGATTCTTCGTGCTAAAAGGGACATGCCTCTCTTTTCGAAAATCACTACAGATGCGCCTCGACTTTTTTCTAGACCCGTTAATTTTGGATCTACTATCACCGGAATACCTAACTGATTTGCCTCAGAAATTAACTTCAGAGATCCATCAGCAGTTACAACTCCCTTGTCATAGTCAGAAATTACCAATGCACAGCTATCTTTCAAATCTGAAATGGCAGAAGCAGCCAGTTTAGAAGAGACCTCTTCATCTATTGGTTCGTTAGTACCTCGATCTGCCTGAAGTAGTATTTGCCCTCGGTCTAGCAGGCTCTCCCTACTGCCGAAGAATCGGATTTTAGTCAGAGTCTCCCTGTTTGGAATTATGCTTATGTTCTCGGTCGAGACATTGAATTCCTTAAGATTGGAAATTATTGATTCTCCCTCTGAATCCCCCCCTAATGCTGTATGGAACAATACATTCATTCCGAAACTGGTGAGCCCTATTGCGATATGGGCAGAAGCACCGGGAGACTCTTCTGATCTCGTAATTTTCAGAACGGGTACCGGAGCTGTAGAATTTAGGTTATTTGCAAAACCATGGTGATATCTATCTAGCATAGTATCACCGATAAGAGTCACTTTTTGACCATCGATTGATTTCAGTAGATTTCGCAGAGTCTTCAGACTCTGCTGCCTTCTTTCGTCGGGAGCGTCAGTCACGTTGTTTCCAGAGAGGTCACACGGATGATATTTGGGGATAGCGTCTAATTTGACATCCGACTCGATGATACATGGAGTGGCGTGATAATCGTTGGATTTTCGATGGTCCGGCGTATAGTAGACTATGGGAGAAATCTGCTATTGGTGCTCTTGTCGGTGGAGGTGGATTGGGGCTTTCAGACATTGAGATTATGTTCTCCGTTAGACACAGGGGNGTGTCCTTTCCGTCTATTTCGGANGATTCGGCTATGTTGGAATGGCTAAATGGCAGACTAATTGATGACCCTAGACTTCTACAGGAATATGCAATTTTGGAAGCATTAAGGGTTCCCGGTAACAAGGTTGTACTTTCTCAAAACTTCAGTCATTTAGGNATAGAAAATAGTAACTCATGGGCAATTAGGTGGGCATCAGATAAGCATCCTGCTAGGGATAAGCCAGATTCAGAAGTTGTTTGGTTCANTTCAAGTGANCTGTTNAACAAAAAAGTAGACGGGCATCAGTCACTAGAATCATTGCTACAATGGTCAAATGNNGTTTNCTCNAAAGACAGGATTTCAGAAGTACTTGTTGTCGACGAGGAGCANTCCGTGGTAACTTATCGCATATTAGAATCCAATCCNAAAGGATCCTTACGNCCTCCNGAATTCAATGAGTTCNGAAGAATCTCTAAGATGAAAAGCGTAGATTTAGGGGATGAAGGAGTATTCATNATTGANGATGGNGAATGGAAATTNGATGCTATTGGATTACCNATNCANGGAGGTAGGCNANTAGAAAATATCGAGTATGAGATTGTAACATCTGTAANAAATGGAGAAACNGATAATTTGTCAACATCATCNAGTATACTTCTCGATCTGTGGNGCAGAGGTTTGAACACTAGATCTGGTTTCAAATATGGGACAAAATGGAGGTGCTATCCAGGAGATGTTGGAGAAGGNCATGCNCCTTGGCTGNTAGTAGATCCGACATCGGGCAATCCAAAGAATTGGGCTGAGGCCTGNCTTTCATCTAGGTTAGCCTCAGGCGTGAANAAGGATTGGCTTTANCCAATTAAGGAGGGCGAGAANTCNTGGAGATACCTGCAAATATCCAGACCNCCGTCTGATTCGAGATGGAGCAATCCAATCAGATACTAATTTTGATTTTTTGACCTGTTACCAGTTGTTATGGATATTGCCAGTAAAATAAGAACTGTAGATATTGCATTGGAAGGAATTGCCAGCCAGTTCAATGGTCCGAATGGTAGATCTCCTTCTGCAGTAAGTTGGAAGGATATTCTTTGCTCTATTTTATCGGAGTCTATAATCACAAGCTCGCCCCTCGCGATCATTCTGGGCTCTAGTAATCCATCGGGTGAAATTTTCAATTCTATTGGGTCGCCGGGGTAGAAAATCCCATTTGTTTTCGATTCAGAGATTCTCCCGGCAGCACCTTCGATAGAGATACTGTATGTCCTAGGGCCAGAGCCGACTGATTCTGGATAAAGAGCAATTATAGAGTCTGAATCCCAAGGGACCTTTTCTTCGAGGATATCTGTTGACAGCCTATGATTTACTACAATCCAATCTATCGAAATAGTATACTTTGGACGATCCTTGCATCCAATAGACCCTTCAATCGTTCCTTTTGTCGATGATGAATTGATTGTTTCGATGAGTATTATTCTGGTAGAATTGGAAGCGATGGCAGGAGTTTCAACATTTCCTGTAGATGTAATATCGACCTCGGTTATACATCCATCAACACTGTAAAAATCTGCATATACAGGTTCATCTTGTAGAACAACTACCGGATTTCTAGGTACGGATAATGTTGAGTTTGCATCACCAATGTAATCTAGTGCTATAGTAGCAGAACTTTCACCGATTTCAATAACGGTAGCAGTCCATTGGACTAGCATGCCGCGATTATTCCAAATCTTATTGCCAGTATGCCCAAATCTTTCGCCTTCCTGGAAAACATCACCTGCAGAACCATGATCTCGGGCCCTCAGTAAAGCATCATCGCCGTCTGCTTCTACAATCTTAACCCAAGGTTTAGTTGGATCTGTATTAACGAGGTTTGACGATACGTCGCCAAATGTTAGATCCTGTTNCTCAACTAGTATGCCATGNCCNGGTAAGCCTTCGTCGAAACCTGTATNNGACCTGAGTGTTATCCAGACATACTCTTGNGGGGCTATCTCNATTTTNATCGGNTTNCCNCCCTGCGANAATGGTTCTAGAGTGAAGTTTTTGTCATTCGTTAAGTTTGGCTCAATNGGATCTATGGCACNAATNAGCTCNAGTGTNGATGATGATGGTAGCGTCGGCCTGGTGCCATCACCTATCCAATTACCACTGGCCATAATATCCCAGTCTCCTAGACCGTGCCAGTTCCTTGTTGGGGAGTCGCTGTGAACATCGTAGAGATCGACAGCCCCCATCTGATGCAGCATCTCATGAACCAATACACCGAGACCACCATGTACTGAAGCCATAGTATAGTGCTCAAATGTATAATCGCCGACTGTTACTGGTTCGTAAAATGCTGAGAAGTGGCTCCATATGCTTGTAGACGGCCCTCCTTCTTCTTGAGCTTGTCCGGAGTGAAGNATGAGTAATCNGTCAACTATGAAATCACCATCAAGATCCCACNGAGATATATCTTGGTTCTGAAATGTGCCCATTATTGCCTGTCTNGCTAATTCNCTAGCACCCCCGGAATCGNCCCCNGTGTCTCTCTCATTTTCTGAATCGGTACCCCAGTGGGACTCCGAGTATGGGGAACCCCAGGTTTCCCCAACTATGGTAGTTTTCAACTGAGAGTCTCCTCCGCTAATTTCTGAGATGTATTGCTCGGCAGAGTGGGTGCCTTCAAACAGATTTTCTAGAAGGGAGTTAGGGAAAGGCTTGGCAGGAAAGCTGACTCTTACTACTGGCCAAAACTCTTGATCCACAAGACCAACCAACGAGTTTTCTTTTTCGTTTTCAGTTTGCACAGAAGAGGTGATGGCATTATTTACAGAATCTGAATTGATGTACACGAATGAGGAAGCCAATAAGAGCATGGTCACAGATACAAGACGAAAAATAGTACCCGCTGGATAATTGCTCACATCGTTAGGCTGGTACCTAATGCTTTCAAACCAATGCCCATGTGATAGAAAGATGAGTCAAATATCTACTGCTCCATTAGTAGCGATTCTGCCAGGGAATGAATTTGAGACTAGATTAGCAGATAGTAAAGACAGTATAGCAATTAATATCTTAAGTCCATCGAACTCAATTGGCAAAGTCAGTATGATTGCTCCAGATGAAATTGCTAGTAGTCGCTTCCTGAATCTGGGCTTACCGTTTTTTACCATTCCAAACANTCTTGTTAGCGAGAGTGATATTGTTGTGACAGACCATATTACAAGCACCCAAGAAAGCGCCATCCCAATNGAAAAAATAGATGCTGCGTCATATCTAACAAGTACCCCNTCTGGTCTNCCGGACGCTTCNGATANCTCGAACAGNATNGGGATAACGTGGGACCAAANTANGAAAATGANAATCGGGATAATNGTAGTNGTAAGCAAAAGTACTGATANNAACCAATTACGNTCTACTGGATANAGTCCAGATCTAGCGAANGAGTAAGCTTGAATTGATATCAGTGGCATNAATGACAAAAANGNGAGAAGTATCACGGCGGACCATCGTAACTGTATCCAATCGAATGGNCCGTAGATAGACATGTTTTCATTNTTGGGCCCTGTTTCCAAAGGCAATAGNNCTAGCCATTGGGTGATCAGATNATCNATTGAGAATGACCAGAATAAACACATTACAATTAATGCGAANGAAATTCTTCTNGCAATTACGTTCAGTTCGGAAANNTGTTCNTGCANACNCCAATTATAGGAGNTATAGGCAGTTTCACCAGTCACAATACATCCTTCNCATCAGGTAATGTTCTGGCCGCAAGAACCGTTCTATAAACACCATAAGCAGCCCATGCACTNACAAAGAATGCTGTGCCGGTGGCGAAGTCTGTAAAGTCAACACCTTGGAAAACAATTGGGCTATCAGAAGTAGCCCAACTTACCCCCAGGTAGAAAGATAGAACGAAGCCGAAAGCTCTACGGAATCCCTGAGGGTAAGCGAGCTCACTGGCGAGGAATTCGGGTCCATCGTCATATTTGCGTTCGAGTATCTCCTTCTGAAACACCGCCCCAACAATGAGGGCGGTTAGGCTTGTCCAATAGAACAAATTACCTTGGGAGAATACCCTTTCTGATATCGCATCCTGACGTTCCTGCTCTAATTGCTCCTCAGAAACTTCTAGCAAGAATAGAGAGTCATAGGTGCCTACCGAGATAGTACGCGTTTGCAATGTTGATCCACTCTCTTCGGTAGTGATAGTTCCTGGCGGGTTGACCGAGAAAGAAAGGATGTTCCAGTAGTCCATATCATCTGGTATCCCACCGCCGTCAACTGAATTTCCAGCTATCCAGAATTGTACTACTCCTTGGTCATCCTGAGGAGCAGTCCATGTTAGTACCCAAGAGCCATCAGGATCTGTGTTAGAATGTGATACATCATCAGCACGACCTTCAGCATAGCGAATTTCCTGATCGTCTTGCCATGTGAAGTTACCAATGGAGTCAGAAGAGAGCAAAAATCCGGCTTGTACGTTTCCATCGCCACCCGAAAGAGTTAGCGAATCTGCGACCCTGATGGTAAGTTCGTAGCTCTCAGTCGGCTCATACATCAAGGGCACCCCGGTAACCATTACCACGGCTCTATCGGATGGAGCGCCATTGTTATGGCATGAGCAACCATACTTCACAGTGAGCTCATCGTTGGAATTGTAAGCTCCGGGACCGTTGCTCATCCCAAGTGCGGGTATTGACACGGCAGCGACTACGAACAGGCACACTAGGGTACGGCCGATACTCACACGCATGATATCACTGAATGTTTCTCACAATCGATGTCAAATAACGGTTGGGGGAGGTAGGCCTCATAACTCCTTGATAGAGGCATTCAATTCATTCATCATTTTCTTACCGTCACCGAATAGCATCATAGTCTTGTCTTCGTAGAATAAATCGTTGTCCACGCCTGCATACCCAACAGAAAGGCTCCTCTTGATAATAACAACAACTCTTGCCTTATCTGCATCAATGATTGGCATTCCACCAAGTGGCCCCTCACCAGTACGTGCCACTGGATTGATGGTGTCATTAGCACCGATTATGAGTGCGACATCGGTCTCCGGGAGCTCCGAGTTAATGTCATCCATCTCTATCAGTTGCTCGTATGGCACGCTAGCCTCCGCCAAAAGCACATTCATGTGACCTGGCATCCTTCCCGCAACTGGATGTATTCCGTAGGAAACGTCAACTCCTTGAGACTCAAGAATGTCTGCAAACTCCTTCACTGCATGCTGAGCCTGGCTGACCGCCATACCATATCCGGGAATGATGACGCACTTGCTTATTCCATCACAAACCATCGCTACCTCCTCAGGATCACTTCCTACCTTAGTTCTGGTAACTGACTCACGCCCCCCTCCCCCGAATGATTTGAAAAGAACGGCTGTGAGAGTCCTGTTCATTGCCTTGCACATAATGAAAGTCAAGATTAGTCCTGCTGCTCCGACCATAGAACCTGCAATGATTAGGACATTATTTCCTATGACGAACCCGGTGAATGCGGCAGCTATTCCTGACATTGAATTNAGCAGACTGACTACTACTGGCATGTCAGCACCTCCTATGGGGATTACGAAAAGTACCCCCAAAAGACAAGAAAGNCCTACTAGGGCGTAGACGTAGTCATAATTATCAGGTTCCTGAACNGTNAGCACTATCAAAGAAATACANCCTACCAAAATAGAACCCTTGACAATATTCAACCAAGGAGGGCCCCAAGTAGGGAAGCTGACCCATCTCCTCCGGCCCCTTTCATCCTTTTTTGTAAAGGGAATATAGAAGCCACCTCTGAGTTTCCCCATGGCCATAAGGCTNCCAGTAAGCGTAACCCAGCCGACAATTCCCGATAGCCCGATCGCTACCCATGTTGCGTATAGCTCAACTCCGGGTTCAGGGATGTCCCCCTCCTGTAGTCGCTTCAGAACTTCTGANAGCCCTACAAGTGCAGATGCACCTCCACCAAATCCGTTGAACAGGGCCACAAGCTCAGGCATCTCAGTCATCTCAACTGTAGTGGCCATGATGTATCCTATTAGCGACCCAAGCACCAATCCGCCAATGATTAGCTCAACTCCTATTATGCCCTCAGAATACATCTTTGCGAGTGTAACTAGAACTGCAAGGAGCATCCCATAAGCACCAAGTCGGTTGCCCTGAGGGGCAGTCTTGGGGCTAGAAAGGCGTTTAATTCCGAATATGAACAAAGCTGCAGACACGAGGTAACCTATGTCCCAGACAACTGAATCGACCATCAATTGCCACCTCTCTTCTTTCCTGCAATCATCTCAAGCATCTTGTTAGTGACCATGAAGCCACCAACTACATTGATCGTGGCCATCACCAATGCAATGAAAGCCAACCAAGAGGCGGTGCCCGGATCTCCATTATTAAATTCGACATTGGAAAGAATCAAGGCACCTACTATAGTGATTCCAGAAATTGCGTTGGCGCCCGACATTAGCGGGGTNTGGAGGGTTGGGGGGACTTTNCTAATCAACTCAAAACCTAGGAATATCGCTAGNACGAAAACTGTGATNCTGGCTACAAGAGTTGCTGTTGTGAGCATTAGTTTAGCACCCCCATGAGCCTTGTCTGTTTGTCGTGAACTTCTCCCTGGTGGCACAATAGTACTCCGCCCATTCCCGGAACGTGGAACTCGTCCCCTTCTGGTGCCCCAACTAGGATAGCGTCTTCGAGATCTATGGAAATNGACCCATCTTTAGCCAGCGTTGACAGGAATGTAGTCATGTTGTTGGAGTAAAGCATGCTTGCAGTAGTTGACAGTTCNCCGGCTAGGTTCTTGGTNCCTACAATGGTTACGCCATTTTCTGTTACGAATACCTCGCCCGGCTTGGTTAGTTCACAGTTNCCACCCACATCTGCATTCATATCTACGACGACAGATCCGGGCTTGAAAGTGGATACTGCAGAAGAAGGTACTGTAATTGGTGCGGGCCTACCAAAAATCCTAGCGGTAGTTACGATTACATCNGCATCACTGGCAACCTCACATACGGTATCGTTGACCTTCTGAATAAATTCAGGAGTNAGTGGCTTAGCGTAACCAGATTCGTCTTCGAAGTCATCCATTCCATCTACTTCTATGAAACGCCCACCAACAGATTCAATCTGTTCGGCGGCGGANTTTCTTACATCTGAAGCGTAAACAACTGCTCCAAGTCTCTTTGCTGTGGCTATTGCCTGNAGNCCNGCGACTCCTGAACCCATGATAACAAACTTTGATGGGCGTACAGTACCAGCACTAGTAGTCATCATTGGGATCCCTCTTGGAACGTTAGCTGCACCCAGCAAAACGGCCTTGTAACCGGCTAGATTATCTTGACTAGAGTTCACATCCATTGCTTGCGCCCTGGAAAGTCTGCGTGGAATCATATCCATACTAATCAGAGTAATTTTCTTTTCAATGGCCTGTTTTATCGAAATTGGATTNCTGAATGGATCTGAAACACAAACAAATATCTGNCCATCTCTNGCTTTNGAAATGTCAGGCATTGATATTGAAACNACTATGTCAGANTCAAGCACTGAATTTTTGTCGGAGACTATGAATCCAGNGGATTGATACTCNTNNTCGCTGTGATGTGAAATCTCTCCTGCACCCGATTCAACNGATACTTCAAAGCCCAACTTGTTCAGTTTCTTGAAGGAGTTTGGTACTATTGATACGCGATTCTCACCAACTGGCTCCTTCAGCACGCCAAGTCTCATTTTTTATCACCCGATTGTGTAAATTGAATCCAATTGAGTAACGTTATTGAAGCCGTCGGCGGGAGGCTTTCTCAAATANGTCAGCCAAAAATAATGACATAGCCAATTCCGAATACGGCGACATCNCAGATTGCATGCGAGAACCAACAAACCCAAACAGATTTGTATCGAACGTAAAGCCAAGACCANACTGTAGCCGCTGATAAAAGTCCGAAACAGGCNATTACTGTTTGCCACCAGANAAATCCNAAATANTGNAGTGCAATTGCATGATGAAGAGTGAAAAGACTGGCTGAGAGAATAATCGCTTTTTCCTCACTTCCCAGGAAGTCAATAGCCTTGGTTGTTACAAACCATCTGAATACATACTCCTCAAGTAGGCTATTGAGGAAAATCCAGTAAGCCATACCTGCAANATAAATTNGAAATTCTGTGAGTCCAGTTGTTTCGAGCTCAGCAATNATAGAATCGCTATCCAGAGTGTCACCGAAAATGAACCACATAACAACGATAATTATTGACATAACTATCCCCGATATTCCTCCTGCTAGAATGCCATCCCTGTTGGGTAGTGACCAAGATAGAGAGTTTTTGTCNACCCTAAGATACCAGAATGCCGGGACTAGAAGTAGCCAAGNCTTGCAAATGAAGAAAAATATCTGTGAGACGAGTTCATCATCATTGTAGTTCAGTGTGAATACTATGGATATTGTCGGTACGAATGCAACTAGAGAGAGGGGTAAAATGGAACCTGTAGCTCTATTCATGATTGAAAGTATCACAATCAGTCAATATAGTTGGTCACGGATTTGATATATCGTCCAGCAAAGTGCTAAGACTACNATCATTAGCGCACTAACATGNCAAGNGGAGCAAAGAAGGTCGCGGTTATAGGNGCAGGAAACGTTGGGGCAACNTGTGCCTTCGTTCTAGCAGAAAGGAAGGTTGGCGAGATAGTCCTACTGGATATCTACGAAGGATTTGCTAAGGGGAAGGCACTAGATATGAGTCAGGGCGGTAGAGTGCTGAATTACGATGGCCAAGTAACCGGAACAAAGGATTACGAGGATATTGCTAACTCCGACGTAGTAGTAGTAACTTCTGGGTTTCCCAGACAACCAGGGATGACAAGGGAGGATCTGATCGGAAAAAATGCCGACATTGTATCTCAAGTCGGAGAAGGAATCAGGATTCACGCACCTAATGCGATTGTTGTTATGGTAACTAATCCACTGGATCTGATGACTTACCATATGCAAAAAGTGACTGGATTCGAACATAATAGAGTAGTAGGACAAGCGGGGATTCTAGACAGTGCACGTATGACTCATTTTATCGCTCAGGCTGTNGGATGCAGTAATGAGGATGTTCAGGCAATGGTGCTAGGTGGNCATGGGGATACTATGGTCCCGCTTCCAAGNTATACCACAGTAAATGGCATTCCAGTCAGCCAGCTTCTGAGCAATGAGGAAGTAGAGGCGATTTGCCAAAGGACTGCTAGTGGTGGAGGGGAAATTGTGAAGTTGCTGGAAAGGGGCAGTGCATTCTACGCACCTGGAAGCGCTGCTGCAATCATGGCTGAAGCAATACTGGATGATAGGAAGAGGGTGCTTCCGTGCAGTACTTATCTTTCAGGAGAGTATGGAATGGAAGACATATACATTGGTGTGCCAGTTGTGCTGGGCAGTAATGGAGTAGAGAGAGTCATTGAACTTGAGTTATCCGAAGAAGAGCTAGATAGTCTGCAGGGTTCTGGTTCTTTCTACAAGGAGCAACTATCTGAAATCCTCGGATACTGAGAAACTAACGAGGTCGGAGTCATTGACTAAACAGTATATTCATCTAGAAAATGATGGGAAAATACTGCTAGTTGATGATAATGGAAAGGGACCGCAAATCCCACAAATGGGCAGGTCAGAATTTGATATTTCAGACAAAATAAGGCTCCCAACCATAGAGGAAGCACGGTTGATGGGGATTGTTTGGAAGGAAAGAAGAACCAACAAAATCAGATTAGGCGATGAAGATTTTATCGTAGTTTATGCAATTCCGGAGATTGCATGGCCAGAGAATTGGGCATGGAAGGACTCAGTAATAAGCGATAACGCTGTAGATCCCGTGGCAAGGGAATCAGTATACAGGACACTGCATAGGGTAGTAAGCAAGGTTGTGATTAAGAATTCAAAGAATGAGATTCTACTGGCCAAGGTTTCAAGAGGATTTTTCACAGGTTGCTGGACATTACCAGGTGGCTTCGTTGACTATGGTGAGCATCCCAGAGAGGCTGCCCAGAGAGAGGCAATGGAGGAGATAGGAGTCAACATCATAATATCCGATCCGAAAGGAGAATCTGGAGAGCCTAGAGTTGGGGTTGACAAGGGGATAGTGCAATCGGCTATATTCAATGAAGAGGGGATAAACTGGGTTTCTTTCACTTATTTCTGCGAGTCTGATTTGACNGGTCAGGAGCTTTCCCCCAAAGACGATGAGATAGAGGATGTACGGTGGTTCTCAATAGAAGAAGCGTTGGAGAGATCTGTTTCTTACTTCGATATACAGGCAATTAACAGNCTANTNGATTGATAATTATGACTTTTNGTAGGTGGTGGGCCTGCCTGNATTCGAACCAGGGTCTATTGCTCCCAAAGCAACAAGCATAGACCAGACTAACCCACAGGCCCCTNNGCTCAAAGCNCANNANTTGTGGTCATGAACTTTGCTAGACCCATCNCCATNAGTCNNTACNGCATCTGACTAGGATTCCCTCATGTTCTGCACCCCCAATGACAGACTCCCACGATTCTGGATCCAAACCGGACTTGACTAATTCACTTCTTATTGCTTCTAAATTTAAAACGCCCTGATCATCTGTTGCTCTATGTAATGAGTCCTTAACCCGTGATCTTAAGCTAGTTGGTCTTTGTTGTCTTTGTTGTTCTTTAGCAGACTTGGAATTAAGTCTTAATGACAACTCCTTAGCTAGTTCTTGGGGGAGATTTGCCGCTGAAACTGCATTCGCAAGAGATTTTGAGTCCGTGTACTTTTCTACAAGAGTTACCTCCAAGGATCCGCATCTGGTGCATTTTGCATTGGTGCCCTTCCTGAGTCCGAAGGAATGTCCGCATTGACACCTAACAAGACTCCAGTCTAATCCCATGGAAATTGATTTCATCCGAGGTTCATCACCTTGTCGTTACAAAGATAACAAATATCTGAACTGGATGATATGAAAATATGACAAGCAGNGTGTTTGCGGCTTCGATTTCGGGTGTAATTGCCATGATTTCAGTGCTTATCATGGTTGCAGAGGGGACAATTACCCCTGAAGCTTGGGCATTGCTATTGCTTACCCCAATTCCAGTTGGAATTGCCATAACTAGGAGGCGTGACTCTGCTGACTTATCTACCGACTCTGTGACAGAATGGGCCGACGATAACGAAGACCAGAAAGAAGGCAGTTTAGGAGATCCAGCAGATGCNGGNTTTGACCTCCCTGTACTNTGATCAAGAAAGTCGCAGAGTCTCCAGGTTAGCAGGTGCGTATGTCTGGACCTTGAACTTCTCACGTAGNCCCATTCTGAACGCATTACAAGTTTGAGGATCNCCGTGATGGCAGATAATCTTCCTNGGGATTGGATTCAGAGCAGAAACGTAGTCCATCAATTGATTTCTGTCGGAATGTCCGCTGAACCCGTCAATAATCACCATATTGCAATTCACATCGAGCATGAGCGTCTGNCCCTTGTCCATCAANGGAACGTGTGAGTGGCCCTCCTGAAGCCTCCTGCCAAGGGTTCCAGAGGCTTGATATCCTACAAANCAAAGTGTGTTTCCAGGCTCTGGAGCCCAGTGCTTAAGATACTCAATGATTGGCCCACCGGTCATCATGCCACTAGTAGCAAGAACTATGCAAGGACTTGGATCTAGGAGAATAGTCTCACGCATCTCCCTGGAGTCGACCTGCTTGAACCAAGACGAGTTGAATGGATTCTCGTCGCCTCCTCTCAGCATACTCTTCTTGAGCTCTCTATTGAGGAAATTTGGATGGCTGGAGTGAATAGCACTTGCTTCGCTAATCATTCCATCNAACCANACCGTGACCGGNGGAACTCNTCCNGACTTGAATAACTCGTCAATTGCTAACATAACCTCCTGAGACCNACCNACTGCAAAGACTGGNCAGAAAATCTTNCCCTTTCGACTCANGGTATCGGAAACAAGATCNTGNAGCTCCTGACTAGCCTGATGCCTTGTAGGCTGAATACTCTGTGGCCCTCCNTAGGTAGACTCGATAACNAGNGTGTCAACCTTGGGGAACCTGACAGTAGCTGCATCGAAAAGCCATGATTTCTCATACTTTATGTCGCCTGAGAACAGAAGTCTGTGCTCAGACTTNCCCTCGCCTATTTGCATATATACGCTNGATGAACCCAATATGTGACCAGCATTCTCCATGGTCATCTTAATGTCGGGGGCGATATCCGTCTTGTCGCCCCAATTGACATCNACAACGTGCTTGATGCATTCCTGAATGTCTGCNTTGGAATAGGGCGGTTCGTTACCTTCTGCCTGTGACACCTTAATGTAATCAATTTGGAGNAGNGTCATCAGATCTCTTGTNGGCGGAGTACAATACACTGGNCCCTTGTATCCATATCTGAATAGAACGGGCAACATTCCAATGTGATCAACGTGAGCATGTGTGATTANCACNGCATCCAGGTTATCCAATGGAAGTAGCTCAGGTGCTGAGAAGAAAGGNTGAACCTCACTCTGGTTATTGGTGGGTTTNGCTCCAACATCGACTAAAACTTTGGATTCGTTAGTGGTTACCAANTGCATTGCTCGTCCGACTTCGCGATATGAGCCTAGTGCCGAAACCCTAACCCACGGCTCTCCTGGCCTCTGTGGCCGATATATCCTTGTCCCGAACTTCTTCAATAGAGATTTCCTATCATCGGCTAACTCCTTACGGTACCGACGGATGTCGTGTTGAGTCCTGCTCTCTCTTGCCGGAGCCCTTTCAATCTTGACTAGCCAACCTATTTCGTCCCTTAGAGAATTAACATGAGAGCCCTTTGGACCGACAGCGGAAGAGGGGTCATCGCATTCAAGAATAACCTCAGATAGAGCTGGGTCAAGCCAAGTATTTCTGACCATGGCCTCTGCAGGAATTAATCTGTTTACTGCATCGTGAACTTCCTGCTCATCTGCAAGAATGTCCGGATGAGGTCGGATAACTACCCTACGCTTCACAGACTTGGCAATCCTTACTGTCAAGCTCTCGCCGCCACCTGAGAACTCCTTAGGATGCTTAGTGATAATNGCGATAGACCCGGCTTCCAGAGTTACTTCGTGATCTATACCATCCGGTATAATCTTCGAAATCTTCTTCTTTATCTCTGGTAGAGTCAATCGCATAATATCCCTCATGTCATGATTCCTAGGCAATTTCTGCTCTAGGACGGGAATGTAATCAGAGAGATGAGAGGAGAGTCGATACTTCCTCTTCGGACAGTTGTGTGAATCCTGATTCGTTTGTTATGAAAGCTAAGTCCATTCCATTGCCGCTTGCTGCGTCTCTCTGTGCTGATGCTAGAAGTGCCTTGGCAGCAACTGATAATGCTTGATCTTTGGACATTCCTGTCTTGAATTGATCTTCAAGTACACCGTACATGTAGGGGCTACCAGAACCAGTTGCACAGTATGTGTCCGGAATAGAGCCGCCAGCTGAATCTATACTGTAGACACTGGGTCCGGAATTATCNACACCTACGATGAGCANCTGGACATAGTGAGGCCTTCCCGAGAGGATGTTGGCAGTAAATGTAGCCGCTCCCTTGACAGTCATTGGCATATCCCTTTTCAGCTCGAAGAGCTTCAACTCGGCAGCAAGCACGCGGGAAAGTGATTGAGCATGTCCGACCAGCCCAGCCGTCGTTAGAGCAATGTTATCAGAAATTCGGAAGAGCTTCTGAACTGACTTGTTTGCGATGAAATGGCCCATTGTCGCTCTGTGATCCGCACCTACGACAACGCCGCCATCATAGGTAATTCCAACGGTACTAGTACCGGTCTTGATTGCGCTAGAAGTTGCATCCATAGTAATCACCGGCGGAGCGGCCAGTAATATCTTCTACAATCGACCCCTTATGAATGCGACGGGAGTCGCCCTTGCTAATTCACATAAATTTTCGATACATCACAAATTCGTAATCAGAAGACATCAAGGACGAATAGTTACTCGGCCCATTATGGCTGTANCTGATGAAGGCCCTAAGTGGGTNGAGATGCCTAGTATTACAGACCANGGNCTGAGTATCATCGATCCGGGCGAGCCATACCATGATCTCGGCATGAGGTTTCCAGATGCTCCGGTACCTAGATCGGACGGAGACGTCATCATTCACAGAGCTGCACTGGAAGATGTNACAGGAATTTCACAAATAATGGACTGGGTATCTGATGGGGATATTGTAATTATCGAGATGTCGGATCTTATGTCNAGAGATTTGGAACTACAACTTGCCGTAGGCAAAATACAGGACTTTGTCGAAGGTGACGTGAATGGACAAGTGGTTAGACTGGGGAACACCAGACTCTTACTACTGCCTCCAACATTCGAGAGTGCTAGGGTGAAGTGACAAATGCAAAGTAAGGTGGATGCCCCATGCCCACAGTGCTTCGAAGATGGGGCATTGATGATGCTGGCAATGAGTTCCGAAATTCCATACTTCGGAGAGCATACCCAAATCACAGTAGTCTGTGAGTCGTGCGGATGGAAGCATACTGACTTCATACCCTCTGACGGCGAGAAGCCGGGTTACTCCTGTTTAGTCGTGGATGATGAAGAAAAATGCTTGGCCAGAGTAGTGAGGTCATCTTCTTGCACTATCAGAATTCCTGAATTAGACTTGGAGGTTTCACCAGGGGGTTCTTCCACAGGATTTGTGTCTAATGTCGAAGGTGTCATTAATCGATTCGAAGATGCTCTGGGCTCCATAATTAGGGGAAACGCAGATGATACCTCAGTTCTAGAAGCATCTCTGAAACTAATAGAAGATCTAAGAAATATGAAAGAAGGTAAATCGGACTTCATTATTGAACTCCTAGATCCTATGGGCAGAAGCCAAATTATTCACGATGAAGTAGAAAATAGAGAGCTACTGGAAAAGGAGAAGGAAACATTGGACATGGGGCCAGAGGTCCCAGTTTTCGATATTGTCTAAATTGCGTCCACTGCAAGGAAATCTGCTACACTGTTTTCCATCTGATTTCTCTTTTCCTTGAGATCGTTGAGCCACTCGGTGGCTCTGTCTATGCATACCTTCTTCACGTCCCCTGCCAGCATCCTACCACTTTCATAATCGGACTTTATTTCATCTAAAGCGGCATCGTCATCTTCGAAGAAGAATTGTAGATACTGGTATGCTACATCCTTTGAGACGTCCCCCCCTAGCCTTCGATGTTCTTCCACGGTTGGTTGGCCGCCGCTTATCGCCCTCTTCACCTTCTTCTCCATGGATTCAACATCGTCATCCATGAATATTGTACTCTCGGGCTTAGAAGAAGACATTTTGTCACCAGTCATCCCTACGGCGAATCGATGGTATGTCGAGCACGGGGGCAATAGTCCCAAGCCACCTAAATTCCTCTCTATTTGTAGTAATTTAATCCTGATTTTTGATCGGTCCCCAATAGTTGCACCTGGAATCTCTATTGTTCCATGCTTAGGATTGGGCTTGATATCAGAGAATCCTAGTTCAGAAATGCAGTCTACAATATTTCCAACGAGTTTTGCCCTAGACTCCATATCTATTCTACCAGAATTGGAAACTCCCATCTCGGTTTGATTTTCTTCCTGAACTGAAAGCGCAACGGTAAGTCCGCCGGACTTTCTCTTCTTGACATTGAACCAATTGGTCTTCTGAGTAATATCTCTTGTCAATCTGAGGTGAGGGTCTTGGTCAACACCCACAGGTACGACTATCGGCCTTAACCCACCAAAATCATCTAACTGGGGGTGAACTATGTCGCCAACCTGTACTAAGGGGGCTTGGACATGTGCCAGATTTGTATCTCCACCAAATCCGTATATTGCGTCCAGTTCAGATAGGTTAGTACGTTTACCCAGAGTGAAAGCTAGTCTCTGAACTTCAGGTCTGGAACTCTGAAAGTATACGTTAGTCTTGTTCGGATCTAGTCCTAATGCTGCGTAGTTCGAAACATATTCCCTCAACGCAGTCTTTCTGCCCTCTGAAAGGGAGGTCCCCCTTGTTGCGAGCGCTTCCAGATCAGCAACTGCAACCGTAACATCTGCTCCCTGTTCCTGAAACCATCGGACCTGCTCAATTACCATACTATGTCCTAGGTGCATCCTTCCACTAGGCATTAGTCCTGTCAGAACTCCGAATGGCTCCTGATTGGATATTGAATCTGTAATCACATCCATGTCCCTATGTGCAAAAACTATTCCACGCCTATGCAGCATTCCAGGATTCGGCAATGACCCTAGGTCCATTGGGGACAATCCGAATTGTTCTATCATTCTATCATAGTCNGTAGATTGTTCGGAGGACCATGGGTCTATACTNCCTCCGCCTACCATGGATTCCGGCTTGTATTGCANCCAATCAAGGCATCGCAAGAATTTTTGNGAATNGTTGCGAACAGTTACAACGAATAGCGANCCCGTTTAGGATGTAATATGGCTAATGTTCACTGCTTCGGTGTGGGNCTGGTTGGTTCCTACGTAGCAGTAAAGTTNGCCCAATCNGGCCATTCCATACACGCTTACGATCCNCAGCCGTTTCGTGTTGTTGGATTGCCCGGNGTNGAAGTACATCACCTTGAGNCNGATGATGANCCAATTGATTTGATGCTAGATATGATNNCACAACANAAATCATTCGAGTTCGATCCTNTTAANGACATAGTGGTAAATATGCTCCCCGGAGATATAGGACACTCAAGNACGNCANCGCTTGCAGAGCTTCCTTGGAGGACTGTAGACCTNAGTTTCAGNCAGTTTACNCCAGATAGAGATNANNATAAGGCNAAGGAAAACGGTGCNAGAATACTGTGGGATACNGGGATTGCTCCGGGCCTGTCAAACATGNTTCTTTCTAGAGCATATGATGAATTGGGGCCCCTNATGAANGGAGANGTTCGTGTNGGTGGAAATCCGACCGGACCAANGGGNNATTGGAACTACATGGCNCCATTCTCGCCAATAGATGTAATTGCAGAGTATACGAGGCCTGCGAGAGTCATTAGAGNNTCGAAACTGGTNACATTGCCAGCTTTATCAGAGAGGCACGAAATCGAGGTTCTTGAGAAAGGAACGATGGAGGCATTTCTCACAGACGGTTTGAGAAGCGTACTAAACACCATTCCGGCAGAAGAACTTTCAGAATATACAGTCAGGTGGCCCGGACATATCCAGAAATTCATCGATGAAACTGAAAATGGTCANATTGATCTTCAAAGGATAACATCNGAGTGGCAATATGACGAAAAGACCCCCGAGTTNACATGGATGGAAGTGTTTGCACANGGAAGGGACGGCACNGGGATGAGGTGGATCGTCCANGATCACGGAGGCGATGATGGNCACTCAATGGCTCGTTCTACNGGATTAGTAACAGTTTGCTGCNTNGAGGAGTGGTTGAANAATNANGAAATGCTGCCACCNGGAGTACACCCNCCNGAGTCGATGTCACCCGAATCGNTAGATAGAATTGTTAGTAGATTGATAGAGGAGGGAGTGGAAATANATGGGCCTNTCGTCACTCNTCCTGAANGATAGGCATCATTCTAATGTCATTTCTTATCAAGAAATATATCGAAGCGGGCACTGCTACAATCATTGATACTGCGAAAGCAGGGATGATCCANCTAATNCCCTCCTCCTCTGCCCTTTCCACTAGCCATGTGAAAGANAGTATCGATTCAGGGAAGTCTTGAGTCCACCTGAATAGATTCGACGTGTGATGACCTACAATGGTGACCCCGTGATGAAGTCCATTGTATGTGCTCATAGGAATTGCCTCTAAATCAACAACTGGGCCTTCGAGTTCTATCGATATATTGGTTCCTGGGGCCTGAGTTAGAAGCATGCCTGTGTCAATTTCTCTCCAACCTACTGAAAGACTCCTGGAATCTATTGGAATCAGCGGTACTTCATTACCGTCCGAGTCTGAAACAGATTTGATACTCTGATCAAACTGTAGCATAATTGTTCCAGGTACGTTCCATCTCTCAGAAGCAGGGGAGCTTGAAGTGATAGATGTTCCATCTGAGGTTACANACNTCGAATTTCCCGATATTTCATGAAANTNCCATTCNCCCCATGTGGTGAACCAGACNTGCTGATCCTCCAACCAAGAGATAACNTCGGCATCATCCCTGACTCNGAAATCGCCAATNCTTGCCCTCCAATGGATAGANACTAGTGAGTTCTCTTCNGCCGACTCAAGTAAGGCTATGTCAGCAACNCCTTTCTCGAGNCTGCCTCCGTTCCTCTCCATNGAAACAAGTCCTTCTGGGACTTCCTCCAAAGTATCTCCAACAATAATGAAACCAGAATCTAGCAGNGANTCCGCNGTATTCGGGTCGATCGAGCTGCCCTCTATACCGAATGAAACAGGATNNCGNCCCCACTTAGAGGAATGAGTTAGTTCTGTAAGATAATCCCTACATCCGGATATTACCCAGTTTTCCTCTTTAGTATCTANCCCCTCAAACCCATGGCATCCAAATTCGTCACCGCGTTCCAATCTCTCAGGACCGATTATGTTGGTAAGCCAGGTATCAGTGCCCCACTCCCCTATTGCAGACGGGGCAATAATTGGAGAGAGCAGGATTACGACTAGGGGAAGTGCCCAGCCTCTGCGGCTCATGGCACTAAGCAGATATTATGCCACTTCAACATTTCAACTGTAAAGTATGAAACTGAACACTCAATGCCGTTGATATGGTGCTGTCCGAGAAATCGGTGGAGAATATTAGGTCATGTGTAAAATTGGAGGGCACCGGACGGAGCTTCTCCACGCCTCTAATCTACAGGTTCTTGGAAAAGTACGTTCCTGCTCTTCTTAGAAGCGTGACCAACGTGCACATAAGGGGGGCGCACAAGGTACCAATGCAAGGGCCGGCAATATTCTGTGGAAATCATCTAGGCAATCTAGACCCGTTCATCAAAATTCTAGCTTCGCAGAGACCAATACACTTCATGGCCAAAGAGGGGCACTTTGACAAACAACCTAATCGATTTGTGATGATCTCTACGGGTCAAATTGAGACTTTCAGGGATACCGGAGCAAGGGACGCTCTGGCCAGAGCAGTAGANGTTATCGAGAGTGGGGGGTGTTTGGGAATATTTCCCGAGGGTACAAGATCTAGAAGGACAGAAGCACCGCTACTACAACCAGCGAAAACNGGTTTTGCTAGGTTGGCAGCACTTTTCCCACANGTGCCTATTGTTCCNGTAACTCTGTCCATAGGNGCNAGNGATTTCATGCCTCCCGGNACAATGCTGCCCAAGCCATGGACAAGGATCGATNTGATTGTNGATGATCCAATAACATTCTCAGAATGGGCNGCTCATCCAGATGGCGGGTCAATAGATGACTCNTGGGTCAATTCAATAATGCTCAATAGCCTTGAAAAACGCCAGGAAGCNATGAGGNCNTTGTATCGNAAGTTNGCAGACCAGCTAATCAANACNCTANGAATGAGGGGTGCGCCNTAGCGCATTCTTGATGGACTACCTAACTACNCAATCAAAGTANATGAGGCAGTATCTTGACTTGNTAAGTAGAATNCTTGACGAGGGNGAGGNAAAGGAAGACAGGACTGGNACTGGGACCCTNTCACTATTCGGGCACCAGATGAGGTTNGATCTAAAGGANGGTTTTCCCGCAATTACAACGAAAAGNGTACATTGGCCNAGNGTNATACACGAGTTACTCTGGTTCCTTTCTGGGGATACTAATATTGAGTACCTTAATCAAAACAAAGTCAGGATATGGAACGAATGGGCAGATGAGAATGGTGANCTTGGNCCAGTTTATGGNAAACAATGGAGNAAATGGGAGTCAAACGATGGTAGAGTCATCGACCAGATNGAAGGGGCAATAGAGCTNATCAAAAAAGATCCGAACAGTAGNCGAATAATAGTTTCAGCATGGAACGTNGGAGATCTGCAGGATATGGCTCTGATGCCCTGTCACGCATTCTTCCAATTCTACGTTAANGATGGNAGGCTATCTTGCAACCTGTACCAGAGGAGTGCTGATGTTTTCCTTGGGGTGCCATTCAATATCTCATCGTACAGTCTGTTAACATGCATGATTGCCCAAGTTTGTGATCTGGATCCTGGAGAGTTTATCTGGACNGGTGGGGATTGCCANCTCTACCTAAATCACCTAGACCAAGCTAGGTTGCANGTTTCAAGGGAGCCGCTAAANCTCCCTATGCTAAANCTNGACCCATCNATCAAATCGATAGATGATTTCAGATTCGAGCATATNTCCATCGATGGATATGAACACCACCCNCANATATCNGCTCCAATNTCGGTTTAGTGATTAAATGAAAATAGCGATGATTGTTGCAATGGATAGGGACGGTTGCATAGGAAGAGGGAATGCCTTGCCATGGAGGCTCTCTAGAGATATGAGTCGATTCAAGAGTCTGACAGAGGCGGANGGTTTCAACTCCGTAGTTATGGGGAGGCGGACATGGGATTCTCTGCCAGAAAGATTCCGTCCACTTCCGGAGCGAGTGAATATAGTAATGTCAAGGGATACTGATTGGCATGATGATGGGGCAATCACTGCTTTGTACGTGGGACGTGCGATAGAGATAGCATTCGCAGAGGGAAGTGATGAATGTTGGATCATTGGAGGCGCAAAGATATACGAGATGTTCATAGACAGAGTAGAGGAAATTCACGTNACAGAGGTTCAAACNAATGATAGCGGAGACGTATACTTCCCTAAGTGGGANCGTTCTCTNTGGGACCAAGANTTAATCGAGACNGTAGAGGCNGATGAGGANAACGAGTACGAGTCTACCTACTCTATNTGGACGAAGAGTTGATTTGNGCTTGTTGATACGTANGAATATGAGATCNTTCCTANTAGGAATAATNNTNANTNTNCCAATTTTGATGGCTGGTTGCACTGATGANGATNTAAATGATGCTCAGCAATCGATGGGCTGCACCTATGCTGAGGCGATAAACTTCAATTCATCATCGAACAGAGACGACGGATCATGCGTATATCCTGACCCTCCTGTCTCGATCCTCGGATGCATGTACTCAGACGCTCTAAATCACAATCCTTCTGCCACAGAGGACGATGGCTCATGTAGGTACCCCGTTGTTCCAGAAC
>NZTJ01000027.1 GCA_002697065.1 Methanobacteriota archaeon
GGGTTCATTCCGTGAGGGCGGTAGTGGCTCTGGGTGGACCCGGTCCCTTGCCGAGAGATGAGGAGCCTACTGCAGATAATCAGAGAAGGAATGTCAGGGAAGCGTGCAAGGAGCTGGCGCCACTAGCAAAGGAGCATCAGCTGGTAATCACCCATGGGAATGGTCCGCAAGTAGGACTCCTGGCGCTACAATCCGCGTCATACGAGGAAGCGGAAGAGTACCCCCTTGATGTTCTGGGAGCTCAGACAGAGGGGATGCTTGGCTACGCAATACAACAGGAGCTAGGTAACCTCCTCCCGACTGAGAGTTCTTTGGCTACGATACTAACGATGGTGGAGGTCGACCCAGATGATCCAGCCTTCGAAAATCCCACCAAGCCAATAGGCCTAGTTTACAGCGAGGATGAGGCTAGGAGAATTTCCAAAGAGAAGGGGTGGTCTATTTCGAAGGACGGAAGCAGTTGGAGGAGGGTAGTTCCCTCTCCTGAGCCACACAGGATCTTCGAGTTGCGACCTATTCACTGGCTCTTGGAGAAGGGGGTGACTGTGATCTGCGCAGGAGGAGGGGGAATACCAACGGCATACAATTCTGAGGGATTACTGGAGGGTGTTGAAGTAGTAATTGACAAGGACAAGGCCAGTGCCTTACTGGCAAGACAGTTGGGGGCAAGGCTGCTAATTCTGGCTACAGATGCAGATGGAGTATACCGCGACTGGGGTACTGAAAGCCAGGAGTTGATGCAGGCAACCACTCCCGAAGAGATATCGAAGATGGATTTTGAGCCTGGATCAATGGGTCCGAAAGTGGAGGCGGCCTGTGACTTCGTAATGAGGACTGGTGAGCGTGCGGTAATTGGCTCGTTGACGGACATCGCCGAGATGGTAGAGGGGAAGGCGGGCACCCAATTAACCATTGAATGAGGGCATGGTTGCAATTTACGGCCAAGCCATTCATATCAGCGGTCCGTCGGCGTAGCCGACGAGGGATACCAGTGGGGATGATTTCCGTTGACATCGGGGAGGGGGAATCTCACGAGTATGCAAGTGGCATCAGCGCTGGAGAGGTCATCAAAAACGTCCATGGGAGGAAGTCGGGGGCAGTGGCAGCATTCGTGAATGGGGAGGAGAGGGACATGTCCTTCTTACTCTATGAAGATTGCAAGGTAGAGCCGATATTGGGGGATTCCGAGCAGGGGCTGTATATCCTAAGACACAGTTGCGCACATCTTCTCGCTCAAGCGGTGACTCAGCTTTATCCAGATGCCAGACCCACAATCGGACCGCCGATAGAACACGGATTCTACTATGACTTCGCAATGGACCCAATTGGAGATGAGGAACTCCGTCAAATAGAGAAGAGGATGAAGGATCTGGTGAAGCAGAACATCCGGATAGAGAGGGAGGATCTCGACAATGAGGAACTCAGAGAGATATTCTCCTCAAACCCCTTCAAATTGGAGATAATGGACGATAAAATAGGTCATGATGTAGGATCTTCAGCCTACCGCCAGGGGGATTTTATCGACCTATGTAGGGGCCCTCATGTCTCCCTAACCTCTCAATTGAGGTGGTTCAAACTAACCAGTACCAGCCAAGCCTACTGGAGGGCGGACAAGGATAGGGAGTCGCTGGTCAGGATTTACGGAATGTGCTATTCGTCAAAGGACGGACTAAAGGAACGCGAGAGACAGATACTAGAAGCGGCCAAGAGAGACCATAAGAAGATAGGAAGGGAGATGGGGCTCTATATGATTAACGAGCTAATAGGGAAGGGACTCCCTGTTTGGCTACCGTATGGCGAGATCCTGAAATCTGAGATCGAGAACTTCGCAATAGAGACAGAGGAGGCATACGGTTACGACAGGGTGACCACCCCTGTTCTTGGGAAGAAGGAGCTGTTCGAGACCAGCGGTCACCTACCACACTACGCGGAGGGGATGTACCCGCCGATGAAGATGGATGACGGCGATTACTACCTCAAAGCGATGAATTGCCCCATGCATCATCTAGTTTTCACGAATAGCAAAAGGTCCTACAGGGACCTACCGATTAGAATAGCAGAGTACGGTACTGTATACAGGAACGAATTGTCCGGTACTCTAGCGGGACTTCTAAGGGTCAGGATGTTGTCGATGAACGATGCACATGTCTACTGTACCCTAGACCAGGTGGCAAGTGAGGTCCAGAGCAACGTCAGAATGGCTCAGGAGTACTACGAAACGTTCGGCTTCGATGACTATGACTTCCGCTTGTCCCTATGGGACCCAGACAATAAGGACAAGTACATCGATCAGCCAGAGAATTGGGAGGCTACACAGAACCATCTGAGGGAGATCATGGATGGCTTAGAGGTCGAATACACGGAGGCGGTCGGCGAGGCCGCATTCTACGGACCAAAGATAGACATACAATTCAGGACAGCTTTGGGAAGAGAGGAGTCGATGTCTACCATACAACTTGACTTCGCTGCTAAGGAGAGGTTCGGACTGTCGTACATGGATGAGACTGGGAACGAGAACGGAGAGGTCTTCGTAATCCACAGGGCTCCGCTATCCACGCATGAGAGATTCGTCGCCTTCCTTCTTGAGCAGTGGGCTGGAAATCTGCCTACCTGGCTTTCCCCTGTGCAAGCTCAGATAATCACCATCTCAGAGAAGCACAAGGAATACGCGGATCACGTTAGGGAGACTCTGAAGATCGCAGGAGTCAGAGTGAAAGTGGATGACTCAGACAATACCATCGGTAAGAAGATCAGGATACACAGGAAGAGCCGCCCGGCTTACATGCTAATACTAGGGGACGAAGAGATGGAGGGAGGTTCTGTATCAATCAGAAGTAGAAGTGGCAGTCAGAAGAAGGGCGTTCCACTTGATGAGTTCGTTTCGGACGTCTTCGCAGAGATTTCCAACAGATCCAAGGACCTGTCCCTAGTGGAGTGAAGTATCAAGACCGAAGCCCATCTAGGCTCAATAGTAATGGCGTCTGAGGAGGGTGGAACCAAGGATGAGACATCTGAGGCGATGCTGTCTACTGCGAGGTCGGTTATTCGCACATGCCTCCAAGTAAGGAGAGAGGAGGACGTCCTGGTCATCACTGATCCGGAAACGTCAGAAGTAGGACAATCGCTCTACGAAGAGGCCGCTAGGGTGACAGACAGGATATTGCTTGTGATGATGCCACCGACACAGAAGCCAGGCAAAGAACCCCCCTTGCCTGTAGCGGACATCATGAGGAAGAACAGAGTGATTATCATCGCGACCAAGGACTCGCTAACACACACTAGAGCCAGGCAACAGGCAACCAAGGAAGGGGCGAGGATAGTCTCCATGCCAGGCATAGGAAGAGTCTCATTCGAAACAGGAGGGATGACCGCAGACTACAACGCCCTCCAGAGGGAGATCAGCGGAATGGGCTCTGTTTTCAGGAGGAAGAGGAGGGTGCGAATCAGTTCTCCATCTGGTACCGATGTAGAGTTCCTGACAGGTGGGAGATGGGTGCTTGAGGACAATGGAGTTTGCAACAGACCTGGTCAGATCGCGAATCTGCCCGCTGGCAAGGTTTTCGTCTTTCCCAAGGAGGGGAGTATGAATGGGACAATCGTAATTGACGGGTCGTGGGAGGGAATTCTGCTAGAGGAGCCACTGTCTCTACAAATTGAGAAAGGAATGGTCGTCAACATCTCTGGTGGGGATATCGCGAATGAGATAATGGAGTCTTTCGAAATGGCGAAGGCAGGAATCAGGAGTTCCAAGAGGGACCTGATATGGACAGTTGCGGAGTTCGGATTCGGGATGAATCCGAAGGCCACCGGGATAGTCGGTAACAGAGTCGAAGACCTGGTCGTGCGAGGTGGTGCATATTTCGGGTTCGGTGATAATACCCACCTGGGAGGTTCTGCTAGAGTGGGAGTCCACCAGAGAGGAACTATCAGGGCTCCTGAGGTATTGCTCGAGGAGACCAGTATACTATCCGAGGGCAAGGTCTCAATTCGGTAGGTGAGAGAAAGTGCGTGGTGTGCTCTGGTGCAATGGTTCTAATCCTTCCAAGACAGTAATCGAATGGGTTGTCACCACTGGGGCTCCTGTATTCGGAGTCGACGGAGGTGCCGATAAGGCACAAAGCCTGGGAGTTGAGGTGGTCGAGGCCCTTGGGGATATGGACTCGCTAGATGTATCAGCTTGGCAGGGTAGGACCACACCACTCAAAGAGCAGTCTTTCAGTGACCTGGCCAAGTCTATCGAACTACTGATGCGGAGAGGCTTCAAGGAAATTGAGATAGTCGGGGCCGATGGGGGAGACCCTAGTCACATTCTCGGAAACTGGGCGTCGATGAACGATGCTCCCTCTGGAGCGAGGATCACGATACATCACAGAGAGCAGGTTTCTATCAGAATCCACCCTGATGACGGGGAGTTCTCCGCTGATTTCGAAGAAGGCGAGCTGTTCTCTATTTTTGCTATTGAGGCAGGAAAGGTTTGGATCTCGGGGTCTAGATGGGAGGTAGATGGAGAAAACCTTCTCCTCTCATCGAGAGGACTACATAATGAAGGGATGGGAGGGGAAGTGAAAATAAAAGGTGAAGGAACCTTGGTTTTAATCTCCAAGCGCTGAACACTACTCTTCCTCATGGACCTTCATTGCGAGCATTAGCGCTATTGGCCTAGTCCTCTCATCCTCCTCAAGTGCGATTCTTGCGATTATCATGATTGGGACCCCGATAATCGCTCCGGAGATCCCCCATACAGAAGCACTGACCATCACTGTTAGCAACAAGACGAGGGGGGAAATTCCTAGTCTCTGGCCAGAGAGGTTGGGTTCAATAATGGATCCAAACAGCTGCTGATTTGCCACGCAGAGGCCGCCAAGTAACAATGCCTGTACGGGGTCGAGGACAATCAATGCAATCATCATCGGAGGCAGGGTAGCTAGGATTGCCCCTAGAATTGGAATGAAATCTAGCAAGAAGCATAGGACGCCGAATAAGAACCAACCCGGAATACCCATAATCCATAGTAGGAATGCTAGTACTGTTGCCTGACCAGCGCTACAGGTCGCCTTCGAAATTACGTAGGTTGAAATCGCCTCAGAGGAGTTTGAAACGATAGTGCGAACTCTTCCATATGATCCCGGAAATGCAGCCTTGAACCTCCCCGGCAGAGTCTTTTCTTCGAGAACCAGGAATATAACGAAGATTGCTACTGTGACCATGGTTGTCATGAACGATGCTAGATCTGCGAGTATATTGGTTGCGAAATCCTGAATATTCTGCGGGTCCAAGACGTTCCTGATTGTTTCTTGACTCGTGATGACATCCTCGAGCCCGTAGAGGTTTGTCTCACCTAGATTGGTCCACTTTTCTTCGAATTTATCTATCAAACCGCCATCCTTGACCATCTCGTCCTTGAACTGGTCGATATTCCTGTAGAGCAGTATGGAAACTCCGTAAGAGGCGAGGGCCCCAAATCCGAGGAGTACGCCGTAGGCGAGCATCGGCATCCTTGCAACAATATCGAAGCGCTCGATGAGGTATTGCTCCGGTGCTCTGATTAGGAAATAGAACAGAACTGCTATTGCTAGGGGCATTAGAATAGGTTTCAGATTTACCAGGACTAGGTATCCCACCAGAATGATAATTGCGAAGTTCGCGGTTGTCGCACTATTCGACCTCCTTGGTTTCACTTCTATGCCATCCACGGACTGCCGAGAGAGGGTGAGCAATCAAGAGTTTCCCCGGATTTGACTCAACGACATGCTCGACGATAAACCTCAAGGAATCTCTCGGCGTTACCTTCGAGAGTGAATCTATCCAGCACCCTCAGCCTTCCTTGGGCTCCCTTCTGCAGAAGGCCCTCACCGGACGAAATCTCTGAGGCTATCACTTCAGAAAGAGAGTCGACTGATCCAAGCTCGAAGAGTGCCCCTACGCTAGAGTCAACCATCTCTGGAAGAGGGCCATTATCCACGGTTACCACTGGGGTTCCAGAGCTCATTGCCTCCAGAGGGATCAGTCCTTGTCCCTCGTAGTATGATGGGTAAACAACTAGGTCAGAGACCCTGTACATCTCGGAAATCTCGTCGAAGCTCATTCCTGATTCTATCGTAACTCTGTCTTTGATTCCTAGTCTTGTGGCCATTCTGTTGAGTTTTCCACGGAGGGAACCTCTGCCGATAATTACCAAGTGGGAGTCCGTATACTGAGCTACCTTGGAGAAAGATCGTAGTAGCAAACCGTGTCCTTTCCGAGCTGCTAGCCTTCCAACTGCAAGCAATAGCTTGGTCTCAGCGTCTAGACCATACCGCTTTCTAATTTCACTCAGATTATGAGTTTCTGATTCGCTATCGAGATGCATAGGGACAAACATTCCCGTGTCAACGCCCCAGTGGATGACTTCACAGTCCCAATTATGAGGAGCGGAGTACCTCGATTCTAGATCTTTTCTGGTTGCTTCAGAGTTGGGCACAACTACCGAAGACTTCCGGATTGCCGATCTCTCGAAGTTGGAGTATCTGCCTGCCATGAAGCGAATTGCTATATCATTCGGATTGGACCAAACTGCTGGCTCCCCGTATCTAGCTGCAAGAGTGAGGCCGTCCCTCTCTCCTAGCCAGGTACCGTGCATCGAAGATACGACTGGTGCCACATCACTGGTGCACCTGTCGAATTGAGAGTCGTTCCAAGATACCATTGGACAGTGGAGGTGAACCACATCTACTGGATTCTCGGAGTGGAGGCGGATTAGAGCTTTGAGGGCGGATCTACCATATGATCGGGTGAATTCTAGTGGAAGCTTCAACCATGGTACCTCGATGATCTCCACGTTTTCCAACTGCGGCGGCTCGCCCGTGGACTTCCTAGTGATTACAGTTATTTTATGGCCCATATCTGCCAATCTTGAGGATAGATGGTACACAGTTGAGCCCATTCCGCCCCAACGAGGGGGGTACTCACCAGAAATCATTGCGACATGCATGTAGTTCGCCAGCAAACCGGTCTGGGAAGGCATTATTGAAGAGAACGGGAAGGAGAATCACTACAATGGTTCAAAAATGGGAGCATTTTAGGCAAATTCCCATGGAAGCACAATTACCCGTTCACGTAACTGTCGTAATTCCCACCAGAAACGAAGAGGAGGCAATCGTGGGAACTATTCAATCGGTACCTAACGACGGGTGGTGCAAGAAGCTGGACTTCTTGGTAATTGACGGGAATTCAGAGGACAGGACTAGGGAGCTAGCCGAAGATGAGGGNGCTACGGTTTACCTCGAACCAAGGAAAGGGTATGGAAGGGCATACAGGACCGGTTTCGCCATGGCTCCTGGACAAGTGATAGTGACTATGGATGCAGATGAGACNTATCCTGGAGAATGCGTGCCNGATCTAGTTCGGAGGCTGATTGAGGAGGATCTGAAGTTCATCACATGTGACCGTCTAAGGAAGGCCGAGGAGGGTTCGATGTCTGGACTACATGGATTCGGTAATTGGGCACTTTCCTTCACAGCGAGGATGCTATTCTTCTATGGGATTCACGACTCCCAGTCTGGAATGTGGGTTTTCAGAAAGGAGATTATGGAGAATCCGAGGATGCGCCCTACCAACGACGGCATGCCTCTCTCGGAAGAAATGAAGATCAATGCAAGAAGATGCTTCGGACGCTCGAAGGCAGTAGAGGTGTCGGTTCCCTACAGAACTAGAGTCGGTCAGGCTGAGATCAACACATGGGGTGATGGATGGAAGAACTTCAAGTTCCTGTTTGCAAAGAGATTGGGGCTCAACAGGGAGAGTACGACCTGGGGACCGGATAATTAGTCCTCAGAATCGAATTCTTCGTCCAATTCCCTGGGATCGAAAGATGACCAGGACTCGATTACCTCCATGTCCTTCGCGATCTCCGCCATCCTTGCCCTACTGTAAGCCAAACCTATCATCGAGAGCGATACTATTGCAATCAGCAAGACCGGGATTCCGAAGGAAGAGACCCATGACTCCAGGCCGCCATTTTCTGATCCGAGGATGGGGACAGTGTGTACCTGCGCAGGGCTGACCAATTCGCCATCAATAGCGAATACCTCCACCCTTGCCCAAGACCCCCCAGTGACCACCCATGAGAACCTTGACGTCCATATTCCGTCTCCTTCGACGGAGTCTCCGTTAGTCCCATCGTCGTAGAAGTACATAGCAACTGATTTCCCTCCAGAAATCAACTCGCCCCGAACCGTGTCGGTAGTTCCGTCTGCATCCTGAACCCTTACGGTTGTGGTGACCTCGGTTGGAACTCCGTCCTCCACCCTTAGTACGGAGACCATCAAATCGAATACTTCTGGAGAGCTTGATCCAATAGTGAGGTTTACTGACGAGACTGATGTGTCCCCTCTGGAGTCCTGGACCAGTAAGTCGATTCTGACGGATCCTGGTTGGAAGGTCGTTTCTAGAGACGTACTGTCACTTACTAGAGTCCCGTCAACTCTCCACTCATAGAGAACTATGTCATCGTCATAATCGAAAGATTCTGTTGCACTAAGAGAGGCTGCTTGTCCTGGTGGAAGGTACTGTCCATCCGACATTCCGGATATTATGGCTACGGGTCCTGTCTCCAAGACTGTGATAGTCTGCTCGTGAGTCCTCTCCCTGCCATTCTGATCGATTAGTTGGAAAGTCAATTTGTGGACCCCTGCTTTGAGGTAGTCACTGTACCAATATTCTGTAGACTTAGAGTCAAGGATGACTCCTTGAACGTCTGAAGAGACTGTGACTGAGAACTCGTCACCGTCCATGTCAATCGATCTCCTGAAGTCGAAGAGAACGGGTAGATTGGAGTATACCTGGNCATCTGGANCAGGAGAGTCGAGNATCAACAATGGTGCNGAGTCAGAGACATATATCTCGATNTGATCAGATACTGGACCGCTCCCATCATCCAAAGTGAGTGAGATGAGATGTANNCCTGCTTGTAATCTGGTNTTCANCTCCCAATCTGTTCCAAGNGGATCTTCCATCTTGTCCGACTCCCAGAGAACAGAAACGAGATCCCTNCTAGAAATTGCATTCGGATTACAAAGCAGTCCACTGCCATTNTCAGGGAGTTGNAAGCAAGAGAGATCCCAGTCTCCAGAACCTGTNGAGTCCAAGTTAATCAGCTCAGATGAGTCAGTGTAAATACCGGATATAGGATTGGAAATTATAACATTAGGTAAGGAATTAGACACTTGTAAGACCTCTGAGATGGAATTCCACTGCCCTGCATGCTCCCCTCTAGTATCACTNGCNCTCATTGTNATCGTATGGGTNCCCTTGCTNAGGGTTCCAGTCCATTCAGGNAGTTCNGGTGAGGNNCCTTCCGCAAGTAGCCCGTCTATGTCGCTGNGGAATTCGAANCTGACGTCNTCCCCTTCCGGATCNGAGGTATCGAACCCNGTTAGGGCCACCCAATCTGCCGAACTCTCCCCGGTTCGGGAGATTTCCATGACTGGAGAAGGGATTTCATTGTACAGTTCGACGTTGAATGTCCATGATTGTGCAGGATTCACCCCATCCCATGCCATTACAGATACGGAGAATGAGTCGTCATCGGAATCCGTGAACGACCTAACTATCTGCATGGGACATTGCGGGTTATCCGGGTCTGGATCCGAGTCGGACTCGTAAGACGCCGAGGCCCAGCACCAAAGCTGATCGCCCTCTGGGTCGGAGGTCCCCGTCAGATCGATNGTTACGTTCGCTGTTTCTCCNAGGTATAGCGTCCCCCAGGGNGAAATTGGAGGAGATGTCCCGACNTTCAAAACAGGTGGTAGGTTAATCAGTTCAATTATCCTAGTCTCATTGACACAGTGCCCNTNGGAGTCACACAATTCCAGCGTGATTGACTGACTTCCATCCGTCAGGCACGGCTCTGTACCGTTCTGGTTCGCGATGAATAGNGAGGAGTTGCTGGATATGATGGAGCATGAGTCGGAGAAATCNCCGTCTATGCTNCTAGCCCAGTTGTACGTCAGATCATCAAANTCCAGNTCCCAACTCTTTCTGGCATCGAATACAATCTCGCTTCCACTAGAATACTCGGACTCGTCNGATGGAGAATTCCACTGTATGAATGGGGGTTGATTGCCCAACTCGAGTCGACAAAATACAGTAGAGTCGCCGTCTAATTGTGTTTGCTGCGACTCATTGTTCACCCCATCATATGTACAACCCACANATGCTGTATTGAGATTCGACCAGCCTTGTACAGCTGTCCAGCGCTCACCGATAAACGGACCATAAGAAAACCTTCCCTCGTATGGCTGAGTCGCATTAACCTCGCTCTCGAATTGGTCAAAGGAGATGTTTACTGAAGCCAAGGGTATGTTGAGGAGATTCTGATTTATGGTGTGGACATCAAGCATCCACATTATGTCCACAATAACGTCATCCTCGGAGCTCTCAGGAGTGAGTATAGGGTCTGAAGAAATCCAACGAAGATGTGAGCTGGAATTCAGGGAGAACGAGCTTTCCCCGCCAGATCGGGTTACTAGTGAGGAGTGGGTGAAGTTGACTGTACTGACGTCGATCCACGGAAGATTATCACAAAATAGGGAGATTCCTGTCGCCGTCAATTCAGAGTGCGAATGCAGATCCAGACAGTGGGAAGGGCTGTCCCAGATGACGCTTTCCGAAATGAATGACGGATTACTACCTCGAGCCTTCCAGTACANCCCNCCTCCATCCCCACTGANGTCNAGTCCGGTGATNTGGGCATCCACACTCTCGAGCCGGACGGAATAGTTGGAGGAGGGNGAGTTGATTGCGATGTCATCAAGAATGATAATGCCAGGGAACAGGTTTCCGGTGTTGTCGATATCCAAGGATGGTTCCGATAGTGCACCCTCTATGGTAGTGGAGATTAGCTGCAAATCTATACTGTCCCTGACCACTATTCCCCTCTGATCTCCATCTGAAGAGCACGAGTAGCAGGTCACATTCTTGCCACCGCTCATCACGTAGTTTGACTCCCGGAAGTAGAGCCCGGCTGATTGTGACGAGCCTATTCCGTTTCCCGAAGTATGCACGAAAGACAGTTCGACGTTACTTGAATCTGAGACTAATACCCCGCTCCCTGCGTTTCCCTCACTGAGCAGATTCTCTACTCTGGGGTGGAATTCCACGAAAGAGACGCCATTAGCACCATTATCACTGATCGTCCAGTTGTCGCCGATGACTCCTCCCTTGGCCATCACGACGCCGGCTCCGGTGGAGTTCTGAACTACCAGGTCCGATACCTCTGCCGGACCCTTACTAGTCCAGCTGGTGCTCCTGAAAAGCAATCCAGCTCCCTCGTGAGGCTTAGAAGGGGACTCCGGGCCGTTGTTTCGTATAGTTACGTTTGACAGAGACGTAGAGGAGTCAGTGGTGTAAGCCCTTACTCCGATAATCGCATTTTCCTCGATCACGGCATCCTCGATTCTGGCTCCCGATGTGTTAATGTCGAAAGCAGCGCCAATTCCGAGGCCCGGTGTCTTCGCATTCGGACCGCCTGTCCCCCTAATCTCCAGACCGGAGAAGATGGCATTAGTCTGTAGATTCGAGTAGTTGGTATGATCGTAGCGCTCTACAAGAACGCCCCTGTACTGGCAGTCCTCTACTTTCGTATCGAGGAATGTCGGCCGGGTCGTAGTATCGGAAATATGCCTGACAATTATCCCGTTATCCGACCTGGTGATGTTAGAGTCGGTGAAGAGGGGGATCGAGTCTTCGATCCAGATACCGGCGGCAGCAGCCATAGTCGCTCCCGATATGTTGTAGACTGAGACTCCGCTCCAGATTCCTCCGGAGTTGTACCAGAGGTTGATGCCCCGGGTGACTAGGTTCCCGATGCTAGCCCCCTGTACTATGGGTGCTGAGGAGGCGCCAGACGATATCCCGATTCCATANCTCCATGTGGATGATGCGCCGTGNATATCCTGTCCCCCTCCGTCTATCACTATGTCCCTGATTGTCGGAGATGCNCCATCGAATAGATCGANTGCTACTCTGTCCGCATCGAANACGTGTAGGTTGCTGATTATTGGATTGCTGCCGTATANTGTGACTCCGTACTCNCCTCCTGTGATGGTGAGGTTATCNATGGTGGAGCCCAGATTGTTGGAGCTTGAGTTGAATATCACGCCCCTGTGATCTCCTGAAATTGACTCAAGGGTGACTGGTGAGGATTCGGTTCCCTCGACCGAAATCCTGCCGTCGACCCCCAGACGCTCTCCNTCTCCGAGCAGGATTGATGTCCCGGCCTGGATGACCAGAACTTGGTTCGATTGAACCAGATAGCCATCTGGAAGCGAGATTGTCCCGCTCCACACGGTCGTAGAACGAGTGGAACCCGCAGATGTCCCTGACAAAATTGGTGCCAGCAGAAGCATCAAGACGAGCGAGACAGCCAAGCGCATGGGCAATGCCATTCGCAATCAGGGTTAATGACTTGCGTCGTTTGACCCNTTCTTAGTATGTCACAGTAGGAGTCATAAGCGTCCAAATNGGCGGAACGTCCGAATGGCACTGGCTTGGATATTGATATCCTGCTCGCCCGGGCGCGAGAGAGATGTATATCTTCAACTTCTAGAGATGAAGTCTGTATCGGAGGTNTCGGTGGTTTATGGTGAGCTAGACCTAGTAGCGAGGATTGACTTCGATAGCGAGAAGGAGATGTCTCGGACACTAATCGAGGAGATGAGGCACGTGGAAGGGGTCAGGAAGACNGAGACATTGATTGCGGTGGAGGTGTAGAGTTGGCTGTAGGATTCGTTCTGATTACGACCGAGCCCGGACAGGAGGTCAGGGTTAGGGAGCAGGTGGCACAGGTCGATTGCGTCAAGGGCATATGGGTAGTGTTCGGTAACTTCGACTGCTTCGTGAAGGTAGAGGCAGACGAAGAGTCTGAGCTCACTGAGGCTATTGTCAAGGGCATCAGGTCTGTTCCTGGAATCGTCGACACCAGAACACTCATCGGAGCCGAGATCTAGAGNTCNCNACCAAGTCTCGCTGTAAGCTCCCGTGCCGCGTTTATGCTTCCCGAAGCCCGCATTCTTACTATGGCTTCCTTCCAGCTTGAGAGTCGCTCCTCCCTGTTGACTGCCCCTCTCCAGTACCACCAGTGGGCCAAAGCACGGCGATGATGGGCCATGGACTCGTTTAGCGCTCCATGATCGAATTCTGAGTGGGCTTCCAAGAGCCAATCTGGGGGATCTGAGCTTGCCTCCAGGCACATATGAATAGTCCGTAGTCGATCGAATTGGTCATTCGTGGAGTCGATGTGGGATCTAGCATCCTCCAGCGCCTCATACAGGAAAGCCTCGCCCTCTGCTCCCGCTGACAGCCTGGACATTAGGTTCAGTGATGGCACCCTTGGGTCATCTGATCCTATCTTGCCNTCTATCGAGTCTCTAGTCCTAGAGGCCTCCTCCATGTTTCCGGTGTCTAGGGCTAGGGAGTACCGGAGCATGTCCAGAGCCAGGGAAGCGAGCTCCCTGTCCTCGGCTACAAGATCCGAGATCGTAATGGAGTCAGCTTCGGATAGTAGAGACTGCAAAGGCATCTTGCTCCCCGTTCCTGGAATCCGATCATCGTACCTCCTGACCAGTGAAGATATCTCTGCCCTGACCCTGTCCCCCGGGTCTAGTCTGGATATTGCAGAGGCCTCTAATTCGTCTGCCTTCTCCCACTCTCCCTCGGCCCTCGCTAGCTTGGATGAGGCCATATCCCTCCTAGGACCGTCACTCAGAGATTCGATGTAGCCAGATGCCACCTTAGTCTCGCCCCTCTCGAGTGCGAGGTCTGCTGCGAGTTCGAAGAGTTCCTCCTCTGGATTAGATGTGATTGCTTGATCGAGAACTACGGCTGCCGCAGAAGAATCCTCCTCCATTATCTGGGCGACTGTTTCCTTAATCCAGCCGGGACCAACATCAGATCCTGATTCCAGTCTGTGATGAGCCTCGATCCTCCTAGCCCTTGGGCCCAGACGACCTGCCCACATCTCTGCTAGCTTGGAGTGAAGCCTGGCAGATCTCTTACCTTCCAGTTTAGTCCTCCTGACATTCCTAACCAGATGATGGGGCTCGACGAGATGCCCTGACCATCGTAGTATAGCAGAGTTATCCAGTTCCTCGGTCCCCTCTTGCTCTAGCATCTCCCCCACTTCNAGGGGCAATGGAGANAGTGAGAGCTCGTCCAATGATGAGGTTCCNTCGCGNGNNAGCCTCCTGAGAACCTGNGACTCGACGTACTCCTGAACAGCTCCNNNCCCNGGTAGATCGTCATCGGGGGACCAGAGTTTNATTCCAAGGGGNTGACCATCCATTGNTAGACAGACCTCCATAGCCTCCTCNTCGCTAATCTCCTCTGGAAGTAGGGCCCTNGCCATAGACGGTTCCAGNCCCTCCAACCTGATTGACTCGAANCCGGACATCTCCGTGAAAGGATTCGGCGCCCTTGTCACCACTAGCAAGACTGCNGAGGTCTCAGAGCATGCTTCNAGCATNTCCTGGATGGAGTCAGAGTGNCTTCCGCTTGACTGCTGAGCCTCATCCAGTACCAAGAGCGTCTTCTTTGAGTCCGCTCTTGCTGAAATTGCGTCCTTGGAGGATGGGGTTCTCCCGCCGAACCACATACCTGCAATCGAGGAAAGGTCTGAGTCGATCTGGCAGTTGGCCCACCTCACTAGCCATCCCTCGTCCATCAGGGAATCTGCCAGGGAAGCCGCTACGGTCGTCTTACCTATTCCAGGAAGCCCCTCCAGCAGGATGCTGCAACCATCAGAAAGACTCGATGAGATTTCTCCGACAACGTCCTCCCTCCCGTGAAGGAGTATCTGCTCGGGGATGGGTCCAACGGACCTTCCTCTACGCTTTTTTTCCGGGTTAGTGCGCTTGGCGGCTTCCTCCCTTCCCGCGTCAGTGGCATGGTACACCTTCCTCCTACGAGGTGCCCCTATGACGTGGGCGGTCCTGGAAACTATCAATCCCCCCTCCTCCAGTGAGTTCAGAGGAGGATGGAGTGCTGATCGAACGACCCCCAGGTGCTCGGAAAGACCGACTAGAGATATTGCCCGTGGAACGTCCCACGACTCCTCGAGATCCCTACCAAAGCTCGAGAGATNTGCCAAAATCTCGAGTTGGCGCTGGTTCGTCACGGTGNTCCGTCTTGCAAAGTGTAAATCAAACCCGGCGGCCGTCGCTTCATCCGTAAATGGGCCTNGACCNTNCGAAGNTGGAGCTCCCGAAGGAGCCAGGAGTGTACCTGTTCAAACGAGNCGATGAGAGGGTTCTGTACGTAGGAAAGGCCACNGACCTGAGATCAAGGGTCAGGTCCTACTTCGCAAAAAACCCNGACCGGGAGATGATCCCNCGTCTGCTNCAGGAGTCNGAAAAGNTAGACTTCATTGTCACTCAGACGCCCACCGAGGCNCTCGTCCTTGAGAGGGAGCTCATCAGGTCNAACCAGCCTAGGTACAACTCAATGCTGAAGGACGGGAAGTCGTTCCCTTTCATCGCACTAACCGCCCATGAGAAGCCCAGGATAATGTACACGAGGAACCCTCCCCAGGGATCGAAGTTCTGGGGGCCCTTTCCCGACGCCGGTGCCGCAAAGCTAGTGGTCAAGCTCCTACGAAGGCACTTCGGGATCAGGGACAAGACGGACAAGCCTCCATTTGGCTTCATCGAAGCAAAGGGGGGCGAGGACTATGCTGAGAGGGTGATGGCAGCCCAGAGCGTCCTTGATGGGAATGCAGGAATCCTGATTGAGAGGCTGCAGTCCGAGATGGACGAGGCNTCGGAGAGGCTTGACTACGAGAGAGCNGCCAGGGTNAGGGACATGATAGGCTCAGTCCAGAGCGCCAAGTCGGAGAACGTGGTCTCCAGCCGATTCTACCAGGACTGCGATGCCATCGGATTCGCATCAAGCGGGGACAGCGGTTGCCTGGTAATACTACACGCCAAGAAGGGGATGATNAGGGGGCAGACTGAGTACCAGTTGATACACAGNGGGGANGTATCCGACTCGGTGTCCCTNGTCCTGTCAGAGCACTATGCAAAAAGACGTCCTCCGAAGAGCATCCTGGTCCCGTCTCCGATGGGAGACTCAATGGGNGATTGGCTCTCCCAGAGGAGGGGAGGATCTGTCGAGGTCAAAGTCCCCNTGCGTGGGGAGCTGTCCAAGCTCAGGACCATGGCGGATAGGAACGCGGAGATCCATCTGATCAGGGGGGCTCGCTCCAGGAGCCTNGAGAAGGCGGCNGCAGACGANGCTGCCCNCCTCCTGNGNCTCGACACTCTGGACCACATCGTATGCTTCGACATGTCCCAGACACTCGGAAAGGAGAGGGTCGGGGCCTCAGTAGTTCTGCGCAAGGGAAGGCCATCGAAGGAGGAGTACAGGACCTACAGGGTGAGATCCGATGCCCAGGATGATCTGAGGATGATGTCAGAGGTGGTCTCGAGATGGGCCAAGAGGCAGGAGGAGTGGCCGGACCTGCTTCTCCTGGACGGGGGCGAGACGCACCTTTCGGCAATTGAGAGGACGCTGGAAGAGATGGGNCTGCTAGGNCTGTTCCCGATAGCGGCACTCGCAAAGAGGGAGGAGTCGCTCCACATGAGGGGCAAGGAGGCCATCCTGCTGGAAAGGAAGGGCAGGGTACTGGTCCACGCTCGCGATGAGGCTCACAGATTCTCCAATACATTCCACAAGAAGCGAAGAGGGAAGGGCGCATTGGCGGACCCCCTCGAGGAGGTGGATGGCCTCGGTGCGAAGAAGATACAGGCCCTGCTGAGGCACTTCGGTGGCAGGAAGGGGATTGAGCACGCGAGCGTGAAGGACCTCCGTGACGTCCCGGGAATAGGCAAGGAGATGGCCGAGCGAATCAGAGCGCACATTCAGAGGAGATAGCATGGGAGCAGATGACCCCCATTCCCGTCTGGAGCAAGCTGTCATGAGGTGGGCGTCTGGAGACCTTCCGGGAGTCGTTCCCCGGAGATGGGAGCGTTTCTCTGACGTGGCGATTATCCCCCACGACTCGTTCAGAGGATCAGAGTGGGAGGCAGATAGTGAGCTCTGGGAGGCCGTCGCTGAAGCCCTCGGGGCCAAGCGGCTCGCACGTATGGGCGAGGTCAGCGGGGATATGAGAGAGAGCGGGGTCGAGATGCTGCTCGGCGATGACGACTGGGTCGTGAGGCGCGAGAGCGGCGTTGACTACGGATACCGGATGACTCGCTGCATGTTCTCCTCGGGGAACGTGAACGAGAGGAGGCGGATGGGGGAGGTCACCCAGGATGATGAGGTCCTGGTGGACCTCTACGCGGGAATAGGCTACTACACACTTCCAGCCCTGGTCCACGGTGGGGCCTCCATGGTGCACGCTTGCGAGTGGAACCCGGAGGCTATCGAGGCACTCAAGTGGGGCCTCGAGACGAATGGGGTGGACCAGAGGTGCGTCGTGCACGAGGGCGACAGCAGGGAGGCTAGCAAGTCGCTGGAGGGAGTGGCTGACAGGGTCTTCCTGGGTCTACTGCCTAGCTCTGAAGACGGTTTGGAGGTTGCTCTCAGGGTCCTGAGTCAGGATGGCGGGACCCTGCACATCCACGGGCTCGCTCCCTCGTCCGACCATTCCTCATGGGCAGAGGGGGTCGAGGCGTCAGCATCAGCAATCAGGCCCGGCTCGCACAACCGCTCGGGGTTGGTCAGAGTGAAGTCGTACGCGCCCCACTGGGACCACGTAGTCCTCGACCTGTCTGTAGCGTAGCCTCAAACGCGTCCACTCCAGCGGCAATCCATGGGAGACTGGCTGCTGGAAGCCGCGACGGCGTACAACAGGGACTCGTACGAGCAGCGGGACAGATACGCCACGTACCTGCTGGTCCCCCTGGAGACGATGCGGACGGTCGTCCGCTGGAGCATGGAGTCGATACCTGACGAGGTCCTGATAGGGTTTGACCCGGACCCCGAGCGCCCCAACCCCGATGAGGTCGAGGAGGTCTTCGGACCCTCCCAGTCCAGCTTCTCCGGTTCCGGGTTCCTGCTGGGCGAGCCGCACATAGTGAACGTCGGCGACTCGTACAGCGTCCACCACGTCCCAGAGGAGTGGACGGACGGGGTGTTCTCGGAGGAGAGGGGGGCGAGGGGGTCCAGGTTCGCCAGCTTCCTCCACAGCCACCCCAACGCCTACGCCCATCCCAGCCAGGCGGATGCGGAGGCCGCCGACTGGACCGAGGGCGTGGAGATGATCCTCGGCGTNCGATTCAGCCCCGCGCCCCTNGGNCTGGAGTGGTACGACNAGGAGGANGGTCACAGNAGGGACCTGAAACCGGAGNAGGANGNGGAGCTGCCGGTNCTNGCCAGGGTNGCNGGGAGGAAGGTGCATGGCTTCGAGCTGATCGGCTATCTCAGGAACGGGGAGGGNGTGAACCTNCTGATCACNTCTCCAGAGGGNTCNCCNATAGGCNTGGACCTGTGATTGGAAGGCCCTACTNGATNTCGANGTAGTTGTCGACGTAGAACTTCAGNTCNTCCAGGCTCCCCNTGGCGTCTGCGAGGGCNGTGTGGTCGCTCCTCTTGTAGAAGCGAGGGCCNTTCGGGNCGATTCTCCTNANCAGCTCCTTGAAGGAGCTGATGTCGATGATCCTGAAGGTGCAGTAGTCTGCGACCATCGGCATCTCCCTCCTGATGAATCGCATGTCGTGGTGGACGCTGTTNCCNGCGATGATCGCGCCCTTGGTCATGTGCTCCTTGAGCAGGGCCATCACCGCTTCCTCGGCTTCCGCTATCGACACNCCCTCCTCCCTAACCCTCCTGATTAGGCCTGATTCGCCGTGGGTCCTGGTGTTCCAGTCGTCCATCGTGTCCAGGACTCCGGGATCGTCGGGCATCACCGCTAGGCAAATCTCAGCTCCCTCGACCGGAGTCAGGTCGGCCTCTACGACGAAGCATGCGACCTCGATTATCCTCTCCTTGTCGGGGTCGAGACCGGACATCTCGAGGTCTAGCATGCAAATGCGCGATTGCTTCACAGACTCTCCGTCGGAAACCCCCACTTATTCATGTTGGCCCGGGGGTGACAGTGATAGCACCGGTGCCCTGCGGTGCGCGTGACCAGCCCGGGGTACGTGGAGCTCCTACGATCGAACAGGACGTTCGGACGCCTGTGGGGATCGAACATGATCCTGTACATAGGTGACTGGTTCACCGTTCTCGCCATGTTCATACTGGCAGGCGAGGCCTCGGACAACTCGCCGTTGGCGATAGCGGGCGTGCTCGCGGTCCGCAGCTTCACGTTCGCCCCGCTGGAACCGATCACCGGTATGCTCGCAGACAGGTTCCCCCGGAAGACGCTGATGGTCCTGGCCAACATCTTCTCGTTCCTGATGCTGACCTCGTTCATACTGCTCGGGCTCCTGGACAGCCTGTTCTCCGTGTACGTGCTGGCCATGCTGCTGGTACTGGGACGTGCGACCTACGACCCTGCTCAGACCGCGTACCTCCCCAGGGTGTGCGACGATGACGAGTTGCTGACCGCGAACGCCCTGATATCGGGTGGCTGGTCCGCATCGATGGGCATTGGCGCCGGGATCGCCGGGTTCGTGATCTCGCAGTACGGCGTCGAGACTGGCCTGATGATCGACTCGGTCACCTTCCTGGTGGCTGCGGTGGTGATCTCGACGCTCCCCCACGGAGGGCCCGATCAGGACGAGCAGAGGGGGGGAGGCGCTGTTGAGATGTTCAAGGAGATATTCGCTGGTTGGGGCTTCATCCTGAGGAGGCCGGAGATCAGCAGGATAGTGCTTGCCAAGGGCATGTGGGCGACGGGAGGGGGGGCGCAGATATTCCTGCTGATCATCATCGGAATGGAGGCGGACTTCGGAGA
>NZTJ01000028.1 GCA_002697065.1 Methanobacteriota archaeon
ACGGTTGTGCCTCATCAGAAGAGCTAGATCCCGCTGTAGGATATCTGACATGACCAATTCCAATCGACCCCTTTAGCCTCTTCATGTGTCTCTCCAAGAAAACGTCACGGACGAGGCCGTTTGCCCTCCTGTGGCAAATGTTCTCGTAGTCACTGGTAACAATTCCTGCAGCATCCTGGCCCCTGTGTTGTAGAACTATCAGACCGTCATACACAGACGTAGCCACGTTAGAGCCGGGAGAGCCAACTATTCCGATGATGCCGCACATCGGTACCATCATCCGGTAAGAGAACAAGACTTAGGCATTTGCGGCTTGGATTACTTCTTCTGCCACATGGTTCGGTTTCGCTTATTCCACCTGTACTTGCGGAGCCTGGCCGTATCTCCGTAACCGCAACTGGCACATTGTCCCTTCTGCTTGTGGTATGAATGGCGACCACATCTCCGACATCGAATATGGGTGGACTTCTGCCTCTTCCCCATACTCGGAGTTCCCTTTGACATGCACTACAACCTCACTGAGACGACGCGCCCACCGGCCGATTTGTTAAGAGGGTTATCCTGAACAAGACAATAGTAAGAATGGCAGCGAATACAGGAAAGAGAGTCGCTAATCCGACTAGTGATGTGGCAATTGAGGACCTCAATGTAGAAGTCGCNCCCTCTTCCGAAAGCATCATCATCGCATAGATAGAAGCGACTGAGAGAAATACTGGNCCCAANAGAGCTAATGATCTGTTGAATCTGTTGAATGTTGATGCAAAATGAATAATGGCGAAAGATGANGATAGAACNACNCCCCCCGCAANAAGAAGAATAGACTCCGATAAGTCAATTCCCATGACCATCCCCTCCCAAGCGNCTATGTAGAATTGTCCNTACTANCTCCNCCTCCTCATTAGAAAGAGGNTCGGAATAGGATTCTANNCCAACCGATCTTTCGANAATAGAAGCACCTANGTAAACNAGAGAGAAGCCCAGCANGATTCCCAAAANGGAGAATAATGACCTAATTGTNTCGGNNATAGAAACTGGNAGGAATTCGAGATAGGCTATTGCCCATGATGCTAGGATTGCTGTCCATCCTAGAAGCATGCCAGAAGTAGAGTAGCCCCCATATGTCGAAGAGCTTCGTAGGACAATGAACGATCCAAATAAAAATAAGATTACCCATTTGAAAAGAGTTAGGATTGCTCCGTGTAACTCACTTTCGGTATCAGCCAGNCTTTCAGGAAGCAGGACAAAAGAAGTCACCCCAAGTAGGGCCAATGGGAAACCGAACCTNCTTCTAACAAAAGAAGGGCCCATTCGATGAAAGTTGTANCCAATNGCCAGTAAAACCAGAGAGATCCAGAGTATGGCCTCGTCGGCAACCATGGACTTCGGACGCTAGAGATACTCTTGTGTTTTTCTTGGAGCNGGGGGGGCACATCTTCTAATCGCTCGACTAGATTCATATACGGGTCATTGGTGGCTCGCGGCGCACAAGCAGTAAGGAGGGTGACAAATGGTAAAGATGCCGAGGAAGGTTATGAGATACAGCCCCTCTGCTGGGAAGCATACTGAACACACAGTTGAGAGAGTCAAGAAGAAGAGGGCTAGCGAACTAAAATGGGGTCAAAGAAGGTTCAGAAGAGTCACTGCTGGGTACAGAGGATTCCCTCGTCCGAAGCCTTCTGGAGAGAAGCCGACCAAGAGAGTGAACCTGGTGTACAGGTGTACAGAGACTGGCAAGGCGCACTCTCCAAAGGGAAAGAGGGCAAGGAAATTCGAACTTGTTGATAATTGAGGAGATTAGTATGGCAGGAAGGTTTCTGAGAGTTAGTTGCAAGGATTGTGGAAATGAAGCCACGATTTTCGATAGGTCCTCCACCATTGTGGCTTGTACCATTTGCGGATCTACTCTAGCAGAGCCAGCGGGTGGACTGGCTAATCTTACCGGATGCACTGTAGTCGAGGTTCTGAACTAGAGAGGCAGAATCTTGGCGGAACAATCCAACGACTGGCCTGAAGAAGGAGAGTTAGTGGTCTGCTCCGTGAAAAGCGTGAAGGAAAACGGGGCCTACTTGTCCTTGGACACATATCCTGACAGGGAAGGTTTCGTTTTCATTGGAGAGATTGCTACTGGATGGGTCAGGAACATCAGAGCCCACGTCAGAGAGGGGCAGAGGCTGGTAGCCAAAGTAATCGGAGTGAAAAAGGACAGAGACAGCATCACACTCTCGATAAAATCAGTTTCCGAGGAGAGAAGGAGAGATGCATTGCAATCCTGGAAGAACGAGCAGCGTGCATCCCAGATAATGAGAGTTGCAGCGGAGAGGATTGGCTGGGAAGAGGAGAAGACGGTGGAAGTCTCAGACGAGATGAAAGAGGCCTTCGGATCACTTTATGGAGCGCTAGAGGAGTGTGCGATAAACGAAAGCGCTCTGGAGGATTCCGGTTTCGAGGGAGATTGGATAGCGACGGTTACTGAGCTAGCAATAGAAAATATCATCCCTCCGTTCGTGGAGATAAGAGGAATGTTCGAAATCAAGGTTTGGGGTCCCGAAGGAGTCGTCGCAATTAGCGAAGCTTTGCAAGCAGCAGAGGATTGCGCCAAGGGCGTGGAAGAGGTCACCCTCACATGTCACTATGACGGGGCTCCTAATTACAGAGTCGACATCAAGGCTCCGGATTACCCTTCTGCTGAGTCGGTATGGGAAGCTGCTCAGGAGGCCGCTTCTCTGAGAATAGACTCTGTCGAGGGATCCATATCCATAGAAAGGCTATGATCCCATATCTGCAGGAACATAATTCATGAACCTAATCGGTGGGCTTAATCTCAATCATGGCTAGAACTAGGCTCCAGAGATGCATAAAATGCAGAGAGTTTGGACTTGGGGAAAAGTGCAAGACCTGTGGAGGCAGGATGGAGNCCGCGGCCTCTCTGAAGTTCTCACCCGAAGATCCACAGGGATCCAGGCGAAGNAAAAGNCAGGATGCAGGTAGNGACGAGTGGGTGAAATCTCTACCCTCACCTAGGAAGGATGATGCTTCTTGAACAGAGCCAAAATACACTGGCTAGAAGGGATTGGGCTTCCGGATAAATCCATGATTCTAGAGGCGGTTCCCGGAGTGGGGAATGTAGGTAAAATCCTGATTGACGCAGTAGTAGAAAAGCACCCTTCTAGAACTATTGGCTGGATACTGCATCCAGATTTCCCCCCTCACGCCACGTTATCAGAGAAGGGTTTGATTGGCCCACCAAGGCTAGACATCAACACAACCACGCTCCCTGATGGGGAAGAATTGGTGACCATTACTGGGGTGATGCAACCGATGACGGCATCGGGACAGTTCGAGGTTGCTGAAGCAATATTGGATCTGGCAGAAGAGTCGGGGGCAAGTAGGTTGCTCGTACTGGCTGGTCTTGCCTCTGAGCCAGACAGGCGTTCGGTATTCGCAGTATGCTCTGACAAGAAGGTCAGCAGAAGTCTAGAGGAGGAAGACATAGAGGTAAGCAAAGACCAACCGAAGGCAGGAATGATTGGAGTAGCCGGAATGGTTCTTTCCTTAGCCCCCACGAAGGACGTTCCTGCCATAGGGGTGATTGCTGAGACAATAGGGGCTAGTTCTGACATTCTAGCTGCAGAGAGAATGGCTAGATGGCTGGAGCAGGCATTCGATGTTACATTGGATTTGGATCTTGACACCACCAAGGAGACTGCTGCAAAGCTGATGGAGAGGATAGGAGAGGAGAGTTCTCTCGAGGATTACCTGAGCATGGGCGATAACGAGGCTTCGTCTGACTTCTATGTCTAGTGCTATCTTCTATTCCTTCTCTTGCTCTTGCTTCTACCACCGGAAGAGGATTCCTCTACGGAGATCTTCCTCCCCTTGAACTCTGACTTGTTCAACGCTTTTATTGCGGCTTTGGCCTCTTTCTTATCTGCGAAGGTTATGAAGGCGAAGCCTCTGGGTTTCTTGGTCTCCCTATCCAATGCCATGTGGACGTCCTTCAACTTCCCATGGACNGAGAAGGCTTCTCTCAATTCATCCTCAGAAGCATCGTAGGATACCCCTCCTACGAACAGTTTGACTCCGAACTCCTTCTGAGACTTTGATCTGGCACTCTTCATGACTTCCCTCTCCTTGGCAAGATCNTCCTTGCTTGCCTTTCCTGATTCTACCTTTTCCATGCAATCTCGNCATCTCAGGGGCTTTCCAGGAGTTGGTTTGAACGGAACCTTNGTATCAATNCCGCAAAGAGTACANGTNGCAGGNAACATCTCNCTCTGGGGCCTACCACCTCTGCCCCTAGATGAGGGNGCCCNCTTGGCAGATTCTGGNATCTCATGTGACCANCCCCTNCTATGATCCGCAGCAGGTGANAGNTAGGGCCTAGCNCCTTCGTGCCCCAGCATNGACTCNGCTTCGCTAGACCAACGCTCACCNGGACGATTGAGNCTTTTNAGATNNGAGTCTGAGGGAGTCTCAAAACCATGCCCGAAACCATTTGAAAGAGCTCTAAATCCACTATAGTCACANCGCGGACACTCAACATTGAAGTCCGGCTTTCTTTCACTTGCCAGAAGATCTANCCCGCACACGGGACAGGAAGCATACAGCACCCCTAGTTCTGGNTCCCCCTTTGTAGAGGCTTTGAGCATGGGCTCTACGTTAATCACCCTAGCACGAACTATATCCCGCTTTCTCATACCGTCTCCTGCAGAAGGGATGAATCGATCGACAATCTCTGACACGTAGATGTCTGCGAAGAGTTTCAATGCTGGGACAGCCCTATGACCTCCCTCGTTGGTCTCTATATGGAGGACCCTCAGTTCTGCAGTCTTCTCATTTAGCCNATTGACCTCTCCGATGATCACGTCGTCTATCTTTGGCGAGTTGATTGGAGGTGCAGAGGAATCCACAGATATCACCCCTGAGTCTTTCACAACGCTTCCGGAGAGAACTGCAACAGGTCCTCTTTCTGTCAAATGAATACCATCTCCGAACTCCACCTCGGACCCAATCTCAATGAGATTGCCCGGCGTGACTTGGTCACCGACTGATGCTGCCATCGGCCCGCCGACCAGAAGACCCCCTATGAACGGTACGGCAGTAAAAGCGTGAAATCACCGAGGAGAGACGCGCCACAAAGAGGCCCTGGTTCTTCCCCTGGTTCTCGAATGGTGCTCGAATGCTGCAGGGAGGGCGAAGTCGAAGTTCCCGTATTCTTCAGAAGACCAGTCAAATTCATTGAAGAAATTCCCGATATGAGTCGCCCGTGAACTATGCATTAAATGAGCAACGGCACCTATTGAGATGATTTCTTGCAGAAATACCCTATCGGATCCTTTCTTTTGCGTCCCCCATGGAGGATTTGATACTACAAGATCCGTTTCATTGAATTCAATATTCTTTTCACCGATTTTGGAATTGATAATTCTCACACTGTTGCTGATTCCGAGAGACTCAGCGTTCCTAGTGGAAACCTCACAAGATTCTGCATCGGAATCCACCAGTATTGCTGACTTCGCGCCCATTAGAACTGCACCAATCCCCAATATCCCATTTCCGCACCCCAAATCTACTACTTGACAACCCGAGTTAAGATCATTGAACGATTGAATATCGAAAAGCCATCTAGCTGCGATTTCTCCATCTGTCTGGTATTGCTCAAGATTCAAATCTGGACTCGATATTCTCTCCAACTTTGAGAGTTGTATTGCTAGTGAGCGGAGGCGCATGGTTCGACATTGCGACGGGGTGTTTGAATTAATCCAAATACCTAGTTGGAATGCATAGTTCAAATACTCTCGATTATTTACTAGGATTGTGGAAGCACTGGGGCTAGCGTATATTGCATTGGGGATGCTTGCTGGTGCATCCTTAGGATGGGCCCTATCTAGGGCGAAGGTCGTTTCAGATTCAAGTTCTTTAGAAGAGGAACTGATTAGAGCCAGGGCACTTCTGGAAGTTGGTGATAAAGAAGAAGAGAGAGCCCATCAACAGATGCTGGATGGATTCAGAATAGCCGCTGGAGAGGCGTTTTCTCAGGCAGTAGAGGCTGCTGATAAACAAAAAGAGTCCTCTTTCAAGAAGGCTACGGACGACCTTAGGCAGGATCTGGGAGGGTATATCGAAGCTATCCAAGAAGCTAAGGAGAAGGATATTGCTAGGGCTGCCACCTTGGGTGAGAAGGTAGACAACGTTAGTGCCCTCGGGACTAGTCTAGCCCAAGAAACCAGGGAGCTTGCATTGGCTTTGAGAGGAGATTCCCAGGCTCAGGGAGCTTGGGGCGAAGTAGTAGTGGAGAATCTTTTGCAGAGTATGGGTTTCGCTGAAGGAAGAGACTACATCAAACAAGAGTGGGACAGGGGTAGAAATGGAGAGAAAGGTAAGAGGGCTGATTTCATACTCAAACTACCTGAAAATCGTCAAGTAGTGATTGATTCAAAGGTCTCTCTGACCGCCTACACAGAGTACGTAAATGCAGAAGATGATGCGACCTCTGATTCCGCAATGAAAGCACATTGCAGATCAATAAGGGAACATTCGAAGAAATTGGCAACCAANAACTANGAGGANATGGANGGNTANAACACTCCNGATTTCGTNCTAATGGTNGTNCCNNTNGAAGGNGCTTTCATCGATGCAATGAGAGCGGATCAGAGTCTGTACGAAGATTTGCTCGGAGACAGGAGGGTCAAGGTTGTCAGTGGCTCAAGCCTGATGCTCACTCTAATGCTTATCCAGGAGTTATGGAAAAGGGAGAAGCAATCTAGGAACCAGATAGAGATTGTGGAAAGAGGGGGGAAGCTCCACGACAAGGTGGTTCTATTCTTGGAGACCTTTACGGCTTTGGGTTACGAACTTGGNCAGGCAAATGATGCATATGAAAAGGCNCTTGAGCAACTTAGCTCTGGTTCTGGGAATGTTGTGAGGCAGACAGAGATGCTCAAGGAGCTAGGTTCCAAGACCAAGAAGGANNTGCGTGAAAAGAGTGGNTTGAGAAGTCTNGCTGAGAGGGCTGAAGAGGAGGAGTCATTGCATGAGNCTTCTTCGGAAGGNCATGATAGATTGGGAGAGGCACGAATTCAGTGAAGTCGTCGATATNATCGGCGAATATACNGTTCTCGATCTATCAAANGGNCNCTGGGTACAGCCTGAAACGGNATTCAGCNTAGGGANGTACGACGAGCTCAGACCTGGAATGTACAATACAGAGATATTTGCGGGAGAGCGCTTCCTNCACGTNGGTATCGATATTTGTGGGCCAGTGGGGACGCCTTGTATGTCTTTCNTGAAAGGNGAGATATCNCACTTCGGATACAATCCAGAACCGGGGGATTACGGAAATGTGATAATTTCCAAACACGATTTGGATGGAGTGAGCCTTTGGGCACTATATGGTCATCTGAGTAGTGATTCAATAGAAAATATTCGAGTAGGCCAGNAGATTTCTNNTGGAGAAGTGATTGCCTGGTTCGGAGATTATCATGAAAANGGTGGTTGGGAGCCTCACTTGCATTTCCAACTATCNTTGNTTGAGCCTACTACGCATGACCTCCCNGGTGTTGTATCCCCNCAAGAAAGAGANCAGGCTCTCAGAGACTATCCNGANCCTAGNTTAGTTCTTGGACCACTCTACTGAATGGACGAGAGGTGAGANTTTAGTGACTCTATGGGGTNCATATCCGATGGNTCCTCTTTCGTCAGAATTGCTAGCCCNATTGAAACCCAATCTGTAATATGGGCGGCGTAAAGTAGTCTNTCCAGCAGGCTCTCNCCTTCGCAAAATATGACCCAAGTAGGCTTGGATTCAAGCTCNNCGAGCATCCACTCAATCCTTGAGTTCGTTCGAGGGTGCAGGNCATTNCCNGAGAGGACNAGTAGTGCTCGATCATGNGATGATTTGCTAGCCCANGCAACTATCTCGTTGTGATTCATNTCNGGGATATCTGTGACACCTGCAAATTTGGCAGAGTTCTCGTTCAACTGACATGTGAAACGATATGCTGCGGCTCCCAGGCATGTTGGGGCGACAATNCCTATCTCCTTCTCGACCAGTGATCTGGAGAGAGTAGCAGCAATTCCTGAGTCGGTAGAAAGGTCTGATTCCAGAGATGCCTTAGACAGTCTGCCAAGCATACCTTCTATTTCTTCTGGACTGGGTCTAGGTAGAATCCCCAATTCCCAGCAGGCCAAAAGTTGAGTCCCAAAAATATGTCCAAACGCCGAGCGAGGCATTTGACCTGCAGGTACACGGAGGCATGTCGACCCTTCGGAATGAGAGAGGATATCCGCCAACTCGCCGCCGGAGCAAATTCCCAAAACNGTCCCACCTGCAGAAATCGCCTCCCTGACACCATCTAGGGTCTCCTCGGTATTACCNGAGTAGGAGGTAGCGATTACCAGCCATTCCGGCCCCCACCAACTGGGCAATCCGTAGTCATTCCAAACAACAAATGGGAGTCCTCCGGAGTCATCCGATAGGGCCTTCAAGAACAAGCCACCTGCCCCAGAACCGCCCATTCCAAGGCATAGTACGCCACTCCAGTCTGTATCTTCATCAATCTCTAATTCGGCCGTGAAGGCAGATTTTAGATCCTTAACGAAATTCCTAGTGAATCCTGCCATGTCACGGGAGTCGAATTCAGATAGTAGTGACTGGAAATCGGGGTCTCTCATCATCCCTCACCTCTACTCAAGACTGGTAATGCTAGCCACTCCCCATCTATGAAACCGATGCGTAACTCTTCCGCCGACCCGTCATCATCGTATGGAAGAGCTACCGTTGAGATCTTGTAGTCGCTAGGATCCATGAATTCGGCACCAGAAGTGTCCCTATTCAGAATCTGTACAATGCTCTGCTCAGAAACTGAGCAAACAACGGAGGAGGCCTCCATGTCTCTCCAAGTCGCTCCTGTCCTCTCAAATCTATCCATTCTTCTCAGAATCGGGCCCTCCTTCTGCCANCTATCAACCATCCATAGAGCCTTCCTNAGNCGGATTACGTCACCTACGGAATATGCCGGCTTCCTATAGCTTAGAGTCAGCCGTGTCACTTCCACTCCATCGTTTACTCCCACCACAGTTGAGCTCTCCTTAACCGAGCCGCCAAACGACTTTGTGAGTCTCCTGCCCCAATTCCTAGCAAGGCTCTTTGATCCGAGCTGNAGGTCCCAACCCCCGGGGACTGGTCCTTCCTTTGATATGAAGAACATGGGATTTGGCTCCATTGATGTCAACAAATCGTCCAATGTTGAGCGGATTTGAGACAATTCATCTTCGTCTAGCTTCCTTCCAGCCGATCTTAGTTGTACCGTGGCCTCGAAGTAGTCTCCATCCTTCCTGGTGCATGGNGTACAAACCGCATTACTGGTCTGTAACAANGGAGAATGTGAATCTTGGAATTCNTAACCGTCTATCGAACCTGAAACATCCACNTGAAGTCTGTTTGTTCTCTGATCTATCTCTTGAACGGAGAATGAGACCTTGATGTCCTTAGCCCTCTCCTCTAGTTTCAGGTTCTCTCTAATTCTGAGATCTGCAATGCTATTGGGATTCATGGAGGACCACCCTCCCCGTATCTCAAAGGCCTCGCACTTTGCGCATCTCTTCTGCTGTATTGTCTCTGGCATCTTTGAGAGGATAGTACGCTTCCTTAGACANGTCTCACATAACCTATCCGAGGAAAGNGGCGGATCTGCGCCGCATGTGATACAGAACGACCCCCCAGACATGCTACTCCCAGTTATCCGCTAAACCTCCCCGTTAGAAGGCTTGCCTANTAGTTTGAGGCTATTCTTTGTAATCNNCTGTTCTCTTTCGTGCTATCTCTCTNTTAAGTTCTGAGAGTGANGAAATCCTACTTNNCGCGTAGGAGTAGAGCATAGCGGCCAGGATCGAATAGGTCACAATTGCCTCGACCGTCCCAGTCATGAGAGCACTTCCTTGTCGATTTTCCTATTCTCCTCCTCCAATTCCCTTCTCAGAGTGTATATCCAGTAGTTCAGTAACACCAGTCCGATGAACAGTAACAAGAAAGATAACGCCCCAAAACCCATGACTTGCTTGATTTCCAAGTCCACGCCCGTCTCCTCCGATTCTCTCAGAATAACCCCGGGGTGCCTATTCCTCCATAGAGTAGTTGCAACAGCTGTGACGGGGACAAGAACGAAACCGAACAAACCTACTGCGGCTAGAGTATCCCTAGTTTCCTCACCGTCTGGCTGACTTCTAATCGACATCACCAGGAATAGCGCGACTGAAGTAAGAAGAGCGTAAGAGTTCAGCCTCACNTCCCCCCAATCCCATGGCACNCCCCATTCTACAGAGCCCCATATAGGACCTGAAATTATCACCCCGAGTCCGAAGAGAAGGCCTAGTTGAGAGCCTATGACCAGTATTGTCCAGCCACCCTCGGACCTCCTAACATACCATGAGATTGCTCCTAAGAAGAGGAGGCAAAAGGATAGGAAAGAGGCCCAAGCAAAGGGAACGTGCCAGTATAGNATCCGATAGGCCTCAGGTGCATTCCATGAGTCCGCATTNACCAATGGTGCGTAGAAGAAGCCGAGAAGGGCGGTTATGGNGACGGAAATCAGNCCAGCTATTGTGAGTGGNATNGCTAAGGCGCNNGAATTGNCCATATTGCTCGGATTTTATCATTAGTCATGAATGCTGTTAGTCAGTAATCTGGAATCATNACTGCCGCCAACCAAACCAAAGCGGANATGAGGCTGGCGACNATGCAACTAACAATTGGNTCATGTATCGAAAGGCTCCAAACCATNCCATTGTCCATAATTGAGGAAAGTGCATCGGTTAGTTCTAGAAANGGCCANACCAATACGACTAGTATTAGAGGGGCTGGGGCNGAAGAAGANCTTGAGAGNTCGGCAACCAGAAGGTGGAGAGNTGTCGCNGCTATTGCCAGATCCATCAAGGCCAGAGCNGGGATCCACAACCAAANAGTCACATCTTCGGATTCCGCCCCGTTGAAGGTTCCTGAGAGGACTGCCCATGACAAGTATGTAATTGGAATAGGCAGAAGAATAGATGCCCCTGTAATTGAGAGGGCTGGCCGTGCCATTGGCCCCGCTACTGCATTCCACCAACGTCCACAGTCCGATTCTGAGAGCCGGTGCACCAGAGCAGGAGAGGAGACCGCAGCGATGAATGCGGGGGCGAGAATCAAGGAAGCGTGAAGCCGGCTATCTTGAAGTTCGAAATCCTGTCCAGCAAGCAGGGCGTATGACAGAAGGATCGCCACTAATGCCGGAGTAACTCTTCCAACGGTTTCTATCGGATTTCTGGCCTCCATCTTAATCGACCACTTAACTAGGGAAGAAAGTGGAGTTTGATCGCCTCTTTCTCCGGGGTTTGGCAAATTACAGATCTCGCCAGATGATTCGCCCTTTTGCTCTTCTATCGAACCATCCCGAATAGTGAGTACCCTATCTGCTGATGATGACATGTCTCTGTCGTGAGTTGCCATAAGTATTGCGTGATTCCTAGAAGATAAGGATCGGATCCAGCTTCTCAGAATATCCTTGGCAGAGTCATCCAACCCCTCTGAAGGTTCGTCAAGAAGGATGACTTTGGGAGATTTACTGAGGACTGCTGGAGCCAAGCCCCCTAGGATTGCTGCCCTTCTCCTCAGTCCACCGGATAAATGAGCCAATTTATCATTGGCCCTATGTTCTAGGCCCCATAAAGACAGGAGTTCAATAATTTGATCCTCATCATGTTCTATTCCGCCTACAGAGAGTGAAACTGAAATCCTCTCAAAGACGGTCTCGTCCCCGCAAACCCCCCCTTTCTGCAGGGTCAAGCCCATAGAAGGAGGTTGGTTTCTCCGACCCTGAGAATCTCTGACAACTATTGAGTTGCTGTTTTCCGTCCAAATTACATCTCCAGATCGAAGTGGCAGAATCCCTGCGAATGCCTCAATTAGAGTTGTCTTCCCAGACCCATTCTCCCCCATGATTGCTACGACTTCCCCAGGGTAAAGAGTAGCTGAGACCCCATCCAGCACCCTTTGAGCCCCTCTATGGACAACTAAACCATTGGCTTCAGCCAAACCCGGCGAGGACATACATCGACGAAGGCGTCTACTCATATTGATTATTCCACAACTACGAATCCCTCTTTAGAGCGGCCATCTAGGAAGAGTCGATGCCAAGGGACTTCGACTTTACGTGGGATCAATTAGAGGGGGCAGACCTAGCTTGGATGGCTTTTCTAGTGATTATTGCAGTGGCACCTCTCGCTAATGCTGCCAGGAATAAGGATAGCATGGCCCTAGGAATGGTCCTGTCCATTATTCTGGTTCATTTTGCCCAGTTCTTCCTATCCTCTTTTCAGGGAACTCTGGAGTTCTATCCAATTGACATATTCAGCGTCATCCCGGTTTTGGCTGGCGACCCCCTCCACCACCATAGGATATTGACGTCTGCTTGGTTGCATGCGGACTTCATACATGTTCTAGGAAATGCACTCGTAATCGCGTTGGCAGGAGTCCCACTGGAACAGAGAATGGGTGGAAAAAGATGGATTTCTATATACATCATTGGATTGATAGGGGGGAACCTTGCATGGATTATGTCCCATCAGGATTCACCCACCCCGGCAATAGGGGCTGGTGGTGCGGCATTTGGGATACTGGGGGCATACATGGCCTGCTGGCCGGAAGATAAAATCGAGTTTCCACTAATTTTCTTGATTAGGGCTTGGCCAGTATGGTTAATTGCATTTGTAAGACTTGGGCTAGAAATATTCCAGATGTACTCTATCCAAAGTGGGACCGCGGGAGAGACAAATATTGCACATTTAGCCCACATTGGCGGCTTCTTCCTAGCATACGCATTGGCCAGACCAATAGCCAAGGGGGCCCCGAGCCCCCTCGGATCATCGGATCGTGCAATGGGTGGATCCTCGGTTTCAGATCAAATCCGGTTACAAAATACTGCAAGAATGGGAGATTTGGGAGATGACCCTTGGACTGTATCAGGAAAACCTCTGGAAGGGAGGGCTCAGAGGGTTCTCGAGAAGCTGAGGCAAGAAGGGGATGAGTTGGAGACAAGGAAGGCTTGGCTGGAAGAGTTAGCAGAGAACACCATATGCCCGGCTTGCGGAGGAGAAATTATCGCTATTGACGATGGAGGCGTTTCAAGATTGAATTGTCTGGTTTCCGCGAATCACATAAGGTGGCCATAAGTGAGAATCCTATGTACACAGACCGGTTGGGATTATACAGGTCTTGAGTGTGGCTCTCTTTGAGAGCCATGAAAAGAAGCAAGGGCAAGTTATCCCCGTTGGTAGTGGCGATATTGGTTTTCTTTCTAGACGTACCAGTAGGTTCCGCATACGTCCCCGATACTCAAGAGTCACCTCCGGGAGAGGTTATTGGAGAAATTTCCCCAGCCATCTCGCCCTTGGTTTGTGGTGATCAGGAGTGCAGCAAGGACTGGGGGCTAGAACACACTCCAATCGACTCATCCCCTCCAGCTATGGAATTCGGATGGTGGGAAGATTTCTGGTCGGACTCCGACTCAAACGGGTTTGACGATAGGTTGCAAATGATTCTTTCAGGAGAAAGAGAATCTGTATCACTAACTTCAATCATCGGTAGCGACGGTAGGCCGACAGTAGCGATAATCGTTCACTATGCATGGCACCCCGGGCCAACAGACATTGAGTCTTTGAGGGAGACGATTGAAGCGNATGGGTGGGAATCAGACGGTTCTTGGTTCATGGTCATGGATCATCTCGATGCCATAGTTCTGGATCACGTCCCGGTTATCTCTCTAATCGACATCTGGAAACTGGGAGGGGTTGTATTAGTTGAGGAGCAAAGTGTGATTGCACCATACTTGGACAAGGCTACCAAGGGATCCAAGGTAAGAACTTCTGGAGTGTATGACGAGACGCTGAGGGGTCTTGGATACCACGGTTCTGGAAAGGTAATCGCGATCCTTGATACTGGCGTAGATAACGANCATTTCTCGCTCGATGACTTCTCGGACAACAACANGGATAACACGAANGATCCCGATGANATCGAGGACCCCAANTGGGTAGGGGGGTGCGACTCAACAGGAGTGGGNCAATCTGGTTGCAATGACGAGGATCCTGACGATGGAGACGGGCATGGTACGCATGTTGCAGGGATTGCATTGGGAACCGGTGATTCAAGTCGTGTGAATCAGGGGTACTCTCCGGGATCCTATCTTGTCGATGTCAAGGTNATGGAAGACTACGGAGGNGGGAATTCCCAATCAATCCTAGCAGGACTGCAATGGGTAATCAACAACAGAGACACCGATTGGGGNAACAACGCATCCAGTCGNGGNATACAAGTGGTCTCGATGTCATTCGGTAGNGCCAGNTCGGCTGTAGGGGANAGTAACGAAGANGGGACTTCAGCAGAAGCAAACCTAGTCAATCAGGCTTCAGAGAATGGATTAGTCTGCGTTGCTGCCATTGGAAACGATGGNGCAAACAACGTAAACTCTGTTGGTGCTGCTGATACAGCGATNACCGTTGGATGGCTGGATGACAAGAATACANTAGATAGAAATGACGACTCAATAAGTTCNAACTCNAACTACGGGCCAAGAATCGATGATGGNGATGGAGATTCGTGGGACGAGATGAAACCNTGGGTCGTTGCCCCTGGTTCGAACATTAACTCNGCACAGCATGCAGAGTCTTCAGGAATAATTCCNGGATCNGAGGTNAANAGGGCCAGCGACGATTATACGCAAGCATCCGGATCNAGTATGTCAACCCCAGCAGTAGCTGGAATGGTNGCAATAATGCTCGAAATAGGGGAAATGAGGAAGATGCCATTCATGGACGAAGATGAGCCAGGTATCGAGAGATACGAGGCTATCAGAAGTTTCCTGGCTAGTGGATCAGAATTTAGGAGCGAGTGGGCTACAGATGGTACTTTCCAGGGAAACAGCTGGAACACGAGATATGGATTCGGAATAATTGATGGNGGGAAAATTGCCAGTGAAATGTTCGATACCGGTTCTGGTGGCGGCGGCGGAGGCAACGAGACTTCCGGTCCGGGAACAAACCAAGAGGGGAAGTGGGTAGAGATAGAGAGTCCTTCCGAGTTCTCGTGGCTAGTGGAAGGTCAACAGTACAACCTCAGGGGCCACATCAATGAGCATGGGGAAGACAATGGCACAATAGAGGAAGTGGTAGTGAAGGTTGAGATGGAGTTCAGGGAGTCCTCCGATACCCCCAAACAAAGAGTCACCATTATTGATTGGTCAAATCCCATTGGAATCGTTAATTGGACTTCGCCTTTCCAGGTTCCCGACCTTCCGGAGGACTACGCCGATGTATCAATCACTGGAATGGCTGCAGCGAGGAATGACATTGGAAGATGGAGCAATACCACCGAGTTTTTCTTTCCCGTTGGGAGGGTAAACATAACCTTGGAAGGGCCAAGCGGGCAGGCTGGGCTCGAAGGTTCAGTAGAGGTACATGGGCAATTCCAATCTATCGGAAATGCGACTATACAATGGAGGCTAGAT
>NZTJ01000029.1 GCA_002697065.1 Methanobacteriota archaeon
GGGAGCTTGTCTCTAACCTGATCGAAGGATTTACCGACGCTTAGAAAAGCCAATCTGGTTTGCAAAGAGTGCGCGAGTGTAGTGTAGCGGTTATCACCCCACGTTGCCAACGTGGGAACCCGGGTTCAAATCCCGGCACTCGCACCAATCTAATCCAATTCTGAATTTCTTACGATATTGATGAATAACCCCACCCCTATAGTAAGTAGTGAAACCAGTGAAATCAGTATAATTGCAGTAGAGTTGGAAGAAATCCATGATGATCCCGACTCTGCTGAGTCTGACTTAGTGATGGAAACATTGTGCTGTTGGTCTTGTTCTGCGGTCGTGGAAAGGAATATGTCAGTCGCACGAATAAGTATTGTCATCTCTCCTTCGCTCAGAGATGACCTAGCCGAGAATGACAGAGAGAAGACTCCATCATTGGATACTCTGTCGGGTCCGATCCCATCATCTGACATCAGCTTCCACGCCTCGGACTGGCCGATGGGTGCAAGTCTGCCTATCTTGGCCTGTACAGAGGAGATGCCATCGAAGTCATGAATCGTGACCTCCAAGGTGTAGTTCAGCTGTCCTCCTGAATTCAGTGACTTGATTTGATCAACTGGAATGCCGTCTCTCAAGATCGTTAGATTGGATATGGCGGGGGGTTGATTTCCGATTAGGATCTTCTCAGCTTGCATACCTATCTCGCTGGATAGAATTCCACCGATCAAAGTGGTAGTGGTTGACGCTCCCTCCTGATCCTCCAGGTGGATAGGGATATTCTGCCTCCCTGGAGACATACTGGGCGGGATCTGGAAAGAGCCAGCCCAAGTGGTAATTTCCGTGGATCTCAGGTCTCCATTATACTGCCAATCCCAGATAGATCCAACAGATTGGGGAGACAATTCGACCATTGCCCCGCCCATGGACTGTAGGTCAACAGAGACAGACTTGATCCCATGTCCATCATAGGCACCAAGATTAACTTGAATCCTCTCACCTCTGAAAGCACTGTCTGGTGAGAAGTCGAGATGAATCAGACGAGGTGGAGCATTGGAAATTTGAATACTAGCATCCTGACGATTAGTGACCCAATAATCCTCCATTATTACAGAGATTGGGAGATTACCGCTCTGGAGGCCATTGTGGACGATTTTCGCGGTCCAGACGTCATCGTGAATGACAAGATCCCCAGAAAGTCCAGAGTCTGAGAGTTCGATAAGTCCGAGCCCTATGGAAGACATGTCCACAATCACTGATTTCGTATCTGTGTCTACGTCATCTACAGAGATCTCCAGGTGAGCAATGCCCCCCTCTGAGGAAAGGACTGACTCACGGAATCTTACCGAGGACTCCGAGTTACCGGAGAGCATTGGAGGAGTGTTCTCATCGAATGTAACTATAGATGGGGAAAGAATCCTATCCACCCTCTGCTGTTCGATTAGGGAAATCTCGGAGTTCTCACCGATGTCCAATGTTACTACTCTGCTAACTTCGTTAAGTAACCCGGAGAGTGGTCCCTCGTTGATTACGCTTCCATTAGCAGAGCTGATGCCTGCAAAAACACCAATCCACTCAGCTACTGTAACTTCGTGACCATCTATGTTTGCTAATTTACTGTTAATTACGGATACATCCAGAGTCATGTCCATATTCCCTATGAGTTGGAAACTATCTCCTATTACCAATATCTGTGGGCATACTCCGGTCTCTCTAGAGATATGGTTGGAGAATACAGCGTTAGCTTCAGGAGAGTCTGGATTCTGGATGATTGGGGAATTTTCTGGAAACTCTTCCTCTGTAGATCCGTTGTCTTCGACATAAGTGTAACGAATCGTTCGATTCATCCAGTCCTCTTGAGGGACTACATACTCATACGTCAGATTATGCTCTGCCCCCCATTCCTGATCAATTGGACCAAAAGGTGTGGCGGAGACATTGAACCAGAATTCATTCTGAATTTTATCGGCCTCGAATAGGATTCCGGTTGCGTTTGCATAGACATCCGATTCTACAATCCTCCTAACCAGTCCAAAAGACCCCTCAGCGTCGCCATCATAGGTGCCATCCACTATGAGAGTGTCAGCAACGGTCTCCCCTCCCTCTGACTGCATGTGGATGATTGGAATGGTGCCATTCACCTCTATGTATGGNGCCTCATCTGAGGCGATGAAGTCGAATTGGCCACTTCCAAAAATCCTCGAGTACTGATCAGTCCTGACTCCTTCTTCCCACTTCTCTCTGAGAATTAGCTCCTCTAGATCGAATGAGAAGAATTCNCCTGCAGCGGAGATTCTTGCAGAGGCATTGGCTTCAATCTGGATATCCTGAAGTCTTCGAAATCCATCTTCATCCCACGTCTCGAAGTAGAGCAAGAATACCTCTCCGAAAATTCCTCCTGANCTCTCATTATCNCCTCCATCAATGGAAATCCATCCATCCCCTTCGAACATCATCCTCTCTGTTACCTTGCCGTCTTTGTATGATCGCAATACGTAAGCATCCTTGATCTCCGCATTTATCATCGCACCTGCATCACCCTCATCGGTAGAAATAGCAAGCTGACCAGAACCTGACATCTCGAAGTCTTGACTAATCATTTCAATTCCATGATACGTCTCATTTAGCCAAATTCTGTCCAGTTCCAGATCTACAGATGCTCCCTCTGAACCATTGGCCATATCTAGGACCAGTGTACCGTTNCCTAGTTCNTTGGACTCTAAGACNTGTCCANTTCTCTTTTGCCAGCCTCTGCCTTCGAAAGTGACTCCCTGATTTTCTCCCTCCATTCCTGTGAGTGACCAGTTAGTTTCCCTAGTCACCTCATGATCGGATATTGGTTGGTTCCAGTTAGTTATATTCAGAGAGCGGCTGCATAAGACATCAGGGGATTGAACAGATATCGAAACAAAATCTCCGAACTGGGGCTGATCTTCCAGGATTATTTCTACCTCCCCTCCCGCAACGAATACCGAGATATTTTGTCCTAATGTTTGTAGCGAACCCCTGGTATGCTCGACACTAGTGTTCAAGTCATCAGGTGAAAGAGAGTCAGTAAGTGGCGGATCGAAAACTGCTCGATAGCGATGAATAAGTGATANCTCGGACCCTCCATCTTCTGAGAATTCCCATTGCTGATCCCAATCTGCAANGATCTCACAACTATTGATCTGTCCTTCCTCTGCCCAAGCGAACCACGGAGGAATACAAACCGCCATCATTGAGAGAACTACGGCTATCGAGAAGACTCTGGTCATGCTGTCCTCCGCACAATACGGCATTTCAAACAATTCCCAGCATTACCGCTGGCACCTCTAGAACAAAGGTTCCTCATAGTCGTCGTCTACCCCTGACCTCTCTCTCCAAAGTCCTGCNGGCATGCCNTCGTAGATGTCCGCGTAGGGATCTTCCTCTCCCTTGTCTTCATTCTGAGCGGCTAATTTGGCAAAGTTCTCAGCATTTGCTTTGAACTTCCAGTAGTGTATTCTCCACTCCCTTCCATCCCACAGAGTGGTCTCCTCAGACTCTGTGGTAAGCAGATCGTAGTCCTGCAATTGGTAGAACATGTTCCTGTCTGTAGGCTCGAGAGCATTGTCGATAATTCTGTTTGAGAAGCCGAAGAAGCCCAATGCGTGTTCTGCTATTGACTCCGCTACGTGCGTCTCCATGGTGGTGTCAACCTTACTCTTGATGGCCTGAGTCAGCTGTGCTAGCGTTAGTCCCATCTTCTCACCGGCTANAGGTGGAAGCCGAGGTTATTTCAAACATCTTGCTAATTGCTCCAATTCTATGGTTCAACCTACCCGAAGTGGTTAATCTATGTCCTCTTCTCGAATACTCATGGATGGGTCCGGCCGTCAAACTTTCCTAGGACTTGAGGAGTCGGAGAGTGGCCCNTGGGATATTGCTATCCTTCAGATTCCNCTTGAAATGACTAGTAGCTACGGAGAAGGAACGCGCCACGGNCCCAAGGCATGTATCGAAGCTAGTTCCCAGGTCGAATTGTATGACTCAGTTCTCAAGAAAGATCTGCCGTGCGGAGCTAGAATTCATACTGCAAGTCCATGGTCCTCTGAGGCACCAAGCCTTAGAGAGCAACTGGACTCCATCGGGGAATATGTCAGGCCATGGTTTGCTGGTGGAACGTTCTCACTAGTTCTCGGAGGGGAGCATGGGATACTTCTGCCTGTACTGGAGAATATACATCAGCACCCCTCGGTGGGGGATATATCAGATGTGACCATCGTTCAGATTGACGCACATGCCGATCTGCGAGAGGAGTTGAACGGGGAGAGATTTTCTCATGGGACAGTTATCCGCCGAGCTCTGGAGTTGGGAGTAGGTAGAGTTGTGCAGATTGGCGTTAGGGCATTCTGTCTCGAGGAAGAAGAGGTGATGGAGAGCGAGGATAGAGTTGAGACTTGGTTCGCAAGAGATCTACTATCCATAGTCAATGGGAGTATGGAATGGAAGAGGTTGGTGGATAGGATCTCAGGCATCTCCGGCCCGATTTGGCTAACCTTCGACGTTGACGGTCTTGATGGTTCACTTGTTCCAGCAACTGGTACACCAGTTCCAGGGGGCTTGAGTCACTGGGGATCCGTGGAATTGATTGAGAGTCTTTTCGAGTCTGAGAATTGTGAAGTTATTGGTGCGGACGTTAACGAAATAGTTCCCGGTACTGAGGGTCCACTGACAGAGTTCAGTGCGGCTCTAATCGCAACGAAGATAGTTNCGTGCNACATATCCAATTCNGGGAGCATAATAGGAGAATAATTGTACGTAATGACTGNNTACAGCGGCGNATGNGCCGCTGGATANCGACAATTNTGGTTGCTTCGTTTGTCGCGGTATCTGTTTCACCGGCGGTGTCTGCTCAAATTAGCCAGCCNGATATTATTCAGGAACACTGGTACCACTCATATGCAACTCTAACCCTAGATCTNAATGCTTGGGCCGATGAACATCCGGATATNGTGAATCTTCTNGTTGTGGGCCAAACAGAGCTTGGCAGGAATCTCTGGATGCTACAAATTTCAGATTGGAGTATGGATTCAAAGCCTGATGGAACTGCCAAAGAAGTGGTNTACATCGATGGTGGACACCATGGTAACGAGCATTTGGGAACTGAGTTAGCGTTCCTCACTGCAGAGTATTACATCGAGGGTTGGGGTGACGGTGAGCAGGATGTGATCGACATTCTTTCGACTACCGAGTTGCATATCCTAATCATGCTAAATGCCGATGGGAATGACTTTGATACCCGCTGGAACGTCAACCAAGTAGACCTGAATAGAAACTACGATCATTACTGGAACACATGCCCTACAACCCAACCAGGAAGTTCCGCATTCAGCGAGTCGGAGACTCTTGCAAATTCGATTTACATGAATGAAGTAGTTCCTGACGCAGATTTGTACATCACAATGCATACCGGAGTTTGGATCATGCTGTATCCTTGGGGAAAATGGCCAGAGCAACCTTCTGATTGGGAAATGTATCATCACATTAGAGACGAGGTTAATTCGAACATTTCGGATATACCCATTCGTAACGCAAACCAAGGCCTATACCCAAATTGTGGAACTAGTCGTGACTACGGCTATGGCGTTATGGGGTACCCTACTTTTACATTCGAGACTGATGATGAGCAGTTCCTGCTCGGGACAGTCGAAGCGTTATCTGAAAGACTGGCTGAGGAGCTTGATGTGATGATGTACCTGATTGAGAATGTCTGGTACTGGAGAGCACGTCTCTTCATCGATACCATGGCGATAGATGGTGAGGGGGAGGTCTATCTGGAGGTTTCTAATCATGGTAGAGCAAGTACCACGAATGCGACTTTGGGGTATGTTACAGAGGAGAGAACCTGGTTCCCCATTGGAGAAAATCCCGAGGAGTCTCCCTGCGAGATGGGGGATTTAGGGTTCAACTACTCTTCTCCAGGATGTGGATTCGGTGTGAACGCCACCAACAGCACGGAAGTAATTCTTGATTTTGGAAATGCTCCAATTTCTAATGGCCAAGGGAGTTTCCACCTTTTCTATCAGAAGAGAGTGATAGATGCATCTGGCTGGGTTTCTGAACCTATCAATGATTCAATTATACAGAATCGCAAAGGTAGTAACATGGCCTTATCATCTCCATCAGTATTTCTCAGTATAGCCTGCTTTTTCCTAGCTGCATTAGGTAAAAGAGAAATTAGAGTCGAAAAGATATAATTTTATTTTAACCCTAAAATCGTGTTTTTTGGGAGGAATTGTTTGTAAACTCAACACTAATCGGAGATTTGAGGATAAAAATGGAAACTGTAAGTAGTGAATTTACGGAATTAGGATCGCAAATGGTTCTCCCTCTCTTCGAAGGAGTAGATAAGGCGCCAAATAACTCTCTTAACGGGCTAAGTAGGAGTCAGCGTAGCCTAGTGAGAGACGCTCTCTCCTCAGGNGACTTCGATGGAAAGAAAGGCAAGAGGNTGACNCTCTGGACTCCNGGGTGCAATATCATCCTNGTTGGNATGGGANAGAAGAGTTCANTNGGGCACAAGAGAGCTAGGGACACCGGTGCTAGGCTGATAGCCTCNATGTCCAAGAAGAAGGGACTGGAGGTNACAGTGAGATTCACTTCAGGCTGGTCGGTAAAGAGGATGGTCGATTTCGCCGAGGGNATGTTGCTGCGCGACTACGAGTTCCTGGAGCANCAAGAGATACCCAAAGATCACATTGCTGATTCTTGGAAAGTATCTTTCCAAGCAAGCTCAAGACATCAAGAATCGCTGGCAAAAGGCCTAAGCAATACTNGTTCAGTGGTGGAAGGGGTCCATCTAGCAAGAGACTTGGGCAATGAGCCTGCAAACGTACTTTTTCCGATGGAATACGCAAGGAGAGCGGAGGAATGGGCAATGGGCAAATCCAACGTAGAGGTAGAGGTATACGACTGGGATAAACTACAGGAGTTGGGCATGGGGGGCCTAATTAATGTTGGAAAGGGGAGCGAAAGGAAGCCTTGCATGGTCCTATTCACATTGAATCCGGATGCTGATGAAGGAGTGCAACGAC
>NZTJ01000030.1 GCA_002697065.1 Methanobacteriota archaeon
ATTGGGTTTCGATGCCCCGCCCCCTCCTCCCGGGTTCTCCGAAGAGACGGAGGAAGCGGAGGAGGAATCCCCCTCAACTATTGATGGCATTTCAGTTGAANGCGATATTTCATCNATAGATTCGCTGGCTGACTCCTTGTCCCTTCTAGAGGATGAATGGGGATCAGATTCAGACGCACCTCCCCTTGATCCGTTTGAAAGTAACATTTCACCGGAACAAACTCAGTGGCCCGAGGATCCATATGGCCAGGATTCAGGTCATTCAGAAGTAGCACAAGCAATCGAGTCGTTTGATTTAGTTAGCGAACCCCAATTGAAGCAACCCGATGAGTCAAAGCCTCCTAGGCAATCCCCATTCCTGAGATCTGCTTCAGAAGTAGACTCCATTCCTGGGGACAAACTACATGCCACACTAAGCGAAACTGAAAAATCAGTACTCAACCCGGATGGTACAATTAGGAAACAGTTCATCGATGGAGAACTCATTCTAAGGAACTCAAGCAAGAAGCATCGAGCATGGGATATCGAAGTCCATCTAGAATCGATAGACTCCACTGATTTNGGAGATCGNGTCNCNTCTGTGAAGGAGCTCGATCCTACCGAGGAGACGGCGATACCNTANACTGCGTCTGGACCAAGGATGTTAGTTCTGAAGGAATCAATAGATACCGAGAGCTCAAGGGATGAGGAACCAAGNCTATCGATGGTCTTCTCAGATTCTCCTCAGGAAATAGAGATTAATATCGAGATTGAGAANGTNTCACCANCCCCACTTTACGATGTTGAGGTGAAGAGGACCATTCCAGAATCATTCATCCTACCTGATGATAGCTTATACAGCGTCGAGAAGGACTCTGTTGTTTGGGATATAGGTAGGATGAATATAGGAGAGAAGAGAAATTTGGCTATTTCTGCAAGAGTAAAAACAGGTTCCGTTGAAAAAATAAATGCCGGAATCACTTCGGCAACTTACTCGTCTGAGGCCACCGCTTCTCGGGCCCGATTCGACAGAGTGAGCGGGTCAGGACGTCAATTTTCATACGTAAATGCAGAAGAGGATGACAGACCAGGGGTATGGCATTGCACTTGCGTTTTCGAAAACAAATCATCCTTCGTAGTTTCACTTTCTGGTGCTACTGTGAGGCTGATAGGAAGAGAGGACCCAATTTTGGAAGTTTCAGATATTAGACAAGATGTTCCTCCAGAGGGCAAATGGGACTCAATGGCGAAGAGAGTCGAATCTGANAATCAGCCAAGCTTCACNCAGGAAATNAGATTCTCCATNCTTCCAAGAGTTTCAGTACAATCTTCTGGGACTNTCGAATTGAAGGAACAACAACTTACCGTTCTTGATGCGGCNCTTCAGAAGAGATTTGACAAGTCTAGGATCAAATCATACATCTCATCTAAGGTTGAAACTGTAATCACCCTCGAGAACACAGGAACTTCAGAGATCAACGTTCTAAGGGTTCTTGACGATGTTCCGGGGATTTTCGACACTCCTAACACAGAAGACATTTCCATAGAGATAGAGGGCACTGAACTTAAGCAAGAACAATACAGAATCGATGTAGTTAACGGGACACAATTAGAGGAGAAACACATCTCTCCTGATAAGGAGGGCAACAGCCTTAGAATGACAATTGGTACCTCTGCTCCTTTGGGTTTACAACCCGGTAAGGCAGTAGTAATTCGGTACCCACTTCTGGCACCGGACCCCTCTCCCAATAATGAGTTGCTAGTTGCTCCGATCAAGGTCGATTTCAGCTCNGAAAGATTCGGACCAGTTGCTACTAGAACGGTAGACAAGCCACCAATAATATCAGTAGTCCACAAAAGGAGAAACATCAGTACCGGNAAGGAGGTCTTCCCCGGCGGAAAACCCGGGCAATACGAAATCATGCTGATGTTCCACAACAGTTCCGATAGCGCTCTAGATGANCTNGCTCTTCACGATATCGTACCCGGAACATTCTCCATTGAAGAATCGGTTGTACGCTCTGACAAGGATGGAGAAAGAGATTCTTCGATAACAAAGGAGTCNGCCAGAGACGGAACTCAGGTAACTTGGGCCATAGGTCGAATTCTTCAAGGAGAGAGAATAGAAGTGTTGTATACGATACAGGGGGACCCTGAGGCAGAGTACAAGGTCTCCGATGCTCAGGATTTCCATGGCGCAACATTTGGGGATGAGGTGGACGAGGAGCCGAATGTNCCACAATGGCTGGAACAACAAGAGGAGGAAATGCCATCNGCATCCGAGGATGCAATAGAAGTAGACCATCAAAGTGAACCAGTCGTCGAACAAGAAACTGAGGATGATGGGGANGATGCCGAATCAGNACCAGAAACAGAGACCGAGAAACANGGGGAAANAGAACAACCAGCGGATNCGTCAAACACATGTCCTGCATGNGGATTCGAGGTAGGGATCGGCTCTTCNGTATGCGTCGTTTGCGGAAATACACTTTCCTGACATTTTGTAGTAATCATCTCGTCATCACCGAAGTGTTATTCTCACTCCTTCGTGTCGATGTGATATGGCACCTGCAGAATCGGGAGGAGACGCGCAAGCAGATGCCATGGCATCGATGATGCTCCCGATGTTGCTACTTCTTGGGATGATGGTCATGTTGATGTTCTATCCCGGTCTTAGGGTGGGCCTATCGGATACGGCAGGATCGGTACTAGAACCGATGCTGCCGTTCCATCAGACCTACTTTGTNCCTACAGTTTTCATTGTCGGTTCATCAATNATGGTCGTGAACACAATCATTCGCTCATTCTTCATGGATCCTCTACAGCAAGCCCACTTCTCGCACAGAAATAGNCAGATTGGGAAGCAGCTTAGAGAGGCAAGGATGGCTAGAGACACGGCCATGGCAGATAAGATGCAAACCATTCAGCTAGAGATGATGCCCGAGCAAATGAAGATGCAATCCTCGATGATGAAGCCCATGGTTTTCACAATGGTATTCATCATTGCNATATTCAGTTGGATGGCAGGTTCAGTGGAATCATTCAGAGTNGGTTTCGTCAGCTTACCATGGGANCCAATGTGGAGTTTCAATGCCCGAGTATTGTGGATATTCCCTGCATGGATTGCGACTTACATAGCTATGAGCGCTCCCTTGGGTAGAATTCTGGACAGACACATCAAGATTGTACGTTACTCACGACATCCTCTGGTACTTTCAGGCGAGACCATNCCTGAGCCACTNCTCCACATGCTAGATGACGCAAAGANCAAGTCAGCATCATCGACAGTTCGAAGATCACAGAGGAGGGCGGGACCTAGAAAGACAGGAGGAAATTCCAAGAATACCGAGCAACGACGTTCGGGAAACAAGCATGTAGCACCTCCTCGAGAGGGTTCAAAATGCAAAATTTGCAATTCCGATTTGATATCCAGAACCCCAAAGGGGCTCCTCAGATGCGACGTATGTAGAAGCGAGTGGAGATGAGCACTTGCTAAAGGTAACGATTAGCGGCCCCCCGGGGAGCGGAACCTCGACACTGGTGGCAAAGATTGCAGAATCTAGAGGATGGAGGTCTATGAATGGGGGTGACGTTTTCAGGGAAGAAGCCCGATCCAGAGGCCTTTCTGTGGAGGAACTAAGCTCGGTAGCAAAACAAGACTCGGATGTAGACGTACATCTCGATAATCTTCTCAAGAAACGCATGTCATCACCAGAATCTCCTGAAATTGTAGAGAGCAGGCTCAGTGGCTGGTGGGCCCATAAGAAAGAACTCGAATGCCTGAGAGTTTGGGTCAGTGTTTCCGACCAAGAGAGGGCGAGGCGAATCCAGAAGAGGGAAGGTGGAGAGTTCTCCGACTGTCTTGAGCGCTCCCAGCAGAGACAGGAAGACGACATGGCTAGGTACTCGTCACTTTATGGGATAGATCTTGATGACATGTCGCCATACCACCTTGTTATCGATGCAGACAGTAAGGACGAGTTTGAAGTATTCAACGAAGTAAACGCCAGTCTGGAAAGGTGAAATTATGGATTCAGAGATATGGTCAATAGATCCCTCCGCCAAAACCAACAATTCATTCGGATGCAATCCAGAGGAAAGGCCATTGGAAGAACTTCTCGAATGTGGAATAATTCTGGTAGACAAACCACCCGGCCCGTCTAGCCACCAACTAGCAGCATGGGCTCGTTCGATGCTGGGGATTAATCGAATCGGACACGGCGGGACTTTGGACCCTTTTGCCACGGGACTTCTAACCCTGCTTTGTGGCAGATCCACAAAGATAACCGCAGAACTCCTCAGGAAACCGAAGAGCTACGTTGCAGTGATACGTTTCAAGACNCCAGTCTCNGAAGACNAACTAAAGNCNCTGGTAAACAATATGGAAGGTGAGATATTCAATGTTCCACCAAAGGAATCTGCAGTAAAGGTCCAAGTNAGGACAAGGGAAGTTTCCGAATTGAAACTGGTTCAGACAGAAGAGGGAGATAGGGTTCACTTGCTTTCAATAAGCTGCGATGCTGGAACCTACATCAGGACCTTGGTCAAGGATCTAGGACTTCTTTCCGATAACAAGTGCGAGTTATTGGAGCTACATAGGTCACAGAGCGGCTCCCTTGAGGATAAAATGGCATGCTCCATGCAACAGCTGGCAGACGCAGTCTTCCTGTGGAAGGAGCATGATGATCCAAGGGGGCTAAAGAGACTGGTCTGCCCGGTAGAAACAGTTCTCAACGACATTCCTNCGATAGTGATCAAGGATGGGGCGGTGTCTGCCCTGTCACACGGAGCCCCACTGGCTAGGCCTGGAGTCGTCTCAGTCCCGAAAGGGCTACCAATAGGGTCGANAGTGCTNATNTCTAGCCTCAAGGGTGAGGCTGTAGCTATCTCCGAACTNTCTGTCAACTCNGACTCTATACCAGAAATGAGCTCCGGNCAGATAGCCACNCCCANNGCTGTGATAATGCCACCTGGGACNTATCCGCAGACCTGGTCGAAGGATTAGACGNCTAAGCNGTCTCATGCTCTTCGTATATCCACTCGTCTGTTTCCAGCCTTATTTTCAATACCATCATTTTTCACACACACCACCGCATTNGTGACCTAAGCCACCAGCGCGGTAGTTTGNTTTCGCTTTCGNTCCTTGTATAACCATTGCCTATTTTGCTCAGATTATCGGCCAAACGTGAGCCAGTAGCGATGCCTTGCCNCTACTTCCTNCGCTGGAACTCTTTCTTAGGNGATTTAGGNCCCATCTGGAATGCTGCCAGAGAAAACAGNANTGCCATCAGGGATANCNCCACTATGACCGAACCCGCGCCCCCATCCTCTGATCCAGAACCCGGCTCTCCAATGGGAAACTCCACCGAACGAGCGTTATTTCCTTCCACGGACTCTTCAATAGAGTTTGTTCCGTCTATCTCAACTGTGAAAGTGGCAACTCCTGATGACTCAATCAGTTGGATATCGCAAACCGCCATCGTCAAGCCTCCTGGACCTAATTCTGAAATCGCGCCCGTCCCTACAAGGACACCGTTCAGCGTACAGTAGAATGATACATTCTGAGCAGACGCCCTACCTTGGTTGCGAATGAATCCAACCACCTCAACAACATCGCCATTCTCCAGATCATCTGCCTCCACACCGCCGATCCTAATTTCCAATGATTCTACTAGCAGGTCAGGTTTGGAAGTAACAACAATTAGGACATCTCTCGTAACAACCGAATTTCCGTCAGTCACGGATAAAGTTAGAGTGTGCTCTCCGGTTTCTACCGGTTCAAGAAATATCTCTCCAGAATCGTTTACTGAAGCCCACGATTTGCTGGTGGATATGGTGAGGACTCCCGTGTCGGGATCGAAAATATCGGGAACTATGACTCCAGAATCTCCCAGTTCGATGTATAATGTCCCTGGGACATAGACAAACTGCGGAGGGTCTTGCACGGGCTCTACTTCTACCAAGAAAGAATCCGTCCAAGAGTTTCCAACTTCGTCAATAACCTGCAAAAAAACCTCAGCCGTGCCACTCGCCTCATCTTCTGGCTCTATCTTCAGTAGTCCCCCTTCACCGTAAGCCAGGAGGGTGCTATTGTCAGAACTATGTGCCACAACTTCCAGGCTCTGAGGGTCGGTGATATCATCGCTGCAAATTGAATAGACGGATATTATCTCCCCGCCCTCATCCTCGATGAGGCTCATATCGGAGATTTCTTCACATTCCGGGCCCCTATCCCATTCCAATGAGTATCCGCCGGAAATCGACATCGAACCTATGTGGGCAACTGTTCTCTCAGAAGTTCCGTTTGAGGACCATTGGAACCTTGCAGCCACCCCTACGCTTAGCGCCTCATCTTCGGATGGGAGTGCGTGACCAATGGGCACAGCAAACTCGAACGCTCCCGGGTCCATTTGCTCGGTGTGAATCAGAAATCCCCCTATTGCGAATTTAATGTAACTGGACTCAGCTGAGAGGCCAGAAAAATCTCCTGAAAACCTGCCACTGACGATTAGGTGTGGATCGTTCAAGTCAACCCTTGTACCGGAGATGCAACCATCTTCGACCAGAACTCTGAAATCAACGGTTTCAGCCTCAATTTCCAATCGATCTCCAGAATTTATCTCAAAATACTCCCCTCCAGAAGTCCCATGAGAGAACAAAATACTGTAATTCCCTACTCCTGAGACATGCACTCTTCCCAATTTTTGATTGGGCGGAACCGAAACCTGGAAATCCCAAATCCCCACTCCCTCGCCTTCTGGAATTAAGCCACACGTACTATGTTCAAGTCCAGAAATCTCACCTTCGTAGGTGCTAATGTCGATTATCGGGACCTCTTCCAAAAAAGAAGTATGATCGGCTCTCGCATTTTCGAAAGAGAACCAAGGTTGGTGATACTTGACCCTCAAACCAACAGCATCCACCCTGACCTCAGAGTCATCTGCTCCTTGGTTGTCAGAAACGTAGTCTACATTGAACTGAGTTTGCTCCAATTTTGACCAGTCCCATTCCAAATGGGCGTCTAGATTCAGAACAAGGGGGTTGTTCATGCGATTAACCGCGCCCAGAGTTCTCGCGAAAGTGCTCACTAGAATGTCAGACCCATGGCTCTGCANAATCACATTAACCTCATCCGAAGGAAGGGCATCAGGGATGGAGAAGNGCAGNACTAATGAGACATTTTCAATTTCCATGGAATGTAGGCCAGAGTAGCTGTATCCGCCCATTGTGATGTCNGGNCCCCTGGACCACGAGTAGAATCCATCCGCTTCCCCGAAAGTAGCGTTACAGGAACCACAACCACTACTTGCNCAAGAAGTGTGTTCAGCAAAGTTATCCGGCCTAGAATGGGTGAATGACATCTCATCATCTGCTACCATTCCGATGGTGTACTCTGCCTGATCAGTAGAGAAACCGGTAGTTGTGACGAAAGACCAATCCGAGGGGCTTTGGAAACTCCCAGCATCTAGTAGTTCTACTTCGTCAGAAGAAATCACAGTATCGCCATAGGCANCGGGCAAAGNCAGAGAAGATAGGACNAGAGTNACGAGAACTGAAGCCNCCCTGTAATATCCCATGGGGGCAACGACGGCNTTCCCTGCTTCAAGGCGTTGGTGTTCGGCTTNTAGCATATCTTGCATAACTGTTGAAATACGGGCTGACTCACGCCCAACTTACTTCTGGCTGTGATGGTGTAGCGGTTAGCACGGTGGGTTGTGGTCCCGCCGGCCCGGGTTCGAGTCCCGGTCACGGCCCCAGAACTACTCCTTCTCCAGGTTCTCTTCGCTGATCTGGTGCCCCATTCTCCTAGCCTTCGTGGATAGGTAATCCAAGTTNCCTTCNCCTACTCCNGCAACAATCTCCATCCTTTCCACNACGTTAATCCCATATTCTGAGAGCTGCTCAACTTTGTCTGGATTGTTTGTCATCAGGTTCACCTTATCTATCCCCACAGAGTCAAGAATCTCCGAGGCTATTCCGTAGTCTCTAGCATCGGCTGGATGGCCTAGCATTAGATTGGCATCTAGGGTGTCAACTCCCCNGTCCTGGAGGTTGTATGCCTGAATCTTAGCGTGCAATCCTATTCCTCTCCCTTCTTGACGCAGGTATACCAGACACCCCCATCCTACCTCTTGTATCATTCTGAGGGCTGTTTGCAACTGAGGCCCACAGTCGCATCTGAGACTTCCNAAAGCATCNCCAGTTAGGCATTCAGAGTGTACCCTNACTAGAACAGGGTCGGGCCCNNCCATATCNCCGAGAAGTAGNGCTACATGATCTAGNCCAGTCTCTTCTTCATGGAATACTCTGATTCTGAAATTCCCATGCTCTGTAGGAAGACGAGCGTCGGCAGGTACCTCTCCTAGCTCGTAAACACGCGCGCTGTTCATGTCTNTTCCAATTGAAGCGACCATTTCAATACTNCAGGTCCCAAGTCACTTNGCTATGAGGAATCTNAATTCTCCATCAACCTCTTCCACACTCACGATCATTACTCCCATTCTGTCACATAGTGCTGGGATGTCGTGCAGGGTTTCCGGNTCNTCGCATAANACCTCGATAAATTCNCCTTCGACGCAGTGTTGCAGTACTCTGCGAGTCTCATGGACAGGGATAGGGCATAGGAAACCGATAAGGTCGATTCTCCTGATTTCCCCCTCGTCCATGACATCGCCATAACGGAGTTACGCTTCAACCATACTAGTTCTTGGAGAACTTGAACTCCTGATGTTCCCATTTCTTCATGTATTCTATTGCTGTGATTTCGTCGGGAAGCATTTTCTCGCCCCTCATCTTGCTTCCATCCTCTGCATCCTTCCATCTCTCCATGAAAACCTCGTTGACCCAATCGTCCATGAATAACGGTCTGATGTATGAGGACCTGCAGACTGCTCTAGTGTTCCCAAGGTCGGCTGCTACCGTGTCTATCACTGCCAGCATCGTGGCCATCCTGTCCTTCTCATTTTGACCGGGTAACTTCCCTGACTCTGCTAACTTTGCCAAGCCGTCGGTACCCTTGAGGAACCTCCCGCACCACTCTATGTAAGGTGGGAAGCCGTCTTTCTCCGATCTCTTTACTGCTTCCTGGTGTAGCCCGGGTAGCTCACTAATCTCCTTCTCGCTAGCGTTGGAGACCATAGCAAGTCTAGCACCGGTCTTCCATGATGCAGCCCATGTTCTGAAGTCCTTGGCAGTGTAGCCGCTGTTCTCCAACTTATCATTCAGGTATTCGTTGATGTGTTCAGCCTTGACGTCGTAGTCGTTTCCCTTGTCATCAAGGTATCTGAAATTGTCCTGCGTCTTGTCCTTCCCGCCGACCTTTCCGGATTCTTCGATCAACTTGGCAATTTCAGGNTGNCTGATGTATATTTTCCAGTCCTTTCCTGATTTCCCNGTGAAACTCANCNNTGCGTTTATCTTTGGCAGCGGNTCCTTGTTCAGTTTCAGTACNCTCCATCCNTCAATTATNGCCTTNTCCCCCCTTACGTAGGNAANATGGCTCTCCTTGAGNGTCGTCANGCCNTAGGATTCNTTCTCCATNGCATACTGATCGGANCCNACTCTTATGTGGTATCTGTCGATTAGCCATATTACCAAAGCNACCACTTTGTCCTTCCCCATTCCCTTGGTATCCAAGTCNGCCTCNATCTCCAGNCTAAGGCCATTCAATTCGGTCGCGAACTCGTCTATATTNGAATACTTGATTATNGATTTGTACTCTATCCACTTTGGGTGGTACCTGTACTGGAGCCTACCGTTTCCATCCTTTCCGGTTGCTTGGATGTGCCCTGAATCGTCCGAGCAGAACCAGACATCAGTCCATGCGGGGGGCACTGCCAGTGCGTTGAGGAAATCTATTCTGTCCTTGTCACTCAACTTTTTCCCGTTCGGTTGGAAGTATTCCCATGAGAAGGTAGGCTTGTCGCCCTCCTTCTCGGGAGGTATCTCTAGCTTCTTCCTTGTTATCCCAGGCTTTTCCCTATCGCTCAATTTCAGACCTGCTCCTTTCGCGGAAGCACCAGAGTCCTCTGTTTTCATGAATCTCAAATTGGCAATAGGCTTGAAGAGGTTTCGACCACCTATTCAGTGAATTGTGCCAGCAAAGTCTCCAGTGCTCTGATGTCATTCTCCAGCGTTTCCCTCTCCACTTTCCTCAAGTCACCCTCAGCTAGCCTCGCCTGCAGGACCTCCAGTTCAGCTCTAGCCGAATCTCTCTCTTCTTCCAGATCTGCCTCATCCTTCAGCATCTTGATTCTAGAAACATGCTGCCTGGTGGCCTTCATTCTCTTCATCCTCTCGCCCGCCTCTCCTTCTGGGAACGGACTTGGCTTGTCCTTCAGCTCCACTCCTACTGGGTACGGGATGCTGATCCCCTCTCTACCAAACGCAATGTCAACTTCCCGGAGCAACCAATCGGTTGCTAGGAACTCTTCGCTGTAGTCGCTAATCCAGGCGTATAGCCGGTAGTTCTTGGAGAAGTCAGCTAGCTCTCTTAGAAGGACCCTTGGAGGGGGGTCGTCCTCCACTAGTGGACACTTCTTCGCCACGTCCATTATCACCTGCTTAACATGTGCAGAGCGCTCATCGTAGTCCACCCCTATATCGAGCGTCAGAGTTACTCTGGAGCCCAAGCCATCGCCACCGCCTCTTGCATAATTGGTTATCGTGGAGTCTACGAGTCTGTTGTTAGGAATCACGACCAGCTCCTCAGTGAGGGTCANAATCTTCGTTGANAGGATTCCGACTGACATGACAGTCCCAGTCACCCCTTCCACGAGGATCCTATCCCCTACTTCGAATGGCTGGTCCACTGCTAGCATGAATGAGTTCAACATGTTTCCAAGCGTCTGCTGGACCGCCAGCCCAATGATTAGNGAGAAAACCGCCAGAGACGCGAGAATNCCTAGCAGCTCTATCCCAACCTCCTGTAGGGCCAGGTATATCCCCATNAATCCGACAATCCCCCTTGANGCGAACGTTAGAAGTGGGTTNCCACCAGTCACTGTGACGCTCTTGTTGGTGTTGTACCTCTCCATTGCAGCGGGCACTATGAATTTGATCGCAACGCTGATGATGGATGCAGAGAGGAGTATGTATATCGCNGAGAAGTANGGGGCTACGGCGGNGTAGAGTCCGTCATTTCTCCCCAACGTCCACATCATCGTCACCTCCACTCCTGCCATCAGAACGAAGANGTAGACCCGATTGAATAGGGGGTCAAGGATCTCGTTATCCCACTCTGCCTCTGTCCTTCTCACAACCCTCCATGCTGCCTTCAGTAGGATGTATCTGGTGAAAATAAGGGCAAACAGCGTAATTCCCAGCGAGACTCCAATCTGTGCAATTACTCCGATATCCTCTATTTCATCGAGTAACTCGGCCAGAGTGGAAAATCCTTCTGTAATCGGGTCAGCCATCCACTTGCCTCCAACCGTCCATGTATCAAATGCTTATCGTATCAGGCGCTTTGCCTGGAGGACCCATTCATCCCTATCAATTCTGCCGGGTCCTAGGCCTATTGCCCTGTTCACCTCTTCCGAGATTTCATCTGTCATGCTCGCTATCTGTGATATCTTGTATATCCCGATTCCATTCAACTTCTTCTCTACAGATCTCCCAATTCCGTCTATCTGCTGGAGGTTGTCNCGATCNTCCTCGGATCCGAATCCAATCACTGAGAAGTCTATTCCNGGNNCNTCTTCCTGCTTCCTCTCAGTAGNCGAATCTGAACTGATATTGCTTAGGAGCTCCGCNGCCTTCTCCTTNCTCCTTTCGATCTCCATCCTCTTCTCTTCCTCTTGCTCCTTTTTCCTCAATTCCTCTCTGGCCTGTTCCATGAGGTCGTTCTGGGCAATTGTCGTGCTNNCNCGCTCTACAGTTCGGGAGACTTCANCCNCATCTGCTTGACTCACCAGTGCTCTGGCCTGCATCGCCCACTCGTCTCTCTTTATCCTTCCAGGGAAGAACTCTATTGCCTCGTTTATCTTGTCCTCCAGGTCTGAGTTCATTCGCGATATCTGTGCGAAAGTGTAGATGCCNAGTGCGTTCANCTTCTCTTCGATAAACGGGCCAACNCCCTTGATNTCCTGAAGTTGATCTTTCTGNTCCGCNGTTGCGAATCCTAGTACNCCGAAGTCGATGTCCTTCGACTTCTCTGCAACCCTGAGTAGGGCAGTCTCCTTCTTNTTGGTCTCTGCATCTAGCTCTTCAAGCTTGGACTTCCTATCCTCAAGCTCCTTTTCCATGGCTGCGAACCTCTCCGCAGCCTGATCCCGAGCGACCTGGTTCTCCTTCTCTTCCAGATCCATNTGGCGCTTCCTCTCTACCGCCCTCTTCCTCAGCTTCTCCTTTGCCTCCATTGCCTTAATCTCCGCCTCNCGCTCNAATTCAGCNGCCTTTCTTGCTGCCTCTCGCTCGACTTNAGCTGCCCTCTCNTGGGCCTCTCTCTGAAGTTTNTCGGCCCTNTCCTGGGCTTCCCTCTCGATTCTCTNCGCCTCTTCCTCTGCNGCCCTCTTGGCGGCCTCTTCCTCNNNCCTGCGCGCCTCTTCCTCNGCNCTCCTCTCTTCTGCCTTCTTTCTGAGCATCGCCCTNAGCTCGGCGGCCTCTTCCTCAGCCTTCCTCTCCTCCTCTGCAGCTTCCTCGGCCTCTATCCTACTCCTCTCTTCTTCCTCGAGCCTCTTCTCACGNGCTTCNCTTTCCAGGCGCTCGCTATCTTTTCTACGGGCCTCGCTCTCNGCTTCGNCCTGCTTCCTCTCCGCCTCNCTCNGGGCCTCCTCGGCCTTCAAGACNGCCTCCTCNGCTGCAGCGGCTCGCTCCTGAGCNTCCTTCTCCACCTCTGCGACCTTTGTCTTCAGGTCTTTCTGCATCTCCGCTGCCTTCTTCTTGGCATCGATCTCTGCCTTCGCGACCCTTTCCTCGGCTGCCTTCTCCATCTCAGAGGCCTTCNTCCTCGCNTCTCTCTCGATTCTCCTAGCCCTCTTCTTNGCGATCTCCTCTTCGGGGGTGTCTCGATGCACCTCCACCTCTACGGCCCACTGGAAGTATACCGTGGCCTTTCCTAGTCTGATGAGCCCCACGTATTCAGTGGTCTCTGTGGTTTCTCCGTTGTCGCTAAACTCCAGCCTGAACTCCAGATTCCCTCTCGAGTTTGACTTCTTCGATTTCATGCTGAACCGGGTCCCGTTCTCCTCGGATGACATATCGGTGAAGTCGCAGTCGAGCCTGGGCGTTATGTTGGAAACCTGGATGACCTCGTGGCTCCTGGCGAACGAGCCCCTNCTAATNCCCTTCACNGGCATCAGGACGTACGGGTCGTCATATTCCCCCGTACCTNNNTGCCAACCTAACTCCGTGGTAGTGTACTCTGGCTCCGGGCCAAGTATCTCCTCTTCNCTGACTGCGAAGGGATTGATNACCCATAGGAGNAGGAGCAGAAGNAGGAGTATCGGGAAGCAGCATATCCAGAGTATCCTTACGGCATCTGGTACGTATTCCTCCAGTAGGTTGCAAACCCCATCCCCATCATCGTCCTCCGGAACCGACAGGTTGTCCTTCGGGTTCGTCGCACAACTGGTCTCATTGAGGTCAGGCCAACCGTCGTTGTCGTCATCCAGGTCCTCCTCCAATTCGAAGGTGCAGTTCGCAGAGTCAGTGAGGTACTTGCAGGTCAACTCATCAGGCATGGTGTCGTTGTCCGTGTCGTCCCATGCGGTGGGGTCCTTGGGGAATCTATCAATCACGTCCCCAATGTTGTCCCCGTCATCGTCCTCGTCGATATGGCTGCACAATCCGTCCAGGTCGATGTCCTCCGGGACTGATGATGGGTCGAGGGGGTCCGTGTTGCACTCCAACTCGATTAGATCAGGCCACCCGTCCCCGTCCTCATCGACATTGTCATCAATCGGCATGAAGACGTCAAAGTCCACTCTGTAGGAGAAATCCCACTGGGAGTTCTCGGCGGTGAACCTGTGAGAGTACTCCAGAAGCATGTGATTGAATGGCTCCTCTGGCGTNCCTGAGATGACTCCGGTGCTGTTGTCAAGGACTAGGCCCTTCGGNAGGTCTGGAATCACNGTGAACAGGAGTANACCTCCGCTGTTGGGGGCGANTAGTGGATGCAGTGGTTCCATCTCCTCCCCCACNGTGAGNATCAGCTTGTCATTCGGGTAGAAGAAGACGATAGGCGAGTCATCGAAATCGTCCAACGGGTCGCANAGCCAGTCCTCATCGTGATCCTGCGGACTCTCGACAATGTAAAGCGGGTCTGTTCCGCAGTCTATCTCCAATGTGTCGTTCCAACCGTCACCGTCATCATCCGGATCANACAAATCCGGCACCCCATCCTCGTCGGTGTCCAAAAGGCTGGCTGTGATCGTGATTTGGAAGGTATCCAGGAACAGAGAGTTGCTACCTGTTACGGTGTAGATGGTATCGTTCATCTCAACTGCAATGATTCCAGTGAGTAGNCCGTTNGTTTCATTGAAATCTAAACCATCNGGAGCNGAGGGGGATATGGACCAGGAAGATACGTTCCCTCCGAATATCTGAGGCTCCAAGTACACCTCGTCCAGATTGGTGGTAAGATTGAGGAACTCGTCAAGGTAGATCAGGTCGAAGTCGTCCTCGTCTGGATCAGGGGTTACGGATTGTAGGGTTATCTCGACCGAGCTGTGGTGCTGCGAGTTGTTTGCCCACACAGTGAAGACCTGCATCTCGAATTCGCCCATCGGTGCTCCTGAGATGGTCCCGTTGACAGGCGTGGTCCTGGACAGTGCCCCGTTGAGCGTCAAGCCATCTGGCAACTCCGGCCAGACCTCCCAGGTGCGTACGTCTCCGCCGTAGGTTATGCCGACCATCGGCTCTATCGGCTCATTGACGAACAGTAGTTGGGATGTCGTTCCGTATACCAGGAATATCTCCGAGTCGTCCACTTGATCCAGGCCGTCGCACAGCCCATCTGCATCTCCGTCCTCTGGGAATGAAGTTGGGTCCAGCGTCCCTGTCAGGCAGTCGCTCTCGTCTCCATCGCCCCAGCCGTCGTTATCGTCGTCAGGATCCGTCTCATCGGGATCCCCGTCCCCATCGGAGTCAAGCAACCACGAGGATATCCCTATTGTGGACTGGGACCCATGCAGGCTGTTGTTGGCCCAGAATGTGTAGTTGGTAAGGGCGAACTCGGTGCTGGGAGTGCCGGACAGAGCCCCGGTGGAGTTGTCGAGGGAGAGGCCTGGGGGGAGGTCGGGAGAAACTTCCCATGAGACAACGTCCCCGCCGAAGACTATCGGATAGATTTGGACGATCGACAAGTTGGTCGTNAGGTTCAGCAGNGGGTCCGGGTATGCCAGGAGAACGGGNGAGTCGTCCACTGGGTCGTTTGCGTCGCATATCCCATCCCCGTCCCCGTCCTCTGGGTAGTCGTTGACCTCTAGTGGATCCGTGGCACAGGATGTCTCGTTAGCGTCATCCCAGCCATCATTGTCGTCATCCATGTCTGTCTCATCTGGTATTCCATCCCCATCGGTGTCGAGGAGGGACGAGGATATGTTGAGGCTGAAAGAAGCGGAGAATGCGCTGTTGTTGGCCCATATCACATAGGTGGTCTCGTTGAAGGCCTCAGTGGGGGTTCCCGAGATCACTCCCGTGCCGTTGTCTAGGTTGATTCCGGATGGCAGGTCGGAGCCCGTCTCCCATGACGAGATGGTGCCCCCGGATGTGATTGGGGCTAGGTCAACCACCGAGAGGTTGACCACGAGGTCGAGGCTGTTGACGGAGTAGGCCAGCGCTATCGCCCGATCGTCAGAATCATCGAGAGGATCGCATATCCCGTCGCTGTCCGTGTCGATGGGGGTGCTAGTGGAGTTCAGGGGCTCCGTGCCGCAATCCAATTCCGCCGTGTCGTTCCAACCGTCATCGTCATCGTCATCGTCATAGAGGTCCGCAATGGAGTCCCCATCCGTGTCCACGAGCACGGTGATACTGATCACCACCGAGCTGGTCTGCGCTCCTGACGCATTCGCCCATATGGTGTAGTTGGTCTGGTTCTGCACGTTCTCCGGCATCCCCCAGATAGTGCCGTTCTCTCCGCCGAAGAGCAACCCGTCGGGCAGGCCCGGGGAGATGTCCCAGCTCTCGGGCGTCGAGCCGGAGGTCTGTCCCGCGATGGGCTGCATGGCCACTCCCTCGGTCAGCATCAGGTCGCTAGTCGGGAAGCTCAGGAAGATCCCGTTCCCCACTATCCAGAGGGTCACCTCCGTGCTGGTGGTGCCTCCGGAGTTGCTCGCCGTGACAGTGTAGGTAGTCTGGTTCGTGACCAGGAGGGGGATTCCCTCGAAGTGTCCGTTCGTGGTGTTGAAGGTTAGTCCGAGCGGGAAGGAGGTCGAATTTATCGCGAAGCTGGCGACGGCTCCGCCGACGATGGTAGGGGCGATGTCCACCAAGGCGTCCCTAGGTATGATGTAAGTCCCGTTCCCGTACGAGATGTTGGCGATTGGCTCGTTGATCGTGAAGTCGAAGTTCACTCTTGTCGTCCCCCCGTCGCTAGTCACTCGGAGCTGGAACGTCTGCTGCGTCAGGTTCACCGTAGGCGTCCCCCATACCGTCCCGTTGCTCGCCCCGAGTTGCAGCCCTGATGGGAGGTCTGGGACGAAGGTCCAGTTGAGGATGGTGCCATTGACCTCGTAGGGCGATATGGGCTCTATCTCAGTGCCCCGCTCCAAG
>NZTJ01000031.1 GCA_002697065.1 Methanobacteriota archaeon
GGGCCTACTCCCGGAAGTCGTCGGAGGGCCTCCTTCAACCGGTCGATAGCTTCGCCGTTAGCCATTCATGCCCGAGATATTTAGCCCAGGGATATTGATCCCCGACGCGAGTCCGCCCATCTTCTCCTGGGTCACTTTTTCAACCCTGCGCACTGCGTCATTGACTGCAGCCGCAATCAGATCCTCTGCAACTAGGGGTTCGCAATACGTCTCCCTTGAGAACTTCTCCAGGGAATCCGGAATCGCTGGAAAAACCGTGATACTACTAGATGAGGTGGACCACCTTAGCGGTGGCTTCTCACAGGTATCCGAAGAAAGAATCCATAGCACCATGGGGTCAGAAGAAGGGGCTGTACTAAAGGGAGACTCAGGGGGTAAGGCGGAGTTGCTCAATCTACTCAATAAAACTGAGAATCCAGTAATTATGACCTGCAATGATCCGATGAAGCTCTGGGGCAGGGGCAATTGGAGAAGGAATAGAGATAGGGTGAACAGAGTATCAGAAAATATCACATTCGAGAGGGTCGGTCCTGCGGACTTGAGGAGGATAGCGCTAAGAGTTCTTGATTCGGAGGGCATAGGAATAGATCCAGGGGCTCTCGACGCTCTTATTCGAAGGAATCCTGGTGATCTTAGAGCCCTAGTTAAGGATCTGCAATCCCTGTCTGTAACTACAAGTGATCATGTAGACATGGCCGCAGTAAGTGAGCTATCCGGGTCTGTACTAAGGGACTCACAGATTAACGTGTTCGAATCTCTGAAAAGAGCCTACAATTCGGATTCTGGCCTTCTGGCTTCGGAGGCCGTCCTAAACTCGGACAAGAGCCCGGACGAGATGCTAGCATGGTTCTCGTGGAACAACCAATCTGCGATTAGCAACAGGGGTTTGGAGGAAATCTCGGGAGCCATGTGCGACTCCGATTCATATCTGGCCACAAAATTCACCAATCGTGCTTTCAGATCTTGGTACTGGGGCTCATCATTGCCCACCCAGGCTATTGCAGCAGTAACAGATTCAAGGAATGATGGAGGTGTGTTCATCAGTTTTCCAGAATTTCTGAGGAGGGGGGGCGAGACTTGGAGAAATGCTGACTTGATTGGGAGGCTAGCGGCATCCTTGGGGACGAGTAAGGCATCATTCAGGGAGGATCTATGGCCGGCTCTTCTGGCAATTAACGATAAGAGTCTTGGAGCATCTGAATACGACTTTACCGTATCAAAGAAGATAGGGTTGTCAGGAGAAGACCATCTGGCAATTTTCGGCATTCCGAAGACCAGTAAGGTTGGGAAGTCAATATTGGAAGAGTTCGGGCAGATTGAAGAAATGCCAGAGAAACAAGAAGCCCCCTCATCTGACAAAGTTGAGCAGAGCAATGATGAGAGCCAATCGACTCTCGATAGTTTTGGTTAGTCCGATTCCCAAGTCCTTGGGTGGAGGAGAACGAGCACAGTCAGAAGTTCGAGACGACCGAGCCACATCAGAATCGTTGAGGCGAGCAAGGATGGGACACTCATTCCGGCCCATGCAGCGGCTGCTCCTGACGGTCCGAAATCCCCCAAAGCGGGGCCCGTATTCCCCAGAAGAGATATGGAAACAGATAGTACATCGGTCATAGTAAGTTCGGGCTCTAGGAAAGAAATGGTTAGCATTGATGCGGTGACCAAGACCATCCACGAGCTTACCATTCCTAGGATAATCCAAACACGCTGCTCGTCGACAACGGATCTGTTGAATCTGATAGCAACGACCTTTCTTGGTTGAATTATCTTCATTACCTCTCTTTTCGCAAGTTCGAAGGCTATGCGGATTCTTAGCACTTTGAGTCCGCCACCAGTAGAACCAGCACTGGCCCCGATAATCATCAGTAGTAGTAGGACGAACTGACTGAAGACTGGCCATTGAGCGAAGTCAGCGCTAGAGTAACCAGTACTGGTGATAGATATTGCTTGGAAAATCGAGTGTCTGATGGATTCCAATATTCCATAGTCCAAATCAGTGGATCGGTAAATATTGACAGCCATTGCAATCCATGCGATCAAGACAATCAACAGATATGTTCGAAGCTCCTCATCTTTCCAGATCTCATTGGACCTACCTGAAAATGCAAAATAAAGGAGGCTGAAATTAATACAAGTAAGAAGCATGAAAATCATGACAATCGACTCAATTATGTAGTCGTCAAACTGCATTATTCCTGAATCAGTTGTTCCAAAACCACCAGAAGGCATTGTAGTCAGAGAATAGTTGACAGCATCAAATGAGCCCATGCTAGTAAATTGAGATAGGAGGATGGCCTGGAGAATCGTCAGACCTACGTATATCCCCCAGAGTTTCCTAGCCGTACTCTCTAGAGTTGTTCCAAGGTTTGACACTGATGGTCCAGTTAACTCTGCTCTCGCTAATGCCATGCCCCCTCCTAGTGCTCTTGAGAAGATTAGGAGTCCGAGCATAATGACTCCCATCCCGCCAATCCACTGGGAAACCGATCTCCAAAGAATGAGGCTTTTCCTTTGGCTGCCAAGGCAGTCTCCACTGAATTCGTTTAGCCCGACAAAACCTGAACCGCATACAGGGCTAGTGGCCGGGTCTACAAGTGAAGCACCCGTAGTTGTGAATCCAGACATCGACTCAAACCAGGAGTGGAGTAGGCCGTACAATACCTGAGAAGTTGAATTTTCATATCCTGGGTGCCAGAAATCACCAAAAGGACCGTGGAACATGCCCCCCAGCCAGAGAGGTAGAGCTCCCACTACGACGACAGGGATCCAACCAAGGGCCACAGAAGCGAATGCTTCCCTGTCTCTAACCATAGAGGAGGGTTCTGAAATTCCTGATCTGAAGACCATCAGATAACCTGATGAAAGAGAAATAATTACTGGAAGAGCAAATGTGCGAATTGCTTGTTCAAATCCTTCAACATAGAGGCTGTAAAGGCCCACAATCACCAGAGGTAGTGTGACCAGCCCGATAGTCCAACCAAGAATTAGGCTAACTACTCCCCAACGCATACTAGCTCCGCAGTGACTCCTCGGCCTTTCCTACATCATCTATCTCAAGAATCAAGTAGAGTCTGTCGCCTTCTTGGATTGTTCCAATATCCTCCTCGGTTATGTTGTTGAATGTTCCATCATTACCTAGCCTCTCCAGCATGACAAGGTTCGCTCCAATTTTTTCCTCTACTTCGTGTAATTCCTTGCCGAGAAGTCCGTTACCGGGATTTATCTCAGCAGACATCGATACAAGGGATGGGATTCTTGGAATTGGCTCGTACAGCCCTGGGACATGCATGTGTATGGCTTTGAGAATGGACTTTATTGCAACTCTGCGCTTACTCACCGGCCTGAGCCCGATACGCTGAATTGCTTCAACTAGGGCTCTATCTTTGAGTATCAATCCTGTTCTGGAAACACCTTTGTCGAATGTCCTCATAGCTATCGAAATGTTCAGGTTATCATCACTGAGGGTAGAGATTGCGATATCATGGTCTTCTACTGCAAGTTCGCGTAGAAGGTCCTCATCCTGTGGATCCCCATGTATCACATCTAACCTCTTATTGACTCCTATCCGAGACCCCACTATTGCGTTAGCTGAGTCGAGATCAGGTTCAATTATTACTACGTTAGAACCCATATTGAGGTAGTGTTCTGCAAGTTTGCTACCGAAATTAGTAGCCCCGAAGATTGCCACAGTTGGTTTATCGGGCATCTCAGAATTCTCGTCCCCCACTAATCTGGCTATCTCGCCGAAGAATTTGGTAGATCCAGTAACGAAAACCAACATATCGCCCTGCTGGATTATTTCGTTTCCAGAAACTATGCGCCCCTTCCTGCTACCTGCCTTAATGGCTATAATCCTTGGATAATCTGGATCTTTAGTGGAGCGAGAATTTGCGTCATCAATCGTAGAACCTATCATAGGAGAATCCACCGATACGGCAGACTCTACAATCCAAGCGTTATCGCCCATTGGGATAATGTCAGATAGTGTAGGAGATACCAATCCAGAGATCAGTTGTTCTACGACATCAGTAGATGGCGAAACAACGAAGTTAGTTCGAGCCCAGTTCTCCAACGGTCCGGCGCCCCTGGAAGGATGTATGATCTCTGAGTCACGCACATTGGCGATAGTGATCAACCCCGACGCGGTCCTATCGCCAACCTGTTCGCTGAATACCCTCTTGGCGAATGCACATCCCAAGATGTTGACATTGTCATCATTGGTCGCGAAGACAATTATCTCAGCGTCATTTATTCCTGCTCTGACTAGGGAGTCCCGAGAGAGGGCGTTGCCTGTAATCAGCAAGCAATCAAGAGATTGGGAGTCGCTAATTGCATTGGGGTCTGGATCAATCATTGCCACTCCTCGCTTCTCGCCTCGAAGCGCTGCAGCCACACCACGGCCGACCTCGCCGGCACCCGCGATAATCACTCGCATTCAAACAAATGAATATGCGGATTGGATATAATCCTGCGCCATGTGTGNAAAATCCTCTAAAGTATCTTAGATGGTTACTATTCCTCNGATTCCACTGTTTCTCCTCTAATTCTGGTTTTGGCTCGGGACTGATTCAACACGGATTGTCGGANTGTGCGNCTGTATGCCTGTCTGGCTGCTGGAGTCATTCCAGAAGGCAACCATGACTCCTGTGCNGGAAACCAGGACCAAATNACGAATGGGGCCAAAAGAGCTATTGTNAGTGGGAAGAAAATGGAAAGTACCGTCACGAGTATAACAATCATCCTAGCGAATGAGGCATATACAAGGGGGCGAAATCGTTGATTGTCCAGAATTCTAGATCCTTGCCAAGTACTGATGGATGCATGAGCCAGACANGTAGTAATTGTTAGTAAGCAGGCTAGAGCGATATTTTGAGGATTGAATCCGGTACCATCCCATACTACGGGGTCGAATAAGCGTACGTTGAGATGGGCGGAGCGCATTGCTCCGAAGCCCAAACCCAGAGTCCAACCATAGGGAGCACAGGCTCTCAATCCAACAGTTCTAGCCCTACCAAGTAGAAAGAGTACGAAAGAGGATTCNGCAAGAGCTATCATGAACGCGATTGAACTAAGGGAGAGGATATTCTGAGATTGATTCCTGACTTCCGCTAGAATTAGTGCATCTATTGCTGAAGCGGCAACAACNCCTGAGACTATTCCGAAGAGTAGTGACTTTGCAGCACCAGATAGATCATAGAAACCCGTCATCCNGGCNATAGTTCCTCGCCAGCCNACGTAAATCCCTAGNAACCCTATGGCGAAAGCCAATTGCATTTCCCACATCTCAATAGGAGCCTCNNCCACATAGCCCCCCATNANGCACGCCCTTTCAGTACAGCGGATATGAAGTAGTGAAATGGCACAATTACCCAGATAACGTTCAAACGGCACGATTGTAGCCGGACTATATGGCTCTCGAGGGATTCAAGCGTAGAGTTCTCGGATCGATAGGACTTCTGAAGGGGAAAAGGAAAGTTGANGAGGAAACTGTCAAGGATCTAAGTAAGTCGCTTAGGAGAGCCCTCCTAGAAGCTGATTTCAACGTCAGACAGGCNAAGGAATTGACTGAACGNGTNGAAAGNGGNTTAACGGAAGAGGAGCCTCGTCCGGGAGTAAGGCTCGAAACTCATGCCATGAACCTGATATANTCTGAATTAGTAAGGATNCTTGGNNCGCCTAGAGAAATCAAGCCGCATAATCAAACAGTACTGATGGTAGGCCTGTATGGNCAGGGAAAGACGACAACTACTGCAAAACTGGCAGACTGGTGGAGAAAGGCACACGGAGCAAAGGTTGCTGTAATCGAAGCAGATGTGCATAGGCCGGGAGCGTTNGAGCAGCTCACTCAGATGCTAGAAGGTACGGGCGTTGAGGTATATGGNGAGCCAGAGTCAAAAGTGGCCTCACAGATTGTCAGAAACGGCCTCAGTAAGGTTGGAACTGCAGACATCGTGATCATAGACACCGCNGGCAGAGACAGCCTAGATGGNGAGCTAAAGGAAGAGNTGCTAGAGATTGCAAGTATCGCGAATGCTTCTGAGCGCTTCCTGGTTATTGACGCTCAAGTTGGTCAGGCCGCAGGGCCTATGGCAGAAACCTTCCACGAGTTAGTAGGCGTTACTGGAACTATTGTAACCAANCTAGATGGTACNGCAAGGGGNGGTGGCGCATTAAGCGCTGTTTCATCNACAGGGGCNCCGATAGTCTTCGTAGGTGAGGGCGAGAGGATTGGAGATATCGAGAAATTCGAGTCTGATCGGTTCATTTCCAGGCTTCTCGGAATGGGCGATATCAAGGGCCTCATCGACTTAGCCCCCGAGGATCTGGACGAGCAAGAGGCGATGCGCCTGACNAAGAGATTGATGTCGGGAAGATTCACTCTCACGGACATGTATGCNCAGATGGAGATGATGAGTAAAATNGGAACTCTTGACAAGGTACTTTCCCACCTCCCAGATACTATGTTNGGAGGGATGGGCAATATGGGNGTGGCTCAGAAGAAGCAGATGCAGTCCAATCTGGATAAGTACAGGATAGTTATGGACTCGATGACCCAAGAGGAGAAAGATGATCCCCTACTTCTCAAATCAAGTAGAATCAGGAGGATAGCCAGAGGTTCTGGGTGCGAGGAGAAAGAGGTCAAGGAACTGATAACTCAATGGAACAGGAGCAAGAAGATGATGAGGGGGTTCCGAGGAGACAGGAAGATGAGACGTCAGATGCAGTCTATGATGGGGCTCGATGAAGAGCTCGATCTGGGGTGATCCTCTGGAAAGATGGTTCGCAATATTGGGCCATAGAGCAACCAGCGAAGGCCCTCTCAATCTGAATGACCTTCCTGGTTCAGGAGGCAGGATGGACGTCCTTGTCAGAGCGGTAAATGCTGCACTGTTTGTCTCGCATGGAATTCGTGATGACAGCCATGTTGTCCTCCACCTTATGGGCGGGGATGGTCCGAATAGACGGATATGGTTCGATGGCACTAAACTAGGCGGAGTTAGGCCGGATGAAAGATCGATAGCTGGTCAGATTAAGGGAATAAATAAGCGCCCTATTCCTCCGAGAAACCGATTCATTGAGTTCTCAAATGGTATACTGCACTCAGGCGGCGACATTAATCAGACCCTCCATGAATGGGAGGAAAGAGGCGTGAAGCCAGTAGTGCTGGATGCTGGAGGAGGGGGTTTCGAATCCATACAAGGAACTCAAGACTTGGGTTTTATTCTGTCTGATGACCAGCCCTTTTCGGATCGAGACAAGTCCGCCCTAAATGGTTCAGTTTCGCTCTCATTGGGAAGGGGATGGCTGCAGGGGCACTCTTGTATTTCCATAATCCATCATCTCCTTGACGAGTCCTAGAGCCATGATGGCATGCCATCAGCATCCATCATTGTAGACTCTTGCATCACAGACTGAGGCACCCCAAGAGGGTGATTTTGGGGCCAACTTGCCAAGGGGGTAATCGAAGCACTGCCAGAAGCGATTGCATGGCAATCCGTCATCTCAATATCCTCGTCGACGATTCTGGCAGCTCCGACCTCGAANGCGACTCCCNTNGATNTCNGGTCAATCATATCAGTAGCGTTATGGTACCATCTGGCACCGAGTGGTACCGTCTGGAATTCCCCATTCCAATCTTCGGGGATATTCAGGTTTAGGAACATGTTTCCCTGCATGAACCATGACCTAATCGAGTGTTTTCCCGTTCCTTCTAATGGCCTAGTAATCGACCCCTCGGGCCTCAGTATGTTGCTTGGTTCTGATGTGACCAGTTCGGATAGTCTCTCAACTAGAGCCAGGGTTGCTTCAATGGATTGGGAGTAGTCTTGATGGGAGTAGGTCGCAAGGCTCACTGAAAGTGATGGCAGCCCGTATAGGGATGCCTCGCGAGCTGCGGACACGGTTCCTGAGTGGAGGACATCAACGGAGAGGTTTGGCCCTCGATTGATCCCAGAAATGCAGAGCCAAGGCCGTATCTCTGGCGCCCATGACCTCAGTCCTCCGTCGATGGCAACGATGACACAGTCGCACGGGGACCCGTCTAGCGAGAAGACCCGCAAGGGGGTTGACTCGTCAGCGCTTATTTTCTCAGCTATATCCAAGTGCTCTTTGAAGGCCATGTCATCCCTAAGGGTGAGCTTCATCCCTACGGCTGATTGCTCTGTAAGGGGTGCTAAGATGACTATTGGGTGACCTAGGGCGTGCAATGAAGACGCCAGGTTCTGAAGGCCTGGGGAATTGATGCCATCGTCATTGGTAAGGAGAATGGGGAACCTTGCCATATTTTCCGCACGATGGGTCGGTTAAGAAACCGATTCCCCNGAGGATTTCGAGTTTCCTTGCAGAGTCACGCGAATGGCTCCCGTCATCATCATCACCCCCCCTATGGCGGTAGGCATCCCAATCAAGGCATCGCCAGTCCACAATAAACCGATTAGAGCACCTATCACGGGCTCCAAAAGCATAGCGATTGAGACTATTATTGGGGGTATCCATCGAAGAACGGTATTGAATCCAGTATGCCCGCACAGTCCCGGGCCAAGTGACAGGTATGCCACCCATACTATCCAGTAGGGGTCTGTCCATCCTAGGATGGAGGCTTCGGGATGCAAGGAAGTGAAGTTAGATCCCTCAAACAGCAGGGTCCCTATAGACAGCCAAAGTCCTGCTCCAAGGGTTACGGGGAAGGCGTAGACGAANATCGGCATTTCCCTGTTTGATCTGAGCTCCCTTCCAACTAGGATATAGCCAACAATAGTGACTGCCCCAATGAATGCGGCAAAATCCCCCATCAGTGTCACTTCCCCACCATCTCCCAGATCCATCAGCGCCACGACAGCCCCTGCGAACCCAATTATCACTCCCTCGAGGTGACCCCTGCGAACCGCTTCCCCCATCATTGGCATCAGTGCGACGACGATTAGCGGGTGTGTGTTCACGAACAGTAGGCTGTGGACTAGGCTGGTATTGTCCAAAGACCACACCCAGCTTCCGAAGTGTATTGCCAAGAACCCGCTGGAGGCCGTGATTAGCAGGGAGTCTTTCGTGGTCAGAGAGGGAGTCTCTGCCCTATTGATCTGGTATAAGAATCCCGGAAGCAGCACCAGTGCAGTACCCTGCATCCTCCAAGAAGCGCGCAGTAGGGGCTTGACATTGGACATCTCTTGCAGCACTATTCCTGCGCTCGAGACGGCGATAACGGCAACAGAGAGTATCAGCCATGCGCTGGCTGGGGTTTCCTTGTGCTCGGACATGTTCAGTCCGCCAGCTCGGCATCCATTACCCGGGAGGGAGGGCTCTTGGAAGTGGATTCTGGCCTTGGAGGATCGTTGTTGGTTCCGCCTCTTATGATGCCGGCCTTTCTGAAAAGCACGTAAACGATAAGCCCTAGTGCCACATTGATTATTACGAAGATGGAGAGCCTTGCATATGGCCACCAGGAGTAAGTCTTGAGCAACTCCCCTCCCATCGAAATCTCGTCCATGACGGCCAGTATTGCGGCCTCTACTCCGTAGAATGCCTCGCCGGCCAGTGCACCGGCCGCAATCATGAACGTCAGTAGGAGCATTCTGGCGCTTCTCTTCTGCGCGGCGGCGTCACCCTCCTCCTTCCTTACGGACTCAACGATAGGCTTGAGTCTCCTCTCCTCCCACCAAGACCGATAGGCNCCCCCTATGAGCATAGGAAATGTAGCAGGCGTTGGGAGGTACATCCCCAATCCGAAGGACGTGCCCATACCTGTTGCCCACTCCGCGAAGGCTCCGAGGGCCATTCCAAGNAGCAGTGCGCTCCAGTTGCCTTGNCCCTCTGCCAGAATGGTTGTGAAGTATGCGAATGCATTCGCCTGTGGGGCNAGTAGCTCTATTGTACCNTCNGCAAGGAGCTTGGACAGGAATATGGCGACNCCGGCACCGAGGATTGCTCCCGGTACNACNCCCATTATGTTGCCCTTGGAGATGTGGTATGGNCTGTTTCCNATGTANAGGCTGTTCTTGTAGTCACCAATNACGGTGCCGCTCATGCTGATTGCCGAGCCGAATACCGTAGTCCCTACGAGGGACATCAGGATTGACTCTTCCTTGGAAAGNCCTACGTCCAGATTGAGGAANATCATCAGCAGAATNAGGAGNACGATGAATGAGGTNCCGGATACTGGCTCAATACCCGTCTCNCCCATTACCCTGACCGCAATTGCACCCAGGAGGAAAGTTGTCGACAGTAGGACGATTGAGAATATCAGNGAGGGNACCACCGGNTAGCCACCTAGGACGAATATGACTGTGATTGCNACTAGTGAGATTGCCATGAAAATGGGGATGTGGTACAGCGGCCATTCGTACCAACCCTTTCCTTCTACGAATTCCTCTCCCTGCTCTCCTGAGAATGCCTGNGTGATGTCTCCGAAGATTCCAATGAATGTCGGGGCCATCTTGAACAGGCCCAAGAANCCCCCTCCGAGTATGGCGCCTATCGCGACTGTGCGGATTATTGATCCGAAGGCCTGCCATTGGACTATTGGCCCCATCTCCGTGATGTCTCGATATACTCCCTGCTCTGGGTCGTAGACCGGTACGTCCTGAAGCACGGCAAGAGGGATGAGCCAGAACCATGCAAGGATTGCCCCGAGATTGACNAGGAGGGCGGCTCTGAACTTCATGAACCAGCCTATGGCGAATAAAGTGGGGCTTATTTCCACGCCTAGGAAGGTGTAGGACATGGGATTCCCCTCTTCGTANGNNGTNATGCCNTTNTANGGNGCGTACTTGCCCTCNNNCAGCTCGCTNGGNTGGTGNANCCACCTCTCNGTGTANACCGATGCGAGGCCCCACTTCTCCCCGGATAGTGTCATTGCGAACCAGTCAGCGATGCTGCT
>NZTJ01000032.1 GCA_002697065.1 Methanobacteriota archaeon
CATGCAGAGTCCGCAGAACATGCACCTCCCGAGGTCGATCCTGCCGGACACTATGTCCTGCTCCGCTGGCTTGATCGTGGAGAGGTCGACGTCCTGCTGTCCGGACCCGTCCATCCAGTTTACCGTGGCCGTCTCCCCTGTGATGTCTATCACCTCGGCGAAGTCGTACTGCTGGGGGGCGGAGGTGTGGTCGATGGCCAGGTCGTGCTCTTCCTCTATCTCGTGGAATTCTTCCTTCGGCCTGGCGGCATAGCCCCCCACCTCGATCTCGCTCCCGTACCCGTGCCACTCGTCTCCCTCCTCCGCGGTGTCCAGCACGTTGACGCGGACCTCCGAGGTCATGTGCAGGCAGTCGTTGGGGCAGGCCCTGACGCACTGCTTGCAAGCGGTGCAGGTCTCCCAGATCACGCCGATCCTCCCGTTGTAGTTGCCCGGTACGAATAGCCATGGCTCCAGGTCGTCGAGCCTCTCGTAGGGGTACATCACCGTGACCGGACGCTCCACGAACGGCATCAGCTGGCTCGTTTCCCTGTCCGCGGAGAACATCTGCCCGGAGCTGGGGTGGGAGTCCCCCACCCTCCTTGCCGTCTCTGGGTCGAGCATGTCGGCGGACTGGGCGTGGTATCCGCTCTTGAGGAACTTCAGCTTGCCGAGGAACGGCACCGTCCTGAGGGCCGTCTTGAGGGTGATCCACATCGGCCTCACGACCAGGTTGCGGAAGCTCGGGGTGCCGTGCGGGTGGTAGCTCATGAGCGGGCCTCCGCGTCGGATAGGGATACCGAGGTGGCTGCCTTGACGGCGGAGTACGCCGTGTACTGCCTCTGCAGGTCCTCGAGCGAGGTTTGTGGGTGCCTTCCCGGGTAGGCCTTGGTGACAGCGTAGGTGCTGTAGGGCCTGGTCATGCTCTCCAGGGCCTCCTTGTCCTCGTCAGCGACCAGGATTACGAGCCCGAGGACCCCCGAGAGGATCATCACGACCGGCGCGACTATGCCCCAGCTTCCGTCCCAGACCCAGACCCTGAGGAACATTGCGATTGCCAGGTTGACTATGGACAGGGGGAGGAGCCACTGCCAGCCGAACTCGAGTATCTGGTCTGTCCTGACCCTGTGCAGTGATGCCCTGATCCAGACGAACACCGCGAACAGCAGCCACGCCTTGATCAGGACCCAGGCTATGCCGGGTATGAGCGAGAACAGGAGCTCGAGACCGCCCCCGGCGATGGGCAGGGACTCCATGGTCCCCTGGAAGGGGGCCTCCCAGCCGCCCAGGAAGAAGAGTGCGAACAGGATGCAGGCCGCGTAGCAGCGCTGGTACTCAGCTGCGAACATGAGCCCCCAGCGCATCCCGCCGTACTCCGTCCACCACCCCTCGACCAGCTCGGCCTCGGCCTCGGGCATGTCGAAGGGTATCCTCTCGACCTCTGCGATCATGGTGATCAGGAACAGCGCAGCTCCCAGCGGGAGCATGAACAGGTTCCAGACGTTGGATTCCTGCGCTTGGAAGTCGACTATCTCTATGACGTTGAACGAGCCGCTGATCACGCACACGCCGAGCACGGTGATGAGCAGCGGTATCTCGTATGCCGTGAGCTGCGCGGCTGACCTCATCCCGCCGATCAGTGTGTACTTGTTGTTCGATGCCCAGCCTGCGAAGAAGACCCCGAGGGGGGCAACCCCGAAGATGGCCATCATGAAGATGACGGAGAGCTCGGGGCTCGCCGCGTAGAAGTGCGGGCCGAAGGGGACGAATGCGAAGACCAGGACGGTCGTGGAGATTATGATCACCGGAGCCACCTCGTAGACCGGCTTGTCGGCCTCCTTGGGGACGATGTGCTCCTTGCCGGCGAACTTGGTGAAGTCCGCGAACGCCTGGAAGAATCCAGGCAGCAGGAACCAGTAGCCGTGGTAGCCCCTGTTGTTCACCCTGGACACGGCCTCGAGGTGGTGGTCGTTCCCCCATATCGAGTTCAGGGTCTTGTTGAGCCACCCTATGGGAGCCCCCATTCCGAAGGGGAGTTGGTCCCACCACTTCCCTGCCGTGACCCCGCTCTCGCCTATCCATAGGCTCCTGAGGGTGGTGGTGGCCCCGAGCCTGTCCATGAGCCTCCCGATGAACTTCCTCTCGATGTAGGGGATCGGGAGCATTGTGAGCATCATTGTGGTGAAGACCACTGTGCAGATCATCGTGGCCGCGAAGAGGCCCTCGAGAGCGGGTTGGATCTGCCCGAACCCGTCCTGCATGTTGAACACCCGACCGAGGACGATGTCCTCCGGCCATATTCCGGTGGGGAGCGAGATCGTGACCGTCGCGTCGATGTCGTCCGAGGGGAGCGCGTCGTGTACGTTGTCCATCGACCAGCCGACCAGGCCCTCTATCCAACCCCTCAGGTCAAGCCAGTCGCTCGTCGCCATCATCTCACCTGTCCGTCTCCCCGATGCATGGGTCGAAGGANCCCATGATCGCTGGGATGTCCGCTACCTTGTAGCCGACCATGCACTTCGATGCGTATGGTATGGTGATGAACATCGGCGAGCGTATGGAAACCCTGTACGGGTTCTTCCCCCTAGCCTCGCCCCCACCGGCCAGGTAGAACATGGACTCGCCTCGGCTGTCCTCGAAGTGGTGAGAGCCGGAGGTCCCCTCCGGTGCCCTGCTGGGCGCCTTGGCNAGTATCGCCGGGTCTCCGGGCTCGTGGTAGGTGTCNGCCCCTCGGGGNATCTTCTCGAGGGCCTCGAGGACCATCGTCGCGCTGACCCTCATCTCCTCCACGCGGATCCTGTACCTGTCGTAGCAGTCCGCGCCCTTCACCGATGGCCTCTCGACGGGGACCTCCCAGTCGAGCTCGCTGTAGACGGAGTAGGGGTGCGCGGTCCTGACGTCGTAGTTCACGCCGCCCGCCCTNAGGTTGGGCCCTGTTACGCCGTGGTTGACCATCTCCTCGGCCTTGGAGTATCCCACTCCCTGGGTCCTGATCAGGAAGATGGTGCTCTCGTCGAACAGCGCCTCGTACTCCTGNATCCTGTTNAGGAACAGGCTCACCTTCGCCCTGGCCCTCTGGGCGAACCCGTGCGGGAGGTCGCGCTTGACCCCGCCGACCCTGGGGAAGTTGTAGTGCATCCTGGATCCGCCCAGCTCCTGCAGGAGGTCCATCATCATCTCGCGCTCCCTGAGGCACCAGACCATCACGGAGAGGTTCCCGATGTCGGGCCCGTATGCNCCGAGCCACATCAGGTGGGACGCTATCCTCTGTAGCTCCACTGCGATCAGCCGGATGTACTCGGCCCTCTCGGGGACCTCNACCTCGAGGAGGTCCTCTACGGCGTAGATGTATGAGTGTGACCAGGTGTTAGCGCTGGCGTAGCAGAGGCGGTCGCAGTAGGTNGTGATCTGGGTGAAGTCCCTCGCCTCGCAGATCTTCTCGACCCCCCGGTGGATGTATCCCAGGTCTGGCTCCGTGTCNACGACTGTCTCGCCGTCNACCTTGACCTTGAGCGTCCACAGGCCGTGGGTCATGGGATGCTGCGGCCCCATAGAAATCCACATCTCTGCCATGTTCTCACCTCACTTGATCTTCCCAGCGTCCGAGGGCTTCCTGAGGAATCCCTGCGCATCGTCGTACATCTCCTCGAAGTCGTGGTACCGCAGCTTGTGCTGCTTCTGCAGGGGGTGGAATCCTACGGGGGTCTCGTGCGGCTGCAGTACCCTGCGCATTCCGACGTGCCCCTCGAAGTCTATCCCCACGAGGTCCCATGTCTCCTTCTCGTTCCAGTCCGCCCCTACCCAGATGTCCTGTACGGAGGCAACNTTGGGGTCCCTGGTCTCCGGGAGTGCGATTCTCACCTCGATCTCGAGGGGGACCTCGTCCCCTTCNAGGGTGGCTGGGTCCTTGACTATGGGNTGGACCATTCCGTCCACCACCGGTGGGTTCGAGACTCCCATCCTCATGAAGTGGTAGATCACCTCCCAGTTCTTGTCGGGGCCTCCCTCGGGCCAGTGGATGCCTGTGATCATGGAGCAGTAGTCGACCCCGTGCTCGACCCTCATGCACTCGGCCAGGTGCCGCCAGTTCTCGCTGGCGCAGTCAACGGAGACCATGCTTCTTGGATTCGTCCCGTTGGTTCTCTCGGAGACCTCGGCGCTGACGCCTTCCATCGAGGACAGGGCTTTGGCCATNGACTCTGCTGCGGACTTCTGGNTGGAGGCTGAGACGATGTTTGCCAATGAAATTCCTCCTAGTCGTCCCCGACGATTATTGGGTTCTTCGACTCGGGGGCGCCATCGTCAGGNGCCGCGCCGATTCTGATGATCTTCTGCCTGAGCTTGTCGAAGCCGTCNATCAGGGCCTCTGGCCTGGGGGGGCAGCCCGGGATGTAGACGTCGACGGGGATGACCGTGTCGACCCCCTCGAGGATGTTGTATGACTGGAAGTACGGGCCGCCCGATATCGCGCACTCCCCCATGGCTATGCACCACTTGGGCTCGGGCATCTGCTCCCAGAGCCTTACTATGGGGTCTGCGAACTTCTTGCTGATGGGGCCGTTGACCAGGAGCACGTCGCACTGCCTGGGGCTGGAGCGGAAGAACACCCCGAACCGCTCCGCGTCGAACCTGCTGGCTCCTGCTGCGGCCATCTCCAGGGCGCAGCACTTGATTCCGAGGTGGAGTGGGAAGAGGGACTTCCTCTGGCTCCAGTTGAACACCCGGCCCACGAGGACCCCGATGACGTCCTTGATCCGGCTGGCCTTGAGGGCGTCATCGGTGATGTCGCCCACCGTGTCGACCAGCATCCTGCTGTTGAAAACCGAGTAGTTCTGNCCATCGCCGTCCATTTTACCCCTCAGATGTATATCCTTCCTCTCTTCCTGAACACGTGCCAGACTCCCAGCCCCATCAGGAGGATGAAGATGGACATGGTGNCAAGNGCGCTGATGATTGCCCCGTCGTCTGGGAGCGCGCCGCTGCCCTTCTGGATCGCCATGACCCCGCCGAAGGCNAGGAACATGAANGCGATGTCGAAGACGAGGAAGACTATCGCGTACCAGTAGTACTGGAAGTGGAAGTTGATGTCNGCATCGCCGATAGGGTCGGCACCGCACTCGTANGTGGAGTCCCTCCTGGTGTAGAGGCTGTGATCGGTCTCGTAGCCCGGGAGGAGAATCGACCTGGTCCTGCTGGAGTCAGANCCCTTNGCAGTGGGCCTCAGGAACCTGGTTGCGATGAAGCTGCCCACTGGGAATCCGATGCCGACGAGGGTCATCACGGCTACGGGCAGGTACATCTCCGCTACGGTACTCATGGCACATCACCGTCGGTCCCGTAGGGACCGTCGTGCCTNGCCACAAAAATTCCGGACATAAGCGTATCCGAACGCGTGCCTTGGAACTGTCAGTCATCCTGGTGCACGANCANGGCGTCCTCGATCATCCGGTTCTCCGCNCTTGTCCTCATGAAGAGGTAGGCCACNCCGAGGGTTCCGACCACGATGATTNCGATTGCNACGGCCNTCTGGGCGTCNNCTGAGAGTATNCCCGTCNCGACCTTGGACTCGACGGANAGGTCCAGGGGCTCCCCTGCCACTGGCATGTCCTTGGGCTGCACTANCACCGTGAACGTGTACTCGTCGTCNGCNATCAGCTGGCTCGGCGGCGTNACCCTGACNGTGACCTCTCGCNTCTTCCCTGGTTGCAGCTTGAACTCCTCGCCNATCACGTCCACGGTCCACCCCCTCAGGGAGTCGCTGGTCAGGANCTCGACCTCCTCCTCNACGTTNCCGTGGTTGGTGACGAATAGCGTGAACTCNGNGTTGTCCGGCCANGAGGATTCCTTGGNGGTGNTGCTCTCNATGTCTACCTGTAGGTCGTGTATGGCCCTGATGTCCATCACNAGGTCGACGTATGACTCGGACTGGCCGGTGTTCTTCTTCGAGGTTACCGAGACCTTGATGACCCCGGAGGTGCCGCTCTCCACGTCCAGCACGTCGAAGTCGATTGTGACGAGCACCTGGCCTTCCGCGGGCACGGTTACCTGGTCGTTCTCGAGGACCTGTCCGTCGACGCTGATCGACTTGAGGACGGATGAGTCCATTCCCGAGATGGTGAACACTGCTTCGTCAGAGCCTCCGTCTCCGGTGTTTGCCACTACGAAGGACAGGGAGGAGGAGCCCCCTGGAGGTAGGGCGAATCGCATCAGCCTCGGGTCCTCGCCCGGTTCCTGGAATGCGATTGACATGCTGTAGTTGAAGTTGGAGACCGTCACAGTNAGTGTCTCCTNCATCAGGATGTTGGTNCCGACGATTCCTATCCTCACGTCGAAAGNCTCGGAGTTGTTGTTGATGTTGTCNGATACGAGNACTTCTAGGAAGATCTCGANGGTCTCCTCTGACTGTATCGTNAGTTGGGAGATGCCGTTGCCCTGCCCGTCCTTGTACCTCGNGTCCCACTTCGTGTCCTCGCAGGAGTCTGGGATGTTGGGGTCGCAGGACGATAGGGCGAAGTTGTCCTGCGTGTTTCCGGTGTTGGTGAGGCNGATGGGGAACGAGACCCACTGTCCGAACCTCCCTGTCTGGGAGTCGGAGGGAAGGTTCAGGGCCCCCCCGTGNACNGCNGCGACNNTCACGGTCGCNGTCACCTCGTCGAGGGTNACTCCCTGGGAGTTGANGTACATGGTNATCTCGAAGTCTATGCCNGACTTCGCGTTGGCTGGANCGGTGATCTGCACCTGGACGGTCGTCCTGTCGCAGTTGGTNGNGGAGCTGCAGTGCCTGCCATCGATNGTGACGTACGTCTCGGAGATTTCTACCTGCCAGCCCGGGATCAGGTCCTTTACCCCCAATGCGAAGCTGTCCTGCCCGTTTCCGGTGTTGGTTACCATCATCGAGGTCGAGGCGGTCGATCCGGGGTCCACGTTGTTCAGAGTGGGGTTGCTGAGGGAGAGGGATGCGTCATGCACCTGGCCCAGGTTAACCCTGAGCAGGGACTGGCATCCGATGCTGCTGCCCGCCCTTCCTTGGATGTACACGTCGACCGTCCCGGGCTCCACGGAGTCGTCGGGTGTGATCTCGAAGTCGAATGATGTGGTGTCCTGGGAACCCCCTGGCTCTGACAGTAGCCTGCTAGTGGGAGTTTCGAAGTCCACCCAGTCGCTGACATCGGTGCCCTCCGATGAGGCGAATGCGCTGACGGTCCAAGCCGTGTTGCCGGTGTTGATCAGGGTGAGTGAGTTGGTGGCCGACTCCCCGGGATCTAGGTTGTGGGACTGGCTCTGAAGGGAGGAGTCGCATGTCTTCACCTCTGGTATCTTCAGGTTCAGGTTGATGCTGTCATTGGCCTGGTCCGCGGGGTTCGGGTCATTGGACACCGTGGCGTCTAGCACGAAGCAGTGGTCCCCCGATTCGGTGGAGCTCCCATCTGGGAGGCTGACCGTCACGGTCGCGGTCTCCTTGTCTCCCGACCCGAGCGACATCTGCTGCGGGTCCACCGTNGCTTCGAGGCCGTCTGAGTCGCAGTCCGACTTCGAGGACATGGCCAGCTGCACCGTGGCATCGNTCTCGCCGGTATTCTCTACGTCGACCGTCCACTCCTCCTCGTCATCCTCGCCATCGTAGTCTATCGCACCGTTGCTTGGGTTGATGTAGTCCAGTTTCACCGAGTACTGGCCTCCGCCCTCGGCGGTCGTGGTCACCTCGACGTCCGCCTGTGCGTTGTCAGTGGGGTTGGACCCGACGCCGTTGGCGTTCACCGTAGTCACGCAGTCCCCCGATGCCTGGTCGCTCACGCTTACCGTGAGGGTGGTTGTCTCCGACTCCCCCTGCCCGACTGCGAACACGGTGCCCTCGAGGTTGGAGGTGAAGCCGTTGCAGTCGGAGTCCTGGGAGGCGCTGAGGGTTACAGTGAGGTCCTCGTCGCCAGTGTTGATTATGGTGATGTCGTACTCTGCGGGGTCGTCGGTGGTCGCGGCTGAGCTCCCCGGGCTGGCATTGAGGGCGATGTCGGCTGCTGCATGAGCTGGCAAAGACACGAAGGAAGCGAGCATCAGGGCGACCATGATTATGGCAGAATCTGGCCTTCTCATCGATTGACCGACGCATCCGCCCCTCTAAGGGCTTCGGGCTCGAAGTTCGCTGATGATCGCGGTTTCCCGGGTTGGGCGCATTCGCGGCTATTGCTCTGAGTCATCGTATTCGGGGTCTGCCACCCACTCCTCCGTGGCGGGGTTCCACAGCCAACCGGGGTAGTCGGGGAATCTCTGCAGCTCCGGGCCCTCCTGGCTTGCTGGTCCCTCCTGTTCCGCATGGGGGGCTGTTGGTTCCTGCTCCGTCGTCGGCTCCGGGGCCGTGGGCGTGCTGGCAGGCCCGGACCGTCCGGGCAGTATCGATGAGATGTCCCGCCCGCCTCTGGTGAAGGCTACGGCCCCCAGGGCTGCTGCCACTCCCAGCAGGAGGAGGGCGATGCCGACCAGGAGCAGGGTGTTGGAACCTCCCGATGAAGTGGATGTGACCTGGATTTCCAGGGTCTTCTGGCCCACTATGTCGTCCTGGGTTCCCAGCGTCA
>NZTJ01000033.1 GCA_002697065.1 Methanobacteriota archaeon
CCGCACTCTGGATGAAAAAAGCAACCACTCCCCATACGGATAGAATTGCACCATCCATAATCGCAATCTGGGGAACGGTCATCCCGAACATTCTGAACTCTGAGGTCATAATCTCCGGCGAGTGTTCAGATTAATGATTGTCTCGACTGGAGAGACTGAATTCAAATATTGGATTTAGCTATGTCTGTCCATGAATCTCTTTGTCCTTGGCCACAATCTGTTCCCAGAGCAGTTCTGCAACGTCCATCACTTCCATCTCAGCTCCAACTGAGTCAAGTCCATCCTTGACCATAATCGAGCAGAAAGGACATCCTACAGCTACTGTATCGCATCCAGTCTCCGCGAGCTCCTTGGCTCTGATTTCGTTAACTCGTTTGTCAGCATCCTCCTCCATCCACATCTGNGCACCACCNGCACCACAGCAGAAGGAGTCCTTNCCACTCTTCTCAGTCTCNACNTCNACTCCNCCAATCACACTCCTGGGCTCATCGATGATCCCTCCTATTCTTCCTAGGTAGCATGGGTCGTGGAAAGTAATACTGCGGCCATTCTTCTCGACCTCGGGGAGCTTGCCCTCCTCCTGCAATTTAGCTAGAATTTCCGAATGATGGAATACCTCCAACTCTTCTCCACCGTAGTCCCCGTACTCTTTTCCAAGTGTGTGGAAGCAGTGTGGACAGGAGGCAATTATTCGCTTTACTCCCAACTCTTGGAAGGTCATTAAATTCGTCTCTGCTAGCATCTGGAAAAGATATTCGTTCCCAGCTCTCCTTGCTGGATCTCCGGAGCACCCCTCTTGCATCCCCAGTATTCCAACATCTAGTCCGGCTTCCTTCAGTAGTGATATGGTGGATCTAGCAACCTTCTGGTTTCGTTCATCAAAGCTAGCAGCACAACCTACGAAGTAGATATACTCGGCAGGCTCGCCGATTTTGACATCTAGATCAGAGGCCCAATCAGCCCTCTCGTGCTCTCCGAAACCGTAGGGATTAGATGCAGACTCTATGTTACCCATCGCCGTGTTCAGTATTTCCGGGTATTCCATGGTCTCCATCATCGCGTTTCTCCTCAAATCCGTTAGTTTTGGAACATGCTCTATGTAAAGAGGACATACATCTACACAAGCATTGCACGTAGTACAAGCCCAAACCGCCTCATCAGTAATACGCTGCATCATCGTCTCGTCAGGAGTCCCCCCAGACAGGAGAATGGGGGCGTGCTCGTTAGCGTAATCTCTGACGTCATGGATAACTTGCATGGGGTTTAGGCCCTTNCCTGAAGCATATGCAGGACATACATCCTGACACCTAGCACACGAGGTACATGACCACCCGTCAATTAGTTGTCTCCAAGTATACTGCGTGTATGTGCTAACTCCGAATGAGTCTATGTCCAATTCCTCCAGTGGCACAGCTAGGCCCTGCTCATCGGTAGCAAGCGGGCGCATCTTCGCCGCTGGGCCAGTGTCATGGAAGAACACGTTGGGAACGGCCATAACCAAATGCATATGCTTTGAAAGTGGGATAAGGAAAAGGAATACAGATATTGCCAACATATGCAACCAATACGCTGCTACAACCGTACTATCTGATAGGCCAAAGAGGCTGAATTGGTGTCCTATGGGCTCCCAGAAGGGGCTGGGGTTTTCCTTTGATTCGACCATGAATGAAGTTGTGGTGATTGTGAAAATTAGTAGTAGGATCGCGTTTCCTTCCAACTGCGACTTACCTTTGAGCTTCTCAGGAGTGAATACTACGCGGCGAACCAATGCAGAAACACACCCAATGAGCGCCATTGTGTAGCCCAATTCGACCATCCCGTTCCAAGGCCCAACAAGAATGTCTGGCAATACTTTTCCCGAGAAAGCATTAGCTGTGGCTAGATCGAACATATCCGATGCTAGCATCAGGAAGCCCCAGAACATCAGAACGTGCATTGTCCCTGCAACACGGTCTCTCAGAACTTTCTTCTGCCCCAACCAACCGATTATGAATTCCCTGACTCGGGGCCCCCATGAGTCAAATCTAGAGTCCGGAGCTCCTATCATTACTAAACGAGTTGCCTTCTGTACCTGATAGACAAAGAATCCTATAGACAGGCTCCCCATTAGGAGCAAAATCATCCAACCATCTACCGGTCCGTAAGTCTGTAAGAGGGGGTGCTTCATGAGTGCTCACCGGGGTTTTCCCAAAACCCTCGACCACAAACAAGACCTTGAAACAACCGCTAAGCAGGCCAACACTCATGTCCTAATGTGTAGGCCACAGGATATGCCAAGCGCATTCGCACCAGGCAAGTGTATCCTTTTCGGTGAGCATGCGGTAGTTTTCGGCCATCCTGCTGTAGCTGTGGCTATTGATCAGGGAGTTAGAGTTAGTGTGAAGGCCTCCGATGCGTGGAGTCTCGAGGGTCAGCCATTCGAGCCTGCTAGGCATCCACATATTTCTCACATCATCAAGAATATCTTCCAGTACAATGGCCAACCCCTAGATATTGACGTCGAAAGCTCTCTTTTCTCTGCGGCTGGGATGGGATCTTCCGCTGCTCTATCAAATGCCTTCGGCGCAGCAATGCACTCTCATCTTAACCCCAGCACTCCACTCGATCCGATAAAATTAGCAAAAATGGCTCACTCCGCAGAGGCAACAGCCCAGAAGGGCAGGGCAAGTCCGACAGATACAGCAACAAGCGCTCTTGGAGGATGTGTAGTGGTTTCGGGAGAGAATGTGACAGGTACTAGACATGTTTTCGATACTAGTTTGGAGACTCCCGAAGGATCGAGGAACTGGTCGATAAACGCAGTAGACCTTCCTGCAGATATTGGTGACGCTTGGTTAGTATTGGGATACTCTGGTACGGGTTCTCCAACTGGAAGAATGGTGGCCAAAGTGGCACAACTAATCTCCGAGTCCCCACAGAGGATGGAGGAAATGGAGGCAATTTCGAATATTACTAGGGCAGGGTTGACGGCCCTCTCTGCTGGAAACCTGGAGGGTTTGGGATTGGCAATGGATGCCTGTCACGAAAGCCTCAGGAACTTGGAAGTCAGCACCAAAAAGCTAGATCGTATGGTCAGCGCCGTTAGGCCTCACTCCCTAGGTGCAAAACTGACTGGTGCTGGCGGAGGGGGGTGCATGGTCGCCCTTACTCGGGATCCAGCCAGAGTTTCGGAGGCTATCGAAATCGCTGGAGGCAGGCCCCTTCAAACAAAATTAGGTGCCGAAGGAGTCAGTATTCAGTAGCTANGATTGAAAAAATAGCCANTCCATTTGTTCGTCTTCTTTATATTACCATTTATAAGAGGGCAGTCGGTCGTCCTTCTATGCTCAGCGATGAAGAAAGACTTACTGTAGTGAATGTGGTAGCATCTACCAGGGTAGCGGAGGAACTTGACCTTCCGGACATAGCCATCCAATTGAACTGTGAATACGAGCCTGAGCAGTTCCCAGGGGTAGTCTACAGGGTAGTGGACCCAAAACTGGCAATTCTGATGTTCAGATCTGGAAGGGCAGTTTGTACTGGTGGTAAGAACGAGGACAATATCCAGACAGGTATAGAGAGAATGATTGGAGATCTAAGAAATGCAGGAATAGAGACCTGGGATCTGAAGGACGTCGAGATCGAGGTACAGAACATGGTAGCAACTTACTCCCTATTCTATCCCGAGGACTACGGGGAAGTCGCAAAGATGGATGACATCAACACCAAGGTAATCGATGAAGATGGAGGAATCAGAGCAGCCACNGACGAGGAAGTTGAAAATGAAGATCCAAGGATTAGAGGAATACTGGAAGGGGAGCCTTTGGCAGCTCTACCAAGAAAACTCAATCTGAACAACCTGACATTCCACCTACCGTTCGACAAGGTTGAATACGAGCCAGAGCAGTTCCCGGGATTGATCTACAGGCTAGACTACCCCCGAGTAGTGTGTCTTATCTTCGGTAGCGGGAAAATGGTGATTACCGGTGCTAGACACAAGGACGAGATTCTTGAGGCAGTAGAGCAGATAAAAGACGAGTTAGCAGACCTCCTGTAGAGTTCAACCAATGTTATTGGGCAGACCTGCCTGCGAAAGCTATGCGCGCCGCCTCCATAGCTAGTATGGCCGTCTTCATTCTCGCCTTTGCACAAATTTCCCATTCTATTTCGCCCGATGATCTCCATTTCTCAGACTCCAACCCTATTGAATCCAAAGTGCAGGCAATGACAACCACTGGGACTGCCGATGTCCCAATTTGGCGGGTAAATGACAACTGGATGTACGATGGGTTCCTAGACGTGGGAGATTTTGTTGCGGACTCGGGAGTATCCACTAATGTCGAAACGCTAGATGGATCGCTAGATAGAACTGTGGAGGACATCTTCTTGATGGAAATAGACGGTGAGGAAACCCTAGTTTACGAGGTAGAATCGGTCGGAGAATACGAGTCAGACGGGGTAATACAAATCGATGGGACTAGTGGCTGCCTCTATGTGGACATGCAAACAATCGAGATAATCAGAGTTTCTGATCTAGCCACTTATTCACAGGAAGTAACAGTTGACGTATACTTTGATCCGCTGTTCTTCGGATGCGCATCTTGGTTGAGGCAGGATATCGGAGAGCTCGTTGTCGAGAATACATATGAGCCCCCATTGGAGAACTATGACTTCCCAATCTCGGTAGGAGAATCCTGGGCGATGGATTACGAACAAGCCACTGATTACAGCGGTTCCAGCAATTACGTCGACATACCCGATGACTCGAGCGACTCCAACTCAACCAGTTGGGCGGTAGTGAGCCAAGGAAACTCAGGAGTTGCCTATCCAGGATGCTACCAGTCATTCAACGTCACAGCATATGACTCTGACGGAGAAGAGACCGGATTCAATTGGTACTGTCCAGCCGTACGAGGGGAGGTAAAGAGTACTATGGAGCAGGCNTTCGGNTTCCTTGCAGTACATGAGCTAGTGAGTTATCAACCAGTNCAAAGGGGNAAGTTGGTCTCTATCGATGTCCAGTACCCACTCTCGCCCACTGATATCGAGATATCCGCCTGGATNAATGTTACTGATCAGGGCCAAGGCGTATCGGGGCAAGAGATACAGTTCAGATACGAATCAGATCAACAGTTTCAGAATGTGACAACTGATGAAAATGGATCATATCACATCGTTTTCAATACAGGATCCAATCCAGATGATACCGATGGACCCGGAGAGCTAGGCAGCCATGGAATAATCGCTTGGATTAGCAATGAACGCATAATCGGTGGTAGGACCCTGATGATTGACTCAGAGATCCATGAGATAGACTTGGTGACTAGATCATCGGCAGTTACTGTACAGAGGTTCCGACCCTCCACCGGGAACCAATTGACTCTGGACTCATCGATTGGTTTTGCTGCAATTTCTGGAGATGTCCTGACCTTCTCCGTACCTGTATTTAATAGAGGACTGATTCAATCCCCTAGCTCCACAATAGTGGTAAGTGCACCCGATGGGGCAGAAGTATCCGGTACAGTCCCACCACTAGGGAGTCTACAGGAATCGAGGGTATCGGTGAACTGGACAGTTCCCGAGTCGCAGCAATTCGGAAACGTGTATCTGTTCTTCGAGGTTGATCCTCAAGAGGAAATCTCCGAGGATGGGAACAGGACGAACAACCAGGGCTCGTTTGTCCTATACATTGGAGGTCTACCCCTGGCCTTCCTTTCGCACTCCAGTGAGGTCCAGACCCATGAGATAGTGACACTTGACGCCTCCTCCTCATACGATTCAGATGGAGGGNATATCGAATGCGAGTTCCACATCCAGAAAATAGATGGCTCAACATTCCAGGAAACCGATGAAGACTGTATCTTGGAATGGTCTTGGCCAGATGATGGAACTTTCTCTATTGAGGTATTAATTACCGACGGAGAGAGCGATGCGATCTCAGCCCAGTCTACAATCTCAGTAATCAATAGGCCTCCGGAGATTTCCATTGGTACTGACTACGATGAAGTCGTTGTGACCAATCAAATCACTTTCTTCGTGACCAATAGCAGCGATATCGACACACTGAACCCCTCCGCACCAGTGGAGATTCTGTGGAATGCTGGATGTTCGGAGGGCCAGGTAGGACAGTCTTGTACCTTGACTCCGATAGTAGAGGGCAATCTAACCGTTTCAGTCATGGCAACAGATGACGACGGAGCCATAACGATGGCCCAACACTCAGTTCACGTAACCAATATTGCCCCGTCCAATCCTGTCGCTGAACTATACTTGGGGGAGACTAGAATTTTCCCAGATAGCAGGGGCGTATTCACCGTACTAGAGGGGGACGAAGTCACATTCTGGGGCCAGGCGGACGACTCCTCGAACGATCTAGAATCTCTAAAACATGTCTGGAAGCCGGATGCAGAGGATATTCCAGAGCTTAATTTCTCCAGCTTCGGTGAGAGGAGTACCCTTTCAGGGATTACATACAACACNTCGGGGATGCATCTCGCAACTCTTCAGGTATTCGACGACGACGGAGAATCAACAGAAGTCCTGATNGTGCCCATACAAGTGGAGAANGTAGCACCTGAAATTTCNCCTATTACCACTACTTTGGGCGAACTTGAAGAGGATGAGGATTTTACTATTTTACCCCAGGTAATAGAAACAGGAACCGACTCAGAGCGACTTGTTCAGTGCTTCGACCTTGANCCCGAAGATGATTCGAATTCAGACGGACAGCCTGGAAACGATTGCGACGTGGAATCCCCCTTCCTTACNTACTCATGGCCAGACTCGACTTCTGCCCCCGACTCNCTCATNTTCCACGTTACNGACGATGATGGCGAATCTGCATCAATCGAGTTCTCCTTCTCCGTTGTTAACACGCCCCCGGCTGCTTACGCCTCTGCAAGCGTCTCTAATCCCACCGAAGGGGACTCAATCGTGCTTTCTGCCAATGGGACCGTAGACTCCCAAGCAGATATGGATTCATTGGATTTCCACTGGGATATCGATATCACCCATGACTCCGATGGCGATGGCGATCCTGCGAATGANGTTGACTACACTGGCAGGTGGATCGAGTTCTCCTATGACTCCGGGGGCTCCAAAAAGGCACAACTGACCGTCTTTGATGACAGTTCTAGCCATTCTGTAACCATGGATCTAGAAGTGGCAGAGGCCTCCGAAACATTCTCTGAAGCGCTNGTNTCCAACATNGCTCCGATAATCTTCACCTTNGTNGCNGTCTCNATAGGTGCTTGGGTTTTGATNAGAAACCCGGGGCAGAGTCGCNCGGAANAGGAAAAGAAAGCCTCAGATATCGATTTCGANGCNGCATTCGATGAACCGGAGCCTCCCGNCNTAGACCCCAACGAGATGTTCGCACCACCNGGAGACTCGNNACTGGAAGATGCAGCAATTCTGGATGGTCTTGACGAAGTTCTNGATGAGTTAGGGTTGGGAGGGGGGGATACTTCAGAAATCCCATCGGCACCAATAATTGACGAAGCAAACAGTAACTTGGACCTCGAAGACATAGAAGCACTCTTTGAGGAGTAGGCTGCGGCCGTGCTGTGGTCAATCTGTTCCGTCTCCTAGGACTGCCTAATCCGAACAACACTCCGAAGGCAACTCAAGGCAGTGGTCTGAGCGCTACTGAACCAGGTCCTAAGGCAGGAAATAGATTCCACGATCTAGGAGAGTCGAGATGGTCTGAGAGGACGAAGAGAATAACCGANCGCCCCNNCAGGAAAGTNATCTACATGGAGCCCGATNGCCTTCACAGAATTCAATTNGAGGGNGTGGAGGGGAATCTATCCTCGGGNGATATGGTAATCGTGGATCTCAGTTCACTGAATCACATGCCAAGCCAGCAATCGGTATGCTCTAGGAAGNCTCAGGAACTTGGAGACAGGACGAATCTACACGTATTTGCTTTGAATGAGGATGACACTCTTTTGATGATTCCAGGAGCTAAGATGAGGGTTGATACGCACAAGCACATGCTCGGATCCCCTTCGCTTGAAAGGGCTATAGAGAACTAAATACCTCTGCTATTCCTCTTCCAGCCATTCGTCAAGCTCGCCATTGGATACTTCCATGACTGCATGCTCTGTGAAGTCACGATAATTTTCCCATTTCTCAATCTCTTCCTCTGAATCTTCTCTATCCTTCTTCCTCTGNATAGAGTCATTGGCGTATACCACGCATCTGCGTAGGAAGGAAGTCACCAGAGAACGACGTTCTTCAAGGTCCATCCTATCCGACCTTCAATTCCTCAATCAGAGAATCAACATGGCCCTTGGTTTTCACGCCGTAACCAGCCCACGCTATCTTCCCATCGACACCAATTGCGAAGGTTGAGCGCAGTGTGCCCATGTATGTCTTGCCGTACATGCTCTTCTCCCTCCAAGTGCCATAGGATTCGTGTAGGGCGGCATTCTCATCTACAATCAAATCGAATGGAAGGTCATGCTTGTCAATGAACTTCTGATGTGACTTCGCGCTATCCGTAGAAACCCCAATTACCTTCCATGAGCTGTCTTCAAATCTCCCGAAGTTATCCCTGAAGTCACACGCCTGGATTGTGCATCCTGGCGTATTATCCCTGGGGTAGAAGTACAGAATAACCCCTTTTCCAGTGGAAAGTATCTCCGAGAGAGAGACCTTTCCTCCATCCGTTACTTCAGCCTCGAAGTTCGGGGCTTCATCTCCAATTGCTAGTTCTACCGTTGCCATGCAAAGCCGTGTCGAACCAGACTCATGAAGGCTACCATCACTCGATATAGCTCTTCAAAGATACAGATGCAGGCATCGATGGCGGCTCGCTGAATCCGAAGCAAGCGTTGGTGGTGAAACTCTCTGACCCACCAAGCTCCTGCCCATGGAAACTAGCTTCAGCATTCAGAACCTTTGATATTGATCTAATTGAGTACCACTCTCTTCTGTTGTTCTTAGTTCTGCCATATGTCTTTGTGCCGAAAATAAGCCTTGCAAAGAACGCTTCTATACTTGAGATGAACCACAGTGGTCTCCAGATGGGAATGGGGAGGGCTATCCCCCAAGAGATATCCACAGACAGGCCCCCAGCTTGGATTGATATGCCTCTACGAGTCCTTTCGACCATAATATCGGTTATCTCCACACTTTCGAAGTTGTACAGTTCCGAGACATATTTTGCGTGCTCATCGGAAGGTGATAGAAGGATCCTGGTACCGTCCGGCCTTGCCCACATTATGTTGGTAAAACTGCCAATTGGAGACTCTCGCCAGTCTCCAATAACTATCCTGTCGCCACTTGAGAATCCTGTAGAAGTAATCCTGCCTACGAAAATTTCCAAATCAACCACCCGTTTCTTCCCTTATCCTCTTCTTAGTGGCCGCCCAAGAGCAAATCGGGCATGATGAAAGATCATGCCTCAAAGCCGGACAGTACTCTCTTCCGAAATATATGATTTGCAAATGTCTTCTGTTCCACGTTTCTTCTGNGAAGACCGCCTTCANATCNCTCTCCGTNTTCACTACGTTCCTGCCGTCAGAAAGNCCCCATCTGGCNGCCAGTCTGTGTATGTGNGTATCAACTGGAAAAGCTGGAACTCCNAATGCCTGACTCATAACCACGCTTGCTGTCTTGTGNCCAACTCCTGCCAATGATTCGAGGAANTCCCAGTCAGGCTTCACTACTCCTCCCTCTTCGAGAATCTGCTCTGCCATTCTACTGAGGTTCTTCGCTTTGGTAGGGGCAAGCCCAATTTCTCTAATTATCTGGCGAATCTCCTCGACTTCCAGGCGAGCCATCTTCTCAGGGCTACCAGCAATCTCGAACAATTTCGGAGTNATCTCGTTCACCTTCTTGTCNGTAGACTGAGCGGAGAGCATTACTGCAACAAGNAGGGTGTAAGCGTCAACGTGATCCAATGGGATGGGGGTCTCTGGATATTTAGAGTCCAGAATTTCCCCTATCCTAGTCGCTTTCTCCAATCGACGCAATNTCANGCCTCCAAATCTGGATTATCGCCATCCCTCCATCCGATCATNACTCCCGCCGCGATGCAACCGAAAAACGGTGCATAACAGGAAAGCCAGAGAGTAGNATCCCACTCCTCGGGACTTCCACTCATTACCCACCCAATCAATGCAAGTAANACTCCGGGCACGGACGCCAGNGTCCCGAACAACATGGCCCTNCCCACTCCCATAGNGCTAACAGGAAGGTTCCTGACTTGACTCTAACGGGGCGTCACTTTCTCAACCCATTTTGCCATTATCGCAGTCTGCGCCATCGAAAGAGCAGCAGCCCACCAAATCCACTTCGGAAGACCAAATGACCAAGTCCCAGTTTCNCNCCACCACCAGAAGTCCTGAGCCAATACAAAAACCGCTAATAATCCAGCCAANGGGGCTATGTCCGAGCCNTTTATCTCAAATCGCCAGGAAAAATCCTCTCCGATCTTGAAGTACTGCTGAGTCGCAACAAGTCCAACCGTAGCTGCGAATAAAGATGGAATTACGNCAGTGGGAACCGCTCCTTTGACCGGTTCCACCCACCACCCATCGAAGGACCCGGGAGAGAAAACGGCTAGAATCACGACGGCCTCTCCTGCAAGAATAGAGGCAACAACTGCCCTTCCATCAATCTCATCGAAGTGAGCAGAAGCGAGAACTGAGGGGAACATTACGGCATACATGGAGAAGGCTAGAAGTCCGAGATCCAGAATGGATAGATTAGACCAGACAGATAGTATAAGCCCAAGAACGGATAGTGAGACGATTACAAACTCCCTACTCCAGTCTTCATGACTATCCTTGCCAAGCAAGTCCCTGGTCACAAGTGACCCCGTCGCTAGAAGCTGTGAATCCATTGTGGACATTAGGGCAGCAAGTCCCGCAACCAATACCAAACCTCCCAGCCATTCACCGCCCACATCCATTATCATGGTAGGCAGAATATTGTCCGAACCTGCTGCATCCAAGTCCGGGTATCTCAGATGGCCAATTGTCCCGATCAAAATCGGGGGTACGAAAGCCAACCATGCTACTGCCGGGTATAGTGTGGCCATCCTCCCTATTGCCGCATCGCTCTCTGCGGCGCAGAGTCTCTGATACAGTTGTGGGAACATAGGATCAGCGAAGAGCCATAGAATCATCGTGCTCGTCCAAATTAGAAGAGTGTAGTTCCCCTCCCTACCTAGTAGTCCCTCTGTATTTTCCGATGCTGAAATTGCTTCCATCGCAGCGCTAATTCCTCCTGAATCGTTGATTACCATAGCCAGACCTACCCACAATAAGATCAGTGCAATTACGCCTTGGACGATATCAGTCCTCACCACTGCCTTTAGTCCACCAGTAAGGGTATATGCTACAACAAGAAGAGTAACGAGGACGGCACCAATCCACTCTGGACCACCAAATAGTGCGGAGAAGACAATGCCAGCCGCACGAGGTTGGAGTGCAAGGTAAGGAATTGTGGCTAAAACAAGTACAGTGGCCATGGTTAGTTGCGCTGATTTTGAACCAGTCTGCCCCATCACCATCTCTGGAGCCGTCATTGCTCCGTGCTGTACTGATCTGGAGCGAATCTTCCTTCCAAGAATGAACATAGAAACGGCCATGAATCCGGTTCCGAATGCCATTATTGGAAGGAAAGACAGCCCGATTCTGTAAGATGCCCCGCTTGATCCGTATACCGTGAAAGCACTGAAGTTAGTGGCTGCCATGGTCACAAGGAGAACTGGCCCCGTCAGACTCCTCCCAGCAAGATAGTACGACTCATCCCCTTTCCCCATATCCCGACGAGCCCAAATCGCGAAAATCACCATCGCAAAGGCGTATCCGCCGACTATCGCCCATGCAGAATTCACGAAGTTGCGAAGGAGCATTATGGCATTATCTTGACTGTACAATCCCCATCAAATGAGATTAAGACTCACCCCTCTTCGAAGATACGTGGTCGAGAGGTACGAGGAACCAAAATACGAGATTTCATCGAACTTCTCTGGATTTGAAGTTAGGAGATACGCAGACTCTGTTCAGGCAAGGGTGAGGACAGAAGGCAAGAATTGGAAAGAATCAACCGGAGGATTTCGAAGGATTGCAGGATACATATTCGGAAGGAACGATAGTAAGCAAATGATTGCTATGACTGCCCCAGTACATATCTGGAACGATGATGAAGGGACTGTGATGTCGTTCACAATGCCCTCAGAGTACTCATTGGACGATCTTCCTAGACCTGATGACCATGGAGTCCATCTAGTAAGCTACTCTGGACGCAGAATAGCCGCACTTCCATTCTCTGGTCTTTCTGGACCTAGGAGGGCAAGTAGGATGAAGAAGAAATTGAGCAGGATGATCTCGGAAAATGGCTTAGTCCCCATCGGCCCGGCTATTCTGGCTATCTACGATAACCCAACTTCCACTCTACCATTCTTGAGGAGGAACGAGATCCTCCAGCATATTGAGGATTAGCTGTAAAGATTGACCTACTCCAAATCGAGCATNTGCCCCATTCGTTCGTTTTTCGTCCTCAAGTAATCGATGTTCTGGACGGAAACTCCACTCATNTGNGGNAGNCTAAACTCGACCTTGATGCCGTTCTCCTCGAGCCCCCTCACCTTCAGTGGATTGTTNGTCATCATCCTGACTTTNTTGACTCCTGCGTCTTTNAGCATTCTAGCTGCTATGCCNTATGTTCTAGCATCCGCTGGAAGTCCCAGTGCGAGATTAGCGTCTAGNGTATCATAGCCTTGNTCNTGAAGAGCGTATGCCTGAATCTTGGAATGCAGNCCTATCCCNCTCCCCTCTTGCCGGAGGTAGACAACCGCNCCGCATCCTTCTTCCTGAATTTGCTTGAGNGATGCNTGGAGCTGAGGTCCACAGTCGCACTTCATTGAACTGAAAGCATCACCNGTCANACANTCGGAGTGGATTCTGATNAGAGGGGCTTCTTCATTCTGAAGNTCNCCTGCNTAAACCAGGCAATGCTCGTGCCCTTCTTCGTCCACCGTTACTCGGATCCTGAAGTTCCCAAACTCGGTNGGTAGGAANGCGTCGGCGTCAATCTCTGTTGGTTCTTCCGGGGTCCTTATCTGNATNGTCATAGTTGTATAAGCGGTGTTGGACTGCTTATCAATGGATGTTTATCGATTGTCACAAATAGNAACCTCTTGCTNTCNCTGAAAGTACTAATGGAGAGNAATTGAGCCNNATTCTTGGCTGTTGAAGAAAAAATAGTTTGCTCCGGATGGCTGGCTAGGTGCCAGCCACCCGGATTACGTAGTTCCGTCCTCCTAACGTTCTTCGGTTCAGGAGTCCATCTTGGCTGCGTACCAGACCATCATACCGAATGCGGTCTTGTTAACCAAGTCAGCAATGTTGTAGATGATGTTCATGTCATCTGCATCGAAGCCGTTTAGCATGTCATTGCCCATCATGTATCCGAGT
>NZTJ01000034.1 GCA_002697065.1 Methanobacteriota archaeon
AATTGGGCGTCTTCGATTCTCTCCATAGACTCTGATTGAACGAGAATCGTTAGATCTGCTATTTCTGCGAGTTTGCCTCCGCCCATACCACGATAGTTTCCGGTTATTGCAACTGTTCTGCACCCATTGTCTTTGGAGTACTCCATCCCGTTAATCACATTGGCAGAGTTTCCTGAACCGCTGAATCCAATTACCACATCCCCCGGAGAAGCAAATGTCGATAGTTGACCGACAAAAATATTCTCGAAGTCTGTATCGTTTGCCCATGCAGTCAGCGCAGGAGAATTGTCGACGTGGGAAATGGTCCTCAGGGACAGTTCCTTGGACCAATCTCCTGCACTATGGGAGGGGGTGCCTGCGCTACCGCCATTTCCGATGAAGTGAACGGTTGATCCTTGCGACCTTGCAGTCTCAATAATTTCCCACAGTTTCTCCATACTGGAGAATGGCAGATTTGCCAATGTCTCCGTGAGGGAGGATGTGTATGACTCAGCGAATTCTGTGAAGTTGAAACCCATTTCTATGTAACCGGGTGGGGGCATCATATTTACGGGTTAATGAAAGCAACGAGAGCATGGAGGACCCGGTGACATCGTTGGTAGGGTCTCTCGCGATATTAATTGGAGTCTCGGATGTCACGATGCAACTGATGATCGGGGCAATCGGATTGATTCTAATGTCAATCTCATTTCACAGTAATTCTGATGGAAAATCTAGAGCCTTTGCGGTTGCTTCTTGGCCACTTATCGGACTTTTCTTCTACCTATACTGTGGTTATTTTGTAGAGATAGCAGATCCAGTCTTGATAGTTATGACGGCAGCTGCATTGCCCGTTGGAATAGCGATTTCTTTCTGGGAGTTGAGAATAGGAGATGATGATAATGATACTAGGACATGGATGAGGGGTTTTGTTGTATGGTCAATGGTCCCTTACTACCTAGTTTTCGGAGTTCCATATCTGAATATGGCATTCGTTCAGTTCACAGCAGTCAGCGCAGATTTGATGCTAGATTTTGTAGGAATAGGNGGNTATGAGATAGGNCCNATGATGATTGAGAGGCATGAGAAGNCAGCAATTCCTGTCTCGGAATGGGNGGGNAACAGGTTCATCCTAAGTGAGCCCCTNGGAGAGGGGGGCTTTTACGCGCCNATGGTAAATGAGAATGGAGAGTCAGTGGTAGCATTCATTCTTGCATGTTCGGCATTACAATCTATGGCGGTATTCATAGGGGCCATAGTAGCGCTAAATTCAGTACACTGGAAGAGGAGGGCTAGAGCTCTTTTTATCGCNNTTCCAACGATNCATATTCTAAATGTTTTCAGAAATGCGGGAATAGTCTGGCTTACAGATACATATCCAGAATGGAGTCTTTCGGGAATAGGAATTTTTGATTTCGCCCATAGNTATGCNGCCAAGGTAGCNAGNCTATTCGCGATGTTCCTCATGGCAATTGCTCTTTTCGANCTTCTNCCAGAACTTCACCGCCATATCATGAGAATACTCAGGCCNCTGGGGTTCAGGGAAAGGGCGAGATTGCCCTCAGACAATTCTTGAACGGATNCTATTGAATAGCTTCCCNGAAAGTGGCATNTCATGCTCCCANGCGAACTCTTTCATCACCCTAATAGCTTCTTTTTCTAATTCGGAGTCGCCTACGAAGTCAGTNAGNTCTATCTTNTCGTTCCTAGTGTTTGCTTTGAATGCCGCAATCGGCTCCTCTTTGTGGAAAACTAGGTAGGCGGANCCAAAACCAAACCTCTCCCTNAGTATACTTCCGAAATAGTGGATNANCGGATCCGAGGGAGGAATTACCAGGTCCCTNGTNCGACNAATCTTGCCCATGCCCTCAAGCATGTCCATCCTGCCCCAGCATATGTCCTGCAAGTCATCTACAAGGAATCCCTTGATTAGTGTCCCGTCGTCCTCGAAATCATGCATGACATCGCTAATCTCCTCGGGGGTAAATGATGCACCAGCAAGCCTCTCTACCTGCTTAAGGGTGATTACGGGNTAGTCCTCNACTAAGTTTCTCAGATATTTNCGCTTGGTTTCCCACAAGTCTACATTTCGCAATGGTTCCACTGTCCTGAANCCCCCTCTGTANTCTTGNATCAGNTGTCCGCTCCGAACCANTGGNGAGACCAGTTTCCTAAACTCCGATCTTGACATGGCATTCCTCTCCATGTACAAGTCCGGGTCATTTGTATCCCTGAAGAATTGGAGGATTTCCTCGTCCTCCGATTCAGTGGGAACGTTTCTAATGGAAAGAAGNCGTTGAAAGTGCTGNTATCGAGCCCANACTAGATGGCCTCGGAGGTTAGANCCTTGGTGCAACTGNTGTGCGGCGACCATTGAGTCTAGGTTGACTCTGAACATCTCACANCTGCCCCTCAGTGAGAANTCGTCNCGNAATTCGATGGAGTTCTCCAAAGCAAGAGTCTCGTTTTCCCATCTACTATTCTGGTGNATAGAATGGTGGAAGAATAGCAATCTATTGATCTCCTTCCTTGTTCTTGGTTCGACCACACCCCCTCTGATGTACCTCTCNCCGTCNCCCATNGACGAGAAGCCTAGTTCTGACAGAATCTGCTGGATGTTTTCATCGCAATCATGAACNGGGACCCCATTGAATGCATGAAGNACCGAGACATCGATCAGTCTGTCCCTGTAGTTCTCAAGNANTTCTGCAAAGGTCTCCTTGAAATCGTCTAGGTAGGAGTGNGGGATGTTGATNTCCTTAATCTCGAGGTAGTCGTTAACCACGAACATCAGGACTCGCCCAATAGGGTCTACNCCCTTGAAAACCGGGTAGTACCANCCCTGCTTGAGTAGGAGTCGGACNTCCTGGATGAATCTGCTACTGAAGGGGTCGGATTGNGCGAGGATTCNCATCTTCCTATCCTCCTGCATAGGCGACAAGAGCCTCTCTGCATCCTCGTGCGAGGAGTAGTAGTCTGTAGGGTCTGGCTGGAGGGCGACTACTCTCGCAATGGANCCCCTGCTCTCTAGTTCCCTTAGGGTGTCCGCCAACTCCTCAACAGGCCTTGAGACGAACAATCTGAGGGTATGCAGACGAACTGGACCAATTCTGGAAATCAGTTCGGTTAGTGCCTTATCGAATGATAGCGGCTTGACTCTACCATGAAGTCTCTTGAATATGGCCATTGACCTCTTCCTATTTGGGACGTCTACGAATTGCTTAGCAACCACAAGCTGCCTCTCCATGTTTGAAAGAGCCGATTTCAGGCTTCTCTGAATGTGTGCATTTTCCTTGCCCTTTGGGTAATCCGAGAATAGGTCATTCCTAGATATCCCCTCTTCGGGAATTTTTTCAATCAGCTCCTCCTCTAGTGTACCGAACCAAGGCTCCCCTCTGAGCCCCATTAACATCGGAAGTTTCTCACTCAGAGTGTATCCGACCCTGTTGTGAAGAAGTCTACCATTGTATATGTCTGAGTCGTGCTTGATGTCCTTCCAATCACGGAACCTGTAGTTCTCAACCCTGTGAAGCAACTCCTCCCTTCTCTGAACGAAAGTAAGGTTCCTAATTGCATCTGCGGGCTCCTCGAATTTTGAGAAGGACTTGTTGAGAATCAATGTCTGAAGAGTCCTGTAGTCAATTACATTGAATTCNCCGCCAGTAATCCTGTANTCATCGATTCTNAGNATGAACTCGCCTTCTTCTGTTTGTGTAAAGAATCCAATTGATACCAGGTTTCTCATCTCTAGCTCTTGCAGAATCGCTTCAACCTGAGCTGTTGGGAAAGGGAGTCTTTCACTCAGCGAGTCGATTGTCTGCGGACCTTCTGATCCAAGCATATCCAGAAGCTTCAATCTAAGGCAATCCAGTGGATCTGAGAGTTGCTTTTCCTTCCATTTTGATGGATCCCCTCTCACAAATTCTTCTCCGATCTCGTAACTTAGTCCACCGGTATACAATTCCCTAAGATCGTCCATCTCGGCGGCTCCGGCCACAGCAAGGCACCCCAATGTCCCATGGACTTCGGTCATCCTCATCGAGAACCACTTATCGTCGATCTTCTCCAGCCCTGTTCCTCTGACCTTGGTTATCAGGCCCCTCTCTGCAAGCTCATGGACCCACGATCTTAGTGTCTCAAATTCGATATCCTTCAGCTTGTCACTGTATAATGGGTGGGTAAGCTGCCTCTCTAGCCCTCCGCCCATATCCATTAGTCTGAGAAGTTCGTTGGCATTCTTTGGAACTGAAACCTTAGACTGATAGTACTGGGAGAGTTTTTCTTTATCTAGCTCAGTAGCAAGAGAGCGAGCTCCCAATAGCCTCCTCAAAATCTCTGGGTCGACGTCCTTNATCAGGTAGGCTCTAGTTCTCAGAGAGAGCAGGTCCTCAAACGAGGACATGAATAGAGTCAGGCCCAACGGGGATGGTATCTTCACCCTCCGATGNACTATTCTGACATCCTCGCTACCCATTCTCTCCATGAATTGTCGGAGTTGGTCCATCTCAAGGTCCGTGGTTAGGATCTCACTCATCGCCTCTCTCACAATTACTGAGTCGTCCATGGTGCGGTGCCTATTCATGATCTGTTCAGCTTTGAGTTGGAATTGCTTGGGGCTNACTTCCTCNGCACCTATTCTTCTNGGGTTTAGCATGCTCCTGGANGAGACCTCTCTGAACCGTTTCGCAAATAGTTGAGAGTCGATGAGATATTTGTTCAGAATTTCCTCGCTCCCTCTGCTTCGAAAAACCTCTGGAATAGAGGAAATCTCCACCTCATGACTCAATTTTGCCATGAATCCATTCTCATCGAATGACAGTTCGTGAACNGTAATTTCGTCTCTAACTGCCATTCCTGCGAAAAGATAGCCAAGTGCGAGGTTGAACGCCCTACCCCTGCATGTCGTTACTACGTAGGTGGGCAATGGGGCTTCGACTTGTTCGACAAGTATTCTATCTCTAGAAGGNACCTGGAACGTAGTCGCAGAGTGCTCATCCAGGAATTGGGAGAGTGCGTTGGCTACGGGCTTATTCAGACCTAGAACATCTATCAGGAAGGGAGTAATCGAGTTCCCCATTCTGTATTGTACAGTGAGGATGCTAAGAAGTTCTAGGACCTCCAAACTTAGTTCGCTAGTCCTGCTCATGGCCTCCCCGGTCCATGATGGGATAGTGGGCCTGAATCCTGTAGCGGGAGTGACATTTACCCTAGTTCCAATTACGCTTGAGACCCTGTAGGTAGATCCGCCGAGGAGGAAGACGTCCCCGTTTCTCAGGCTTGAGACGAAGGATGAGGAAAGCTGACCGACGAGAGTGCCGTCAGATGTGAAAACTAGGTAATTGTTGTCGGGAGATATTGTGCCTATGTTGGTGTAGTAGATCATCTGGGCATAGCCTCTCTTTCCGAATCGATTCTCCTCCCAATCCACCCATATTCGTCTTTCTTCCTCNAGGAGGTCTAGAACCTCGATGTAATCGTCATATGGGAGATTTCGATACGGCCAGGATGCCTGAACCAATTCGTACGCCTCGTCAATGTCCCATTCTCTTATGATTGTGAGTCCGATTAGGAACTGAGCTAGAACGTCTANACAATTCTGTGGGAACTTTAGCANGTCCATATTNCCAGAGAGGATTCCGTTCTGTAGAGCNACAATCTCTAGCAAGTCATGGGAAGATGTCGGGAGGAACCTAGCCCTCGGAAGCCCTCCAACTTGGTGNCCTGCCCTNCCGATTCTTTGTAGNGCGGTAGCAATCGAACCTGGAGAACCGACCTNAATNACTAGGTCAACAGACCCAATATCTATTCCCATCTCCAGACTTGATGAGGAGACAACGCATCTCAGTCTCCCTTCCTTGAGTTTCTGCTCTACATCGAGTCGGATCGACTTGTCCATTGATCCGTGATGCCCCTCTACGCCTTCCAGTCCTGCGACTTTGAGGCGTTGTACGAATGTCTCGGTCATGTTTCTTGTATTCACGAAGACAAGGGTGGTAGTATGGGACTCTACTAGTTCCTTGATTCGATCGATATTATGATCTAGAATCTCCTTAACTGGTATAGACGTGAATCTTGGGGTNGGCAAGATGATATCGAGATCTAGTTTTCTTGATCCGGAAATCTTTGCTATCGAGACACTCTGCTGATTCNCCTCGTCCTCTCTTGGGTCGCTTGCTACGAGAAATTCAGCAACATCGTTTAGCGGCTCCATTGTAGCGCTAATCCCGATTCTCTGAACATCGGATTCAACGACCGAATCCATGAGTGCTAGACTCAATGAAAGGTGAGTCCCTCTTTTCGTTGGCACAAGAGAGTGCAACTCATCAATAATCAGCCATTTCAAATCGTTCANTAGNGGGCGGAATCTCTTAGATGCNAATGCAAGTCCTAGAGATTCAGGCGTTGTGATTAGGATGTGAGGGGGTTTNCTGAGCATCCTCTCACGCTCTTTCTGAGGGGTGTCACCTGTCCTGAGTCCCACCTTGATTTCCTGAGCCCTAGCAGGTAGGAATCTCTCCTTNATTTCATTAAGAGGCNCTATGAGATTCTTCTGGATGTCATTTGCAAGGGCCTTTATTGGTGAAATATAGATGCAGTGGACGGTATCGGACAGAGAGCCANCNAGNGANTGNCGTACNAGATCNTCGATNATAGAGAGNAATGCAGTTAGAGTTTTTCCGGACCCAGTGGGCGAACANAGGAGTAGATGCTCGCCTGCAAGAATCTGTGGGATTGCNACTTTCTGGGGCTCAGTAAAGTCGGGGAACTTGTCCAAGAACCAATTTCTTACTGGTGCTGAAAGCTTGGACAGTATGTCCTCAGAATCAGAAATCTCAGAGACGTACTTTATTTCTGGCATTTTTTCCAAACCACCTTGCGACTCAGGCTATCGATTGGATAAATGAATGCTTCTCTATTTTCGTCATATTTCNAACACAAATGCCGGGNAANCTCCGATGGTCCTACAATNACAACAAGNATGCTNTAGACTAGGATGGCTTGAAAACNACGATTGGTTGTGGTTGCCGTGTGGAAGACAGAGAAAGGATGTCTAGACTGGTCTCACTNCTGAGGAGAAGGGGCGTGGTTCTTCCATCGTTCGAAATCTATGGAGGCGTTTCCGGTCTTGTCGACTATGGTCCAGTTGGTGCTAGGATTAAGCGAAGAGTAATCGAGTCCTGGATTGAACATTGGGGCAGGATAACAAACGTAGTTGAGATAGACTCCCCCAACATAACTCCAGAGTCCGTACTTATTGCCAGNGGACATGTTGGCGAGTTCAATGATAAGATGTCAGAATGCNCANCTTGTGGGGGTGCTTTCAGGAGCGANCACCTTGTATCGNATTTCCACGAAGCCCCNGANACCCTTAGCTCCAGTGAACTGGATGANCTGATAGAAGAGGAAGGTNTTCGATGNCCGAGTTGTGACAAAATCGACTGGAAAGAGGCNATGCCGATGAANCTCATGTTCCAGACAAGTATCGGAGCTATGGGNGGGTCGAGGACCGCATTCTTGAGGCCAGAAACTGCTCAAGGAATGTTCATGCTATTCCCCGCCCTATACAGGCACTTCAGACAGAAGTTACCTTTCGGTGCAATGCAGACTGGCAAGGGGTACCGGAATGAAATAAGTCCAAGGCAGGGCATGATTAGGCTTAGAGAATTCAACATGGCTGAACTTGAGTACTTCATTGACCCTGAAGACCCCCCTGTTGGTGAACTAAGTAACTGGCCGAATAGAGTTTGCATGATTCCTGATCCTGACGGCCCTCGACCTGGGGAGTTCCAGATGTCATTCAAGGAAGCTTTGGATTCAGGGGTTGTGAAACACCCAACTGTGGCTTGGTTCCTAGCAATGACCATGGATTTTCTGGAGTTTGTNGGGATAGACCGTACAAAGGTNCGATTCAGGCAACATGCAGGATCTGAGATGGCCCACTATGCNTCTGATTGCTGGGACTGCGAGCTTAGGGGCGAACATGGTTGGGTGGAAGTCGTAGGAATTGCCAATAGGACCTGCCATGATCTAGAATCTCACGAAGAGCACTCGAAATCGAGCCTTCTACGAGCATGGAGGACCTTCGAAGAGCCAGTGAAGAAGAAGGCGGAAGTACTCAAGCCAATAGGTTCTGTAATCGGTCCGACTTTCAGAGAAAGGGCAGGCGAGGTTTCTTTGGCGCTGTCTGAATTACAAGAAATCCCGACTTCATTTCCATTTGAGTTAGGACTCCCGGATGGCACCATCGTAGAGATCGCTGAAGATATGGTGAATAGTGCCGTTGAGGATTCGNTAGTTTCCGGGGAGTACTTCACGCCACATGTTATCGAGCCGGCATTTGGAATTGACAGGATAATCTGGCATATTCTTGATCACAACTACCAGGAAGTAGACAAAGAGGGTGAAAGATATACAATTTTGTCACTTAATCCANCTATTGCGCCNGCCGATCTAGTAATACTCCCCCTGTTCGANAAGGACGGAATGGACCAAATGGCNAGGGAAGTTCTGGCTCANANGAACTCATTNCGAGGAATAATNGCAGAGATGGATACNAGCAGATCGATAGGAAGAAGGTATGCTAGAGCTGACGANATTGGGATTCCTTGGGCAGTGACAATTGATCATCAATCATTAGAGGATAATACAGTGACAGTCAGGAGAAGAGACGATCAGAAGCAAATCCGCACTGACCTCGATGGTTTGATTGGTGGTCTTAGATCTGGTACATTATCCTCGATGTTCTAGGCTAATCTTCAATAGTCGCCGCGGGAATATTACNTNGTGAANCCGGTTAAGAGCGATGATGACTGGGCGGAAAGATACCGCCCTTCCACNTTGTCGGAAATGGAGGGTAACGGNGACAAGATCAGGAGAGTGCGGATATGGCTGGAAGGATGGGATTCNGGAAAGNCCCCAAAAAAGAGGGGTTTGCTTCTATCTGGACCTCCGGGAGTGGGCAAGACCACTCTGGCACATGCAATAGCAAAAGAGAAGGGTTGGTCAATTGTGGAGTTGAACGCCTCCGAGCAAAGGAATGCAGCCGCAATCAGATCCTCTGCAACTAGGGGTTCGCAATACGTCTCCCTTGAGAACTTCTCCAGGGAATCCGGAATCGCNGGNAAAACCGTNATACTACTAGATGAGGTGGACCACCTTAGNGGTGGCTTCTCGCAGGTATCCGAAGAAAGAATCCATAACACCATGGTGTCAGAAGAAGGGACTGTACTAAAGGGAGACTCAGGAGGTAAGGCAGAGTTACTCAATCTACTCAATAAAACTGAGAATCCAGTAATTATGACCTGCAATGATCCGATGAAGCTCTGGGGCAGGGGTAATTGGAGAAGGAACAGAGATAGGGTGAACAGAGTATCAGAAAATATCACATTCGAGAGGGTCGGTCCCGCGGACTTGAGGAGGATAGCGCTAAGAGTTCTTGATTCGGAGGGCATAGGAATAGATCCAGAGGCTCTCGACGCCCTTATTCGAAGGAATCCTGGNGATCTTAGAGCTCTAGTTAAGGATCTGCAATCCCTGTCTATAACTACAAATGATCATGTAGACATGGCCACAGTAAGCGAGCTATCCGGGTCTGTACTCAGAGACTCACAGATTAACGTGTTCGAATCTCTGAAAAGAGCCTACAATTCGGATTCTGGCCTTCTAGCATCGGAGGCTGTCCTAAACTCGGACAAGAGTCCAGACGAGATGCTAGCATGGNTCTCGTGGAANAACCAATCTGCGATTAGCAACAGAGGTTTGGAGGAAATCTCGNGAGCCATGTGCGACTCCGATTCATATCTGGCCACAAAATTCACCAATCGTGCTTTCAGATCTTGGTACTGGGGCTCATCATTNCCCACCCAGGCNATTGCAGCAGTAACAGATTCAAGGAATGATGGAGGNGTGTTCATCAGTTTNCCAGAATTTCTNAGGAGNGGGGGCGAGACTTGGAGAAATGCNGACTTGATTGNGAGGCTAGCGACATCCTTGGGGACGAGTAAGGCATCATTCAGGGAGGATCTATGGCCGGCTCTTCTGGCAATTNACGATAAGAGTCTTGGAGCNTCTGAATACGACTTTACTGTNTCAAAGAAGATAGGNTTGTCAGGAGAAGACCATCTGGCAATTTTNGGCATNCCGAAGACCAGNAAGATTGGGAAGTCAATATTGGAAGANTTNGGGCAGANTGAAGAAANNCCAGAGAAACAAGAAGCCCCCTCATCTGACAAAGTTGAGCAGAGCAATGATGAGAGCCAATCGACTCTCGATAGTTTTGGTTAGTCTGATTCCCAAGTCCTTGGGTGNAGGAGAACGAGCACAGTCAGAAGTTCGAGACGACCGAGCCACATCAGAATCGTAGAGGCGAGCAANGANGGGANACTCATTCCGGCCCATGCAGCGGCTGCTCCTGACGGTCCGAAATCCCCNANAGCNGGNCCCAGTATTGCCCANAAGAGATATGGAAACAGATAGTACGTCAGTCATAGTAAGTTCAGGCTCTAGGAAAGAAATGGTTAGCATTGATGCGGTGACCAAGACCATCCACGAGCTTACCATTCCTAGGATAATCCAAACACGCTGCTCGTCGACAACGGATCTGTTGAATCTGATAGCAACGACCTTTCTTGGTTGAATTATCTTCATTACCTCTCTTTTCGCAAGNTCGAAGGCTATGCGGATTCTTAGCACTTTGAGTCCGCCACCAGTAGAACCAGCACTNGCCCCGATAATCATCANTAGTAGTAGGACGAACTGACTGAAGACTGGCCANTGAGCGAAGTCAGCGCTAGAGTAACCAGTACTGGTGATAGATATTGCTTGGAAAATCGAGTGNCTGATGGATTCCAATATTCCATAGTCCAAATCAGCGGATCGGTAAATATTGACAGCCATTGCAATCCATGCGATCAAGACAATCAACAGATATGTTCGAAGCTCCTCATCTTTCCAGATCTCATTGGACCTACCTGAAAATGCAAAGTAAAGGAGGCTGAAATTAATACAAGTAAGAAGCATGAAAATCATGACAATCGACTCAATTATGTAGTCGTCAAACTGCATTATTCCTGAGT
>NZTJ01000035.1 GCA_002697065.1 Methanobacteriota archaeon
CTCGGACACCATGGTCAAGGGCCCATTCTGGTCGTGGAACCATGATCACCATCTCATAGAAGAGGGGGGTGTGACCAAGGTCGTGGACGAGGTCAGCTACCAAGTCCCCTTCGGACCCCTAGGAAACCTGGCTGACAGGGTTCTGGGCGGTAGGCTGGTCAGAAGGCGCCTATCCCAGATGTTCACTGCCAGGGAGCTGCGCCTCAAGAGAGACATGGCCCATCATTCGAAGTTCAGCGATTCCCCACGGAGGAAGATCCTGGTGGCCGGCTCGTCGGGGATGATAGGCACCCAGTTGGTTGCATTCCTGGATACAGGGGGGCATGAGGTCTGGAGGCTAGTCAGAAGGAGCCCGAAGGATGGGAAGAAGGAGCTCTTCTGGGATCCGGACTCGGGGGAACTGGATGCAGGAATCCTCGAGGGCTTCGACTCCATCATCCACCTCGGTGGAGAGGGAATCGGGGACAAGAGGTGGAGCAAGAAGAGGAAGAGCGCAATCAGGAGCTCCAGAGTGGATAGCACCACCCTGCTTTCGGAGGCAATAGCGAAGATGGAGAAGAAGCCAGAGGTGTTCATCGTAGCGAGTGCAATCGGCTGGTATGGAGACCGTGGCGATGAGGAGCTGACCGAGGAGAGCGAGATCGGCGAGGGTTTCCTCCCGGAGGTCTGCTCGGATTGGGAGNATGCTTCNGCAAACCTACCCGATGAAGTCAGGCATGTTTACCTCAGGTCGGGCATAGTCCTCTCNGGAACCGGTGGCGCTCTGGGCAAGATGCTGCTGCCATTCAAGATGGGGGCCGGGGGGCCAATGGGCAATGGAAAGCAGTGGATGTCNTGGATATCCCTCGACGATGAGATATACGCCATCCATCATCTCCTGATGGAAACNGGTTCCAAGGGGGTCTACAACCTGACCGCACCAAATCCGGTCAGGCAGAAGGGCTTCGCCAAGACGCTGGGNAGAGTCCTGAGAAGACCTGCATTCGCCCCNCTACCAGGTTTCGTGNTCAAGATCCTGTTCGGAGAGATGGGGGTGAAGCTGACATTAGAAAGNCAGAAAGTTCTCCCAAANAGGCTGTTGGAGGAGGGTTACGAGTTCCTTCATCCAGATTTNGAGCCAGCACTGNAGGATACTCTGGGCCTCTGGTGACTCAGAGGTTTGAGTATGATAATNAGTGATTCTGAGCAGCTNAAAGAATTGGTTTCACAAACCAAATTCGTGCATATCCTTGGNGCAGGNATGAACTCGGNAAAACCAGCANACACGGCTGTTTCGGATCTTTCNGAGAGGGGTTGGAACCCGATTCCNATCCANCCCAGGGATGCGGGNGCCAGCATTGNTGGATATCCNATAAGNTCGAGAATNGAAGATGGNGTNCTCCCAGAGGTTGTNGTTCTATTCCTGGCACCAGAAAGAGCGCGTGAGGNTGTCAAGAGGCTNCTAGTCACNAACTACGACTCGCCCGCACTGGTTTGGTTCCAGCACGGTTCTGAAGANACTGTCGCTGAAGGCTGGCTTGNNGATGCAGGNTGGAACTANGTCAAGNATGACTGNATNGTGAGATTCGTTCAAAGACACGATTTGAACAGAGAGNCNGNAGAGATTCCNTGGTTCAANCAAGTTCAGAGTGACGACGGGTCAGGGTGCTCAGTATGGAGCGTGCATGAATTCAGAGAAGACTCCGGGAAGTCCCCAACTGAATTGGAGTGGATCGGGGATTTGCGGGATCTGGAGTTTTCCAAATCATCAATCCCCAACTACATCAGAAGTCTCAGGAANGACNAGGAGAGCCTGGAAGAGTGCGCTAGGAGNCTGGCGAACTAATCTGGCTGGCTATTTCGAGGCCTCCTTGAACGCCTTCAGCGCCTCCACTGTCTCGAATTCNACGACGAAGGGCGATATCNTNCCGCAGGTCTTGCACTGGTACTTCCGNCCTGTCTCGAAACCCAAGTACGGGTAGACNTCCATGCTNAAGCAGCTACCGCAGGCCCTGTANGTCATGATNGCANTNGGGAGNCANNGATATTGAATACTTGTCAGGNGNGATCTTGGCTGATTCTCGGATTAGATGGTCGTGCCCTATCCTCATGTGCTGGCGGGTTCCTCAGGGTAAGCGAGCCTGAGCGCTGCTGGTGCCAGTATCAGACTGGCGATCAGGGACAGGCCGATCATTACCGCGCAGAACAGCCCGAACGTGGAGAAGAATCCCATCTCTGACTGGTTGATTATCACGAACCCGGTTGTGTCGGAGACTGCCGACCCGAACAGGGCGATGCCGGAGGCCCCGCCGACCGCCTCGATCGACTTCATCGTCCCGACGCCCTTCTCCATCTCCTCCCGGAACCGCTCGATGACGTGGATCACGTAGTCTATTCCCACGCCAAGGGAGATCGCGGCAATTGAGACGGTGACCATGTTGAGCCCGTAGCCGGTCAGGCCCACGATGGCGTAAAGCCACACGATCATCAAGAAAATCGGTGCTGAGGTGATGGTGGCTAGGAGGAGTGGCCTCGTTCCCCAGGCCAACGAGCATCCTACTGCGATGAACCCGAACACGGCAGCGTAGTTCGGTCCTGCGAGTACGTAGGTGATTGACGCCATCAAAANNGAATTNANCNCGATTTTCGATNCGGTCGGCACCTTGTTCTGGGAGAGCTCGNCCAGTCTCTCGGANAGCGGGGACTCCTCGCGGAAGCCCCACCAGAGGGCCATTATGCAGAAGACCAGCCCCAGCAGCAGGGTGTCCTGCAGGTCGTCCTGCATCGAGTCAGCAGCGACGAAGCGGATTACCGGCTCCCCAGTCGGGATGGCCCAGGTCACCGGATTCTCTGCGTCGAGGAATGCCGCCTCCAGGTCGCCCCTGACGCGATTGGGGGTCGTGGAGAGGTTCTGTAAGGGGGAAAGGTCTTCCTCCAGCTGCTCAAGTGCGGGCTCCACCAGGGAGAACTGCTCGGGGCTTGAGATTCCGTACCTCATTGCCGTCCGAGGGTACCTTGGCGCTTCTCCCGATTCCGTGAGCCACGGTTTGTCGAAATCCAGGTCCCCCTCCACCTGCAGGAACTCCCCCACTATGCTGGGCGATAGGGAGGGGTAACCTCCGCTAGCAGGNACNCCCCTNGTCAGCATGAACCCGAAGAGGAATGAGAGNCACCTACTGTCCTCGACNATNGGGACGTAGATGAAGTCCATNTCCCTGTTGGGGATGTTNACTGTCTCNCANCCNATNCCTCCNTCNGCGGATCCGAAGTCCCAACCCGCCTCCTCGAACTGGGTCTGNTTCCATGCCATCGCAGCCCTNGTGTACCAGAGCAGGAGGTCTACCCCGAGAAGCTCAACNTCTCCGTTCGGCATCCTGGAAATCTGNTCGGGATCCCCCNGNCCATGGGAGTTCATGTTCCTCCGGACATCCTCTATCGCCTGGATCACCATTGGGTTGGTGATGTTCCCCTCTACCAGCACGTAGGCAGGCTCGCCCTCATCGCTGAAGCGGTCGTTGATCATACCGACCCCCACCGCTAGGTCGGAGTCAGCCTCCACGAAGTCCTCCACTTGGAAGTCCCCCTCAAGAGAGAGCATGATGGGGGCAGCCAGAGCAGTGAGTATCAGAGAGGCAAGGAGGACCACNGGAGCGAATCTAGCCGATTGGGAGGCTAGNGATGATAGCCAGGAGCTCGGTATCATGTGAACCACATCGAGTGGCTCCTCGTCCAGCCTCCCCTTTGACTCCAGCCAGTTATCGATGTCGAGCCTTGTGAGGGGTACCCAGAGCCCCGTCAGGAAGAAGGCGCAGAACACCCCGATCCCCGCCTCTATNCCGAACGACCTTAGCGCGGCTATGCTTGAGGTCATGTTNGCCATGAACGCCACGATCGTGGTGACCGAAGTGAGCATTATTGCCAGTCCGACCTTGCTGATCGCCTTGTGAACCGCCTGTTCCGAAGAAGCTCCCGCTCTGCGCTCCTCCTTGTACCTGTGCAGGCTGTGTAGGCTGTCGTCGATTTCCAAGGCCAGTATCAGTATAGGTAGCAGGTTGGAGAACTGGGACCTGAAGATGAACTCGTATCCAGTGGCCTTGCCNAGGACTATCGCCCAGCCGATGAGNCCGTACATCCATACCAANGACAGGGCTAGGCTGGTGCCCACGATCGCGACATCNGATACCCTCCGNAGGCTAGCCCAAAGCAAGACCATNATCGCCACCCCCATCAGAAGGAGTAGGTGAGCNCTGGAGAGGAGCTCTCGGTTGATTTCGACGTTTATCGCCTCAGCGAACATTAGGGAGACGATCGATTCGTCGGACTCGCGGAGGTCCTCCTCGAGGGAGAGGTATAGCCACTCGACAGAGCATAGCTTCTGCCCTTGCGCCTCCCTCTCNCTGCAGNATTCTACCGAGTTGCGAACGGGGTCGGTCTCGAGCTCNAGGCCGTTCCTCTCGTATCCGAACTGCGAGGTCGCGTTCTTCCAAGTGAANGTCCAGCCGTTTCTCTGCATCTCATCGCGATCGAAGTTCACGATCAGCCATGCGGCTGATGCCGACCATCTCCCCCTCTCCCAGTTCTCCGAGACCAGCGAGCCGTTCTCGGAAATACGATGACCCACCGGACCTATGACCAATCCATCCTCATCTGGCAGGAAAGCCCTGTCATTNGACAGGAATCTCAGGAATGCTCCGTTGCTGTTGTTGGCCATTCTATGTGCAGCNAGGTCGATGTGGTCCTGGGTTAGGTTTGGGTCATCGAAGGTCAGGCACTCCAACTCCCCGCAATCGCTCCAATTCGTCGGGGCCGGGTCTGTGGATGCCTCGATGTCCAGAGTTGCAGATAGCTTGAATGGGTCTATCCTGGGTTTTGTCAGAGAGGACTCGTTAGCCATGAATGTCCTGAACTCNGTTGCTAGGTCCAGGATCCCGAAGGTCGGGTCTCCCGAAATCTCTGANGCCAGGGGGAGGTAGAACTGGGAGATCTCACTAGACCTCAGAGTATCCGCGTCAGTATCTATTTCTCTGAGAACAGTGAGGTTCAGGATGCCNCCCTGGGGATCTATGATGCCCCCTCCAACTCCTGGATACTCCGCTATCATGTCGACATCCGAGTCAGGATNGCCGACATACNCTGGGTCACGGACAAAGATCCCNAAACCCCAGATGTTTCCTGCTGCAGTGAACTCGTCGCGAAGAACCTGATTGGCATCCAATTCGGGGGATTCCATGTCGTATGACTCGATATCTATCGGTTCGAAGGAGGCTATGATGCCGGGTATCATGAGNACCGAGACTACCAAAACGAGGAAGTGTACCTTCTTCCTTCTTGGAATGAGATAGTCCGCTAGGCCTTCGAAACTTCTCATGCATCACCCTGAGAATCTCATTATTTGACTGATTGTATCGCTATAGTCCGGCATCTCTGAGGCTGTTGAGTGCCTCNACCTGAGACTCGGACAGCTCCTCTGGCTCAGAGAGAGTGAACTCGACATCGAGTGCTCCGCCGGCATGGCCGTGACCCTGCAAACGCCTCCTGTCCCCTATCCTAGTTCCCTTGGGAATCTCGATCTGGAGCCTCTTCCCGGAAGGTGTGGTGATCCTGACTTTCCCGCCCAGTGATAGCATAGAGTATGGNATTCTGACTTCTTGAATCAACCTTCCATCCTCCCANCGTCGNCCCTCCTCGGCATCTAGGCGCACAGTGATCAGNAGATCGCCGGACTCCCCCTCCGGNTGCTCATGACCCATTCCCTTGAGTCGGAGTTGATGGCCGTGCTCAGCNCCCTTCGGAACTCTGACTGTAATAGTNCTCCCCTTTGTCTGAACCCCNGATCCCCCGCAAGTTGAGCACCTCCTGGAAGAGCCGAAGCTGGANCCATCNCAATCTGAGCACCTCCTCATCCTCCTATGACTGAATTTGNCCTCCGTGCCACTCAATGCCTGCTCNAATGAGATGTCCAAACCAGCCTCNATGTCCGCTCCCTTGGTGGTCTTCTTNGGTTCCCTAGTAACCTGGTTCGAGTTATCGAACCTGAATCCCGGNCTGGGNTGCTGAGNNCCCCTGCCNCCCATGAACTGCGAGAAAATATCGCCAATGTCCACGCCTCCACCGAATGGGGAGCGNGTTCTCCCTCCTTGGAACATCTCTTCCATCCTCCTCTGCTGGTCATACTCGCTTCTTCCTTCAGCTGTCCCAATCTTATCGTATGCAGACTGGATGGACTTGAACCTCTCTTCTGCGGCCGCATCTCCAGGATTTCTATCGGGGTGATACTGTCGGGCGAGCTTCCTGTATGCCCTCTTTATTTCCGCATCAGAGGCATCCTTCGACACATCGAGTGTTCTGTATGGATCTCCCGTCACGTCCGTTGTCCGGAGGGCATCGTCCTTCAACCTGATGAGTGAGGAGATCGCACCGATGTGCTAATCATTGGTGCCTGACTAGGACAACCATGGGAGTCGGCTGGGCCGTTTTCAGAAACTATGCTGGACATGCGAAGGAGATACTAGGGGACGTGACTGACTATCCCAGGTTCTTCCTGATGCCTCCATCGGCGATGGTAGAGGCATCCGATGCTGGAGAGAATGTTGTTACTCTTCTTGAGCCGGATGAGCACATAGACCATGAAGTTGAGATGGTATTCAGGTTGGGGGATGATCTTACTCCAGTACAGATGTGCGTTGGAATCGACACAACGAATAGGACTCGCCAGACNATGGCGAAGAAGGAAGGGTGGCCTTGGCTGGAGGGGAAGGGTTTCAGAGGGTCTGGAGTGCTTGGAACCTGGACTGACTGGGACGGGGGGCCAGTTGAGATTGGCCTGTCGCTNAACGGTGAAACTAGGCAACTAGCCTCAACAGAGACCATGGTTCACTCGGTCGAGTCCTTGTTGGAGCATCTCAACAACTGGTACGACCTAGAGCCGGGNGACCTGGTNTGGACNGGGACTCCNAAGGGAGTNGGGCCNATGAGCCCNGGNGATTCNGTGAATGCCTGGATGGACAATTCGGAAGGAGAGAGGATCAGCGTACTGAATGCGGTATGCGAATAGGGTTTTCAGGAGTACTAAGATGGACTCCGGCACTAGGAGAATCACGAATACGTGGTTGATTGGAGAGGGGGGTTCCTCGAGCAGGGGTGACTTCCTTCTACATGACGATGGATCCTTGTCAGATAGCAAAGGAGACGAGGATGTCATCGAGACTATCGATGGTACGAATCGCCTGTTAACCCGCTCATTACAGAACTGGCACACTCATCTCGGGATGATTCTGAATCGAGGGATGGGAGAGGGTCTGCCGCTGATGGAATGGCTAGAAACAGCGATTTTTCCCGTGGAGAAGCGCCTCACCAGTGAACTGGTAGAGATCGGGACCAGAGCGGCTGCAGCAGAGATGATTGCAACCGGTACAACCTATGCTTGTGACATGTACTACTACACTCAGACCGTTGGTGAGACACTTGCAGAAACAGGGGTCAGAGCGACCCTATGCGGTCCCATTACAGATGGCTTGACCCCTAACTTCAAGCCTGGCTCCGGAGATGCACTGCGCCATATGGAGAGTCTGATTACCGGCCCTTCACCACGCCCTGGTAGAATCGAATACGGGATAGGTACACACTCAGTTTATGTCTGTGACGAGGAGATACTTCTCAAGGGTTCAGAGCTAGCGAAGAGGACTGAGTCAATGTTGCACATTCATGCTTCTGAGACTAGGAAGGAAGTCGCTGACTGCCATGCCAAACACGGCATGTACCCCATAGAGTATCTTGACTCTCTTGACTACTTCCAGGATTCAGAAAGAGGGGGGACAGTTTGCGCCCATTGTGGCTGGGTCACCAAGAAAGAGATGAGGATTCTCGCCGGGCACGGGGCTCACGCTGTACACTGTCCGACGTCGAACCAGAAGTTGGCCTGCGGAGGTACAATGTCGTATCCTGCAATGAAGGAGGCAGGAGTAGACGTTAGACTCGGAACCGATGGTTCAGCAAGCAACAATTCACTAGATCTGAGGGCAGAGGCCAAGGCAGCTAGCCTAGTACAGAGGCACGATCACTGGGATGCAAGGATTCTCGGACCTGCAGAGACATGGGATCTGGCAACAAAGGGGTCTCAGGACTGGGTTACATGGGACCTATCGGATATCAGGATGAGGCCATTTGGCAGGGACGGGAGGAGGCTGCTATCCAATCTGATCTACTCTGGGGCTAAGGTGCTGGACGTATTCGTCGAGGGAGAGGCAGTGAGAAGGGACGGGAGGACTTTGACTCTCGACGAGGATATGGTTGCCGAAGAGCTGGAAGAATCCGTGACCGAATACTACCAAGACGTTTGACTCAGGGGTGGAATAGGAATGCTGCAGCGAGCACTCCGTAGGAAGAGAGGAGCATGGCTCCTTCCAACCAGTTAGATTTTCCGTCTGCTGCGATGGAGTTTACGATTAGCACCGCCAGGAAGGCAGAGACTGTCTCGAGGATTCCGAACTCGAAGGTTAGTGGAACACCCAGTGCCCATGCTATGATCACCATCAGGGGGGCGATGAAAACTGCAATCTGGGTCGAGGATCCCATAGAAATCGCGAAGGAAAGGTCCATCTTGTCCTTACCAGCAACTGTGACTGCGGTAAAGTGCTCAGCGGCGTTTCCGAACAGTGGAAGAAGAATGACGCCGATGAATAGGTGGGGGAGCCCGAAGTCTTCTGCTGCCGACTCCACGGAGTGAACAAGGATCTCGGCCATCCATGATACTAGGACTGTCGCAACAACCAGCAGAATGATTGAGTCGCGTTGTGTCATTTCTGGCTCTTCGTGATGAGACCCATCCGTCGCGAAGAGGTGTACGTGGGTTCGGAACTGGAAGAGCAGGAACAGAGCATAGACCAGGAGCAGGATAGCGGCAGCGATGTGGCTAAGATCCAGAACTCTGGAGTCTCCCGCCTCCCCCCCAACAGAAGAGTGGAATACCGTCGGAATGACCAAGACGATCATTGAGAGTAGCAGCAGGGACCCGTTGGAGCTAACTTGGGTCTCGGAATATTTCTGCTCTGAATGGTGGATTCCCCCCCATACGAATGCGAGCCCCATTACTAGTAGGAGATTTCCGAGAATACTCCCAATCAGGCTGGCTTGGACGAGGTGGATGAAGAAGGACTGGGTTTCTGGGTCGGCAACCCTGGATGCCTCCAAGATTAGGAGGACCGCGATAATGAGTTCCGCAGCGTTTCCGAATGTAGCATTCAGCAATCCACCGAGTGATTCGGTGGTCCTCAGTGCTATTTCCTCGGTTGCTCTGCCCATGAGGAATGCCAGTGGCATAATTGCTATCAAAGAAGAGAAGAATGCCATGGAGNGGTTCTCATCAACGTAGTTGAAGTAGAGGGTTATCGGTAGTGCGANCAGCAGTATGTTCAGCTTTGTTTCTCTCGGGTCCATTGCNTTCAACCAGCTAACTGACTCTGACATANCGGNAGGGACAGTAGTTTTCTAGGTCAATGTTACGATTCGACACGGAGTATTCTTGTCGTTCGGACTACTCGATATGTCCATGGATGGGNCCTTTAGGTTGGCANTTACGGGGACTCCGGGNGTTGGAAAGACCACCATTGCCTCATTACTCGCCGATACTGGATACCAAGTCGANANGATGGAGGAGATTGCAGAGGGTTTTGGATGCATTGGNGATNTTGACTCGGAGGATGGTGCTAGGCCTATTGATATTGANGAGTTGAATACTCGGATCGATTCTGAATGGAGAAATGATCCNATTGAGTCAATGGTTATTGACGGNCATCTCTCTCACTTACTNCCAGTAGACTGNGTTGTAGTTCTTCGGTGCAGTCCATNTGTNCTNAGGGAAAGATTGACTGGTAGATCATATNCGGAACAAAAAATCTCNGGCAATGTTGACTGGGAGATNCTCGGATCAGCTTGGGCCGAGATGGATGATANTGTTCCGGCAATAGAGTTTGANACTTCGTCAGATGGGGTGGATACGGTCTTTCAGGGAATTATGGNCTGGGTAGCAGATGACTTCAAGCCGGGAAGGCCACTCAGTCTAATCGACTGGATAGACAGAGGAGAGGTTTAGCATGTTNGAGAAGATGAGNGAGAGGTGGACCAAAGCNATCAATCCACTAGTTCACAGAATGGAGGGGGTTGACCCTAGTTTTCTTACATGGACCAGCCTTGTCCTGTCTATTTTGGCATTCTATCTGCTTATGACNGCAGGAAANGACACCAATGGAGCGATTCTAATCATTGCAGGCGTGATTGTAATTCTGNTCGCAGGAGTTCTAGACGGATTAGACGGAGCGCTGGCAAGACACCAAGGAACAGATGGCCCATATGGGGACTTNCTAGACCATACCATTGACAGGATAGTCGATGTAGGAATTCTAGTTGCAATTGGGATGAACGCAGCATTCGTAGACAACGTCAGCTCTGGATATCTGGCTGGACTTCTTACTCTGTTCGGATCTTACATGGGGACTCAGGCCCAATCAGTTGGCCTAGACAGAATCTACGGCGGTTTCTCCAGAGCTGACAGGATGGTGCTTACGCTAGTTGCACTGGTTNTGGTAGCATGGCANGCGCACTGGGGTGTGGCAGGAATAGAAATATCCGACTTNCATTGGTTGGGGNAATGGGCACTGCTCGGNAACAGTGAGCTTAACGGCATGACTTTCGCTCTGNGCATTTCGGCTTGGGGAGGGGTGTACACATTCCTAGTCAGATTCGTGAAAACCAGAAACGGNCTGCTGGCCTGACTGGCATCAAGAGTGAGGCGCAAAAACGCTTGTCTGACTCATATGCAGTGGGGCAATGGTTATCCTCTATTCAACTCCCCTGACTTCCGTGAAGCACCTAATTGAGAGAGTTCTGGAGCTCCAAGATGACGAGCCACAGTCACCGACAGTGCCCGAAGTCGAAGAAGTCCCAGACCTCGAGAATCTTCTGAAATCGCTTCAACCGAAGATTAGGGTCTTTGGTTGCGGCGGGTGTGGATCAAACACGGTAGCCCGATTAGAGCAAGAGGGCCTGTTCGATGATGAATATGTCAAGGGGATGGCAGTGAACACAGACGCTCAACATCTGTTGAGAGTGAATGTGGAGAACAAGGTACTGATTGGTCGATCCGCCCGAGGCAGGGGGGCGGGGGGCGATCCGGAAAAGGGAGAGCAGGCAGCTTACGAGTCAGAGCGTGTGCTGAAAACAGAGGTTGAGGAGTGCGATTTGGCATTCATCACCGCCGGCCTAGGTGGCGGCACTGGGACGGGGAGTGCCCATGTCGTCGCCAGGCTTGCAAAGGCCTCCGAAGCTCTGACGATTGCAGTAGTTAGCTACCCCTTCGTATCAGAAGGCGCCGTGCGCAGACAAAACGCGGAATGGGGGCTTGAGAGACTGAGAGAAGTATGCGATACCGTGATAGTTCTTCCAAACGAAAGACTGCTGGAAGTCGAGGGGGTAAGGGATCTCCCTCTGGATGCAGCATTCAGGGTTGCAGATGAGTTACTTATGAGAAGCATATCCGGTGTCTCTGAAATGATTGCGAAGGAAGGAGTAGTCAACCTAGATTTCCAGGATCTTCGATCAGTAATGGAGAACGGAGGAGGAGTAGCGATGATCGGACTCGGGGAGGCTTCAGTAGAGGAAGGAGCAGAGAAGGCCACGATGGAAGCGCTACAATCCCCACTTCTTGATATCGACATTTCTGACGCCAGAGGGGCTCTTGTGAA
>NZTJ01000036.1 GCA_002697065.1 Methanobacteriota archaeon
CTCAAAAGGGCCACTCATGTCGAGCGTCCGTCCCATGCCAGTAAAAGTATTGAAGAACGAGGGCAGAGAACTGCGAATTAGAGTCTTGGACGGAAATCACACAGCACTACAGATGTTCAGGTCCCGTCTGAATGATAGGGACGACGTGGAGTATGCGAACTACTTCCAGAACCATCCAGATCTGGATGATCCTGAGTTGTATGTAAGGGCCTCAAAGGGGAAGAAGGCCGACAAAATTCTCAAAGACATATGCTCAGAGATCGCAAAGGAACTCTCAAGCATCAAGCTTTGAGGGGGTGATTCCCTGAAAGGGACCGAAATCGAGGACTATCTGGGACTTTCCACTTGGGCAGTACCCTCCGAGGGAATAGGCGGGCTACTGAAAGCCCGAGTTGAGGACTTCCGGGTCGAGGAGTCATCCAAGGTTCCTGCCTTAGACGACAAGGGGAGATTCACTGTCGCTAGGGTGACTATGACCAACTGGGAGACTAATCGTTACATCAGGCGCCTGGCAAGATCTTGCGGGATAAACAAGAACAGGGTGTTCAGCTCCGGTCTGAAGGATAAGAGGGCAATAACCACCCAGGTTTTAGTGATAGACGCTCCAAGGAAGAAGGTCGAGTCCGTGGAGATTCCGGACAGTACCATCGAGGTACTGGGTAGGACCCATCAGAAGGCAACCATGGGTGATCACGACGGGAACCGTTTCACAATCACCGTTCGAGGTTGCTGCGACGCATCAGGAAATCCCATTGACGCAAAGGAGGCCATGCGCAGGGTTCACGAGATTAGAGGGGGACTTTCCGAAGCTATTGGGTCGGATGCATTCCCAAACTGGATCGGACCACAGCGCTTCGGTTCGACCAGACCTGTCACCCCGGAGGTGGGAAAGGCAGTAATCGAGGGCGACTTCGAAAGTGCCGTAGATCTTTATGTGGGGATGGAGGGCTCTAGAGAGGGACAAGAGTCAGAGGACTTCAGATCCTCTTGGAGGGACAAAAAGGACCCAGAAACGTCCCTAAAACTTGCTCCAGATAGGCTCGGTTACGAGAAATCGATGCTAGAGCACCTAGTCAAGAAGCCCGATGACTTCGTTGGTTCATTCAAGACTCTGCCCAACTCCTTACAACTTTTGATGGTACATTCAGCGCAGTCTCTCGCATTCAACCACTCCTTGTCCAGAAGGATGGGATCCGGCATGCCCATCATTGAACCGGTAGAGGGAGATTTGGTTGCTCCGATCCTATCTAACGGAAGGATTGACGTTGGCAAGATGGCCCGAATCAGTAGCACGAACCTTGAGAGGTGCCAACGAAACTGTGAACTCGGGAGGCTTGCAGTCACTGGGATCCTCCCTGGAAGCGATTCCAATCACGCCAGCGGCGAGCCCGGCGATTTCGAGCTTCAAGGAATCGACGACGCAGGGCTAGCTGACGTGGATTGGGTCGTGAATGAGATTCCCCGACTAACCACTTCCGGTACGCGGAGGGCGCTTTCAGTCCCGTTCAGGGATTTGAGCGTCGAGCAGGCACCAGACACAAACGATCTATTCAATCGATGGGAAGAGGGTCCACTTGAGGGTGATCGCTGGCATCCTGAGGGAGCTTCCCTCAGACTCAGGTTCACCTTGCCGGCAGGAGCATACGCCACCGTACTAATGCGTGAGTTCATGAGATCGCCACTCGACCACTACTGATTAGAGTCGACCCATCTCCAAGGCCTCGATCTGTCCCACCAGGTCGTCGACTTGCTTCACCCTGTCTTCGAATCCGTCAACAATCCCCTCTCCTTCTCCTAGCACTGCCTGTACCTCTATGTACATCATTCCGAAGGCTAGGGGCTTGATTTCCACCTCTTGTACTTCATCGAATTCAGAGATAACACTCGCTATCTCCTCGTAGTTAGGACTCCCATCTTCTGGCTGGTCCATCGTGACCTTGTACTTCACAACAACATGGCCCATTTCTCTCACCTCAGGGTCCTTCGAAATTGCACTCCGGGCAGACATACTTAACGGACTGAACCCTGCACCTCTGACTCCTCCCAAGAGGGGCGGAACACGCTGGGCAGGGGAAAGACGTGCTGTCGCTGCCCACTAAGGGCGTCCCTGAGGACGCGCACACAGTTGCCCTTACACTAGTCCCGGCCATTGACTTGCTGGCGTAATAGGGTCCCTTTTTAGCGTTGATTGTGCAAATCCAATTTCTCAGAGGGTCGGAAACGTGTCAAATTTGCTGAAAATTGAAAAGATTGAGCCACTAGAGAAGAACATGGCCGAGGAAGAAATCAGTCTGACAGGGGCACAATCTGATCTGTCAGATTACGTTACTGACGAGGGCGGAATTTGGAGTCTGAGGCAGGTAGAGAAAGTTAGAGGTTGGAACAACATCGAGTACGGGGCAGGCCTATCCGGAAAGAATACCCCGTCTACAGGACTCTCCATGAACAGGGCTTACATTCCACCCGGAGGTATTGCAAAGGCGCATATCCATGTAGACTTTGATGTCATGATATTCCTTCTCAAGGGGAGTGTAAGGCACGAGTACGGGGAGGGTTGTCGCCAGTCAGTGGTGCACAGTGCAGGGGATATGTTCTACATTGAACCGGGCGTTCCTCATGAGGTGTTCAATTGCTCTGAAGACGAGTGGGTGCATGCCATTGTTTCTAGGTCCGATGCTTCTGAGTGGCAGAACATCAAGCCATATGACCGGGATTCGGCGTAGTCACTCCTTCTTGGGCAGCTTCCTGAATCCGACTATGGGGTCAATCTCTGGTTCTGTGTCGTCTTCCACAACTATTCCTATGGAGGCTAGGTGATCTTGTACATGCTGCATTGCAGTCTCCTCTTTACTAGCTTCTGGAAACTTCTTCTGGCAGACGAGATATGTCTCAGAAGAAGCACTCCTGCTCGCGGTCGGTGAGAACCTGCCCACTGAGGAGAACCTCATCTTAGCGGCCTCGACGAGCCCCTCAATGCCTGCTCCCTGGAAGACCTTCGTAACGAAGCTCCCTCCAGGGGACAGGAGGGCAGATGCAACGTCTAGTGCCATCGTGGAGAGCTCCAGGGATATGGCTTGATCCGTGTCATACCTGCCAGTAAGTCTGGGAGAAATATCGCTGATTACGCTGTTGAGCGCCCCCCCTCCGATCTCTCTTGTAATTTCATCAATGGTGGACTCATGAGTGATATCCCCGACAAAAACTGTAGCCCCCTCAACCGGGGCTGTGACCAACAGGTCTACTCCGATCACCTTGCCGCCCTCGCCGGACTCCTCGACCGCAACCTGGGTCCAACCNCCGGGATGGCACCCTATGTCTAACACGCAGTCTCCCTTCCGAATGANTCCGAACTTCTCCTGAATCTGCTTTAGCTTGTAAGCCGAGCGAGCCCGATANCCCTTGGACTTCGCATCCCTNCTCCAAGGATCACGCTTGTTCTCNTGGTACCAGCGCTTGCTCATNCCNCCACTCAAGGACTGGNAGTTAAGAATCCGAACTATGGATTAGTTCTAGGGCGGGCNGTTGTNAGNGTTGAANTCAGAGGCCGATTTCNATAATCAGATCCCTTGCAGTNTCTCTGATGGCNTCCTCNGACATNGACGTCGGCTCGAAGCCGCTGTCAAGAAGCCTTGTCACGTCTAGGTATGTCTTGGGGACGTCCCCTGCCCAACCTCTCTTTCCTCCGGTGTAGTCTATCTCGACGCCTTCCAAGCCGCTCTCTTCGATAACTATCTCTGCTATCTTCGAGACTGAGCAGGTGTCTCCTGTACCTAGATTGTACAGTACAGAGCCCTTTTCATCCATAGAGATAATGTGTAGCATAGACCTAACGCAGTCGTGCGCAGACATGTATGACTTCTCCTGATTTCCATCTCCCAACACTTCAAGTCTGCTCGAATCTACCTTCAGTTTGTGGATGAAGTCGAATATCACGCCATGTGTCCCTCTGGGGCCGACTATGTTCGCGAATCTGTGGATGAAGCCCTTAGCCCCGAATGTACCTGCCCAGGCCGTGATCAGGGACTCGCTGGCTAGTTTCGAAGCTCCATACAGTGAAATCGGCATCACTGGGCCGTAATCCTCTGGGGTCGGCATCACACTAGCCTCGCCATAAATAGCAGAAGACGACGCGAAGGAAATCCTCCCGACATCATTCAAGCGCATTGCCTCTAGGACGTTGTAAGTGGCAATCGTTCCTTGTTTCAGATCTGTATCGGTAAGCTCCGTTCCCAGCCTTATATCCGGATTTGCAGCCATGTGGTGAACAGTATCGATACCCTCCATCGCAGACATTATGGCCTCACTGTTCAGCAGGTCACCATTCACAATATCCACAGACTCCCCGCTCATGTGATGAGACAGGAACTCCTCTCTGCCGCTGCTGAAGTTGTCAAATACNCTCACTTTCTTCCCCTGCTCAACTAATGCGTCNACCAAGTGCGAGCCGATGAAACCNGCNCCNCCCGTGACAAGCTCCATNNTGTNNCTNCATNCATCNCACTCTTGAGTATCATCGTANTCCCGTGTTTNTGTTTNTGTCGANTAATCGACATATCCGGATATCGCGTATCCGAACGCTTCATTTGGNCCGNGTCGGGGAGAGGGCCGTGACTTCTGCNGATGGAAGGCCCCAACAAGANGAGGAGCTCGTCTTCTGGTCTTGGTTCTTCGAAAAAATTAGTCCGTTCACCAATCAGGTATCTGGCCTTAGGAATGCAGTAGGNNNNAGTCCGATTGGTGGTTTCNTAGACACCGCAGGACAGTTGCTCAACGATATCTCAGACACNGCTCATATCGNAGTCCAGAGGANGGTGGAGCTGACTTACAGTGCCATTCTCAGAAGTCCTGCATATCTGATAGTGACCCTTCTNCTGGCTTCNGCACTNATTGGTTGGAGGGCTGAGGACTTCGAGCACCAAATCAACGGAGANGTCGAGATATANCTTCCCGACGGTGCCAATTCNACNCTGTTGCTTAACGAAGTAAGGGAACAATGGGCCACNGACATAGTTATTCTTTACATTCAGACGAATAACGCCGCCATTGGTGCTAAGCATGGGGATGAAAACATCACAGATGCCGATATTCTGAACCAGATTTCATGGATNGAGGGTGATGATAACAATGCNCAGGCTGGTGGATATGGNAGGGGTTTGGACTACAACAAGGAGGANNGAGGATCATACNCCTGTTCCAACCCCATGAGCGGTTGTGACGGCGTTGTCTGGATATTGTCNCCCGCTCAAATAGTGAAAGAGGCNAACTCCACAGACTATCGTTTCTCGTGCGCNGTNGANAAGTACGGCCTCCCCGGNTCAGATGGNGACTGTGATTTGGCTAGTCTGAATCCAAATNAGGGATACTCAATTCCCCAGGGCGATGGGGCCCAGGACAGAATCGATGGCTACGTCGACAACTCTGGAGACCTCTTCTCAAACTTCGTTAGAGACACCAACAATGACGGGATTTGGGATACGGGGGTGGTCATAATGGGCATTTCATTTGATATGACCAACACTGATATCACCCCAAGGGCCGATCTCAAGACTGGCGAGGAGATCAGAGATCACAAGGCCTTCATCTCCTATGTGAAAGCTCTTCTTTCTTCAGATCCAGCCAGGATAAACTGCCCTCTATGCTTCGAAGTCTACGATGAAGTGTGGACCATGGACAAGGAAAGGTCGGATAAGATTCCAGAAAGGAAAGCAGTTACGGTAACTGGTCTCACGCCTGTCTTGCATGATGTTTCGGACGAGATATACAAGGCACTCAGGTATACAATGCTCCCAGTCAGCCTAGTACTCGTCGGGCTGACAATGTTCATCCTCCACAGGAGTTGGAAGGTAATCGTAATCTGCGGGACCCCCATTGCCATGAGTCTAGCAGTAACCTTCGGTTCTACTGTCATCTTCGACATCATGCTGACTCCGATGATCATTTCAGCAGGGCCAATATTGGTGGGACTGGGGGTTGACTATTCGTTACATCTCACGAATAGAATAGAGGAGAATAGGGCGGAAATTCTGAAGGAGATGGAAGANGAGGCATGGACGGCTAAGAGGGACGGAATCGAAGTACCCGAGCCAGATCCATTCGACCCCCAAATTAGCCTCACTGCCAATGTGAGAGCAGCNATGACAACNGGAAACGCGATTTTCCTGTCTGCATTGACTACCATAGTCGGATTCAGCGTACTGACTTGGCACAGCNTGGTCCCCATAGAGCCAATGAGGACCGTGGGGAAGACCCTACTAATCGGCATCTCGACGACCTTTGTCATCTCCATGTTGATGGTTCCTGCATGGATAGAGCTTCTACGCTACAGGAAAGGAGACTCAGATGGCCTGCTCAGAAGCGGAGTAGTGGAGTCTGCTAGAAGGAAGAGGATAGCNCTCNAGAAGGAGTCAAGGGTAAGGGAGACTCCTTGGAAGAAGAGGGAGGAATCAGCCATTGATACCTCAGATGTTTTCGGTACGATTATGGGAATTAACAGTGTGTTCTTCTATGTAGTTTCCACGTTATTATTCACAGGGGCCCTACTTCTAATCACCGACCTGACAAGATTGGACCTATCCTCNTCAAACCTGATGATATTGGGGTTCACCCTTTCGACTACCTTGACATTCTCTCTTCTAGATGAGTTCTGGGAGTCCGTGGGAAGGGTGCCCCTCAAGGCTACTGTTGTTGTAATCCTCATTTCTACAGCTGCNACAGTTTGGGGTGGCATGATGTTCAAGGAGCAGTTGGGNAAGGACATCACAGGATCATCTGACGAGGTCCCTCCAAATCTCGAGTCTTATGAGACTTTGAGGGANTATAGCATTGTTTTCGAGGGCGGTCAGACGAACATGTTCATCGTNGACGCCACNGAATACGTTACAGAGAACGATACNGCACCAATCAGAGATTTGCCNATCCTAGATTCGATTGAGAGGATGCAGACAATAAGGATCGACAACGTTGAGAATACCACNACAATCAGTCTNGTGAANATACTCAAGGCTATTCATGTAGACTTAGAGGTNGGGACTCTGGANNTGTACGATCAGAGTCTCTGGGACCTCATCCACGACGAGTGTTGGGACGAATCGTCCAACCCACTCCGTCCAGACTGCTGGCCCTACACGGTTAGCAGCAGAGAGGATATGGTGAATATCGCATTCGATACACTTAGTCCAGAAGTTCGATCGATGCTGATGAACTCAGACGATGGCAATGGCGAGACCAAGACGCTGGTCTACGTAAATCAACCATACATCAATCTGGCAGTGGCAGGGGGGCTGAGGGACACTATCGACGGACACCTAGACGAGGGGGGGTGCTCNAATGCGCTAAGATGCAGCGCTCTTGGAATAGATGGCGTGTTCAACTCCCTCCTGACAGGCGGGCTCCCAGTTTCTCTGGACATAAACGACGGCATACATGAGGCCCAGTCAAAGACAACAATTGCAACAATGCTGATACTCCTACTAATGATGGCCATACTGTTCAGATCAGCAAGGCTGGCATTATTCACCATGACAGCCGTTGGAGTCGTTGTTCTTTGGCAACCGCTCCTTATGTGGTTCTACAAAGTCAATGTCAACGTTTTCACAGCAATGATAGGCACCCTAGTGTTCGGAATAGGTGTGGATGACTCAATCCACATCATTGACCGAATAAAGGACGAACGAGAGACCCCTGCTGGAATACAGAAGTCAGTCTCCAGAACGGGGAGGACAATTTTCGAGACCACAGCAACGACTTGCACAGGGCTTGCCGCGGGCCTGTTCGTTGGGATCCCCGGTCTGCAGAACTTCTTCGTACTGATGATGCTACTGTTGGTCTTGGCCCTGCTAACCAGCTCCATTCTTTTGCCGAGCCTGATTGTTGCCTATCACGAAATTTCTCATGCTCTTCGGGGCAAATCCTTCGGAACATGGCAGGACTATGATGAGAGTGGATCAATCGCAGATTCAGAACCTCTAGACGCTGTCGTATTCAGATAGTTTGGCGAGGGTGCAGGGAGTAAGCCCCTTTCTGTTCACCTTGCGGCTGGTCGCATTCAACTATGCATCCTACCCGGTCCTGCCGATGCCATTC
>NZTJ01000037.1 GCA_002697065.1 Methanobacteriota archaeon
CCTGAGGGTCCTTCATGCCCACCTTCGCATCTACGACTAGGCGTTCTCGAATGGATACCTTGGTGATCTCAATCGACTTTGCCACGATAATGCCAATGACTGGGGGTTGAAAGGTCTTCGCTCGCTGACATCAGACGCTTACTTCACTGATCCTTAAGACTAGTACTACGAACTGAGCCTCGAGGGTCCAGTCGTTACCTTGGTCGGGATCTACGCCATCAACCGGAGTATCAGGATCACACTCCATTGCGGTTATCCTCCAGAACCAGTCTCCCTGTCCAAATCTTCCATCGGGATCTCCGAGAAGTGACTGCTCCAGCTCTTCCTTAGAGTCTGCGAAAACGGTGTAGTCAGACTCTGGGGAAGGATTCATTTCGGTCCTCTCGATTGTAGCTGATGAGTTCTCTGTGATGTTTTCTTGAGTTGTAACAACTGTGAATGACCATCCTGACGAAGGGATATCGACCTCTAGAGTGAAGTTGTCCTCCGGCCATGTAATCGGGAGGATGTCTCTGGTTAGAGTGAGAGTTGCGGTGACATCGATCAGTCGGGAGTCTTCCCCGGGTTGGAATTGTATCTCGTGTGTATCGCCCTGTTCTAGGTATCCAGACCATTCATAGTCTACGAACACCTCTTCCCAAACAATCCTGAACGTACGAGAGACAACTCTGAGAGTCCAGAGGGTGGTATTCTTGCCTCCACTATCGTCTGAGACTGTTACAGCCCCCGTGATATTCCCGGCTTCGGTAACGGTGAGTCTAGTCACTGGGCCGCTGCCATCAGCGTCGTTGAGTGGGTCGCTGTCACCGTCTGAATCGGTATTCGCATCGAAATCCCATACAATCTCCACACCCCCTCCCTCTGGATCGAAGGAGTCGCTAGCGTCCAGTCTAGCTTCTTGTCCTGTCTTTACGTAATCTGGGATGTTGAGGATGATTTCTGGAATCGCATTGACGAAAACGAGGATGCTGGCTGAGTCTGAATCGCCATTATCATTGAACACTTCAACTGTCACTTCGAAGTTTCCTGCCTCTGAGAATNCATGACTGATGACGCCCTGCTTTGTTGTCTTCCTCTCACCATCACCAAAGTTCCATCTGAATTCATCNATTATCGTTGGATTAGGAGTGGTCGAAGAGCGTGCATCGAAATTTATCGTCTCTCCTGTATTAACAGTGAGCCTGTCAGATGTGAGNGCCGCATTTGGGCTACCGGGNCCAATGCCTCCGCATCCCGCCAGAGAGTGGGAAATCATCAGCATTGCAAGAAGCGNGGTTAGTCTTTGNCTGTGTCCCATCATGCNACCAGAAATCAAAGGTCACTCATATGCGTGTTGGACAANGGACAGTCAAGGCTGGCTTTGGTAGAGTTCATGGATGGTGCCGGTAGCGTGNGGACGTGGTCNCTGATATTCTNGNGGGGTTCAGGGTTCTCGGATTCGATTTAGAGACAACNGGATTCAATCCTAGACAGGATAGAGTAGTGCAGTACGCACTAGTTGGAAGTGATTCGGATGGCTCCCAACTTAGTCTACAATCGCTAGTGAATCCCGGGTGCAGGATACCCCTACAGTCTAGTGAAGTGCATGGAATATTTGACGAGGATGTGAGGGACTTGGGAAGTTTCGATGAGCACGTGGACTCAATCTCCGNGATGATTGAAGGTGCAATAATTGTAGGCCATAATGTTGTATCATTCGACTGGAGATTCCTAGAAATGGAATGCATGCGGATTGGACGGGAGATGCCATCTCCGCTAGCTCTTGTGGATACCCTCNAGTTGGCAAGGAGCCTTGGTATTCCGGGAGGTCACAAGCTAGGTGTTCTTTGCGAACGATTTGGGATATCCCTTGAGAGAGCCCACAGTGCGGATGCTGATGCTGGAGCNACCCTCCTCCTTCTTTGGAGGTTNATGGTCGAATTTCCTGAAAGNTTCGAGGGAGAAGCNCGAGATGTTTTGAACTCAATTTCTCACAGACTGGAGTAGNGGNGACCAAGGCAGTATTTCTGACCAATCTCCCATNCGTGCGGTCTTGCTCCCGATCATTATGCTACCAAGGAATAGGTNTCCATCCAATTCTACTTGGTCCATTTGTCTAATCTTTTCGAGGCTGGTCCCTTTTAGAAGCGCTCCAAAGCGGTGGTCCGACCCTCTAAGTTCTCCCTCATNTCCGATGGGTGTCGTTCGCTCGAACAGAGCCGCGCCCGATTCCTGATCAAATCTGACCANTCTTACGACCTCGTCTCTGAACATCCCCTCGTGGCTGAGTTCTCCNTCGTACTTCGCTTTCCACCAACTAGGACACCATGCCTTCCANTCGCAGAATGAACAGGATTCTTCGCTAGGAGTGGCATGGAATGGGGTTTCAGTCAGTTTCATCATTNCCCATGCCNGTATNGCTTCTTCTAGGATAGNCGGCCCTTCAGTTCTGTAGACTGACTTATTGGAAGAGTACCAACCCTCTGCTCGCAGAGNCTGCTCTTCTGCTACATTCTGCTTCATTAGGTCCCTGTAGAATAGTAATTGCCTGCTTACATTCTCGCTAAGTTCTTCTTCTGGTGGTTTTCCAGTCTTCAGATCTGCTACGATCAAGCTATCGTTAACCTCGTCCTCAAGATCCTTGATCAGGAGATCTAGTCGTCCCATCAATCGTCCACATTGAGACTCGAGCCTCTCTTCGGTTGCTACAACAATATCCTGAACTTGCTTCCAAGTCTTTACGCTGACNGAGGATAGTCCCTCCACTGGTAGCATGGCCTTATCGAAAAGAATGGAGATTGCACCNATCAGTCCATCGAGNGCTGTTGAGAATGACTCGTCCTTCCATCTAGGATGNCTGGGAGTCTCCGANAACAGGATCTTTTCCTCCTCCCACCTCTTCTCCAAAGTCTCTCTAGAGCAAGAGTGTAGCCAACCGGTTTCGTCATCATCCCTATCAGAAATATCTAGGTTACACAGGTCTTCTACTGAGTTGTGTATAGCTGTACCCATTGAGGCGGCCATGCTGGCCTTACGAGGAAGCCTCTGTCTGGATAGCCAGTATTTCCTGGGACATTCCTCAAATCTGTTCCATGAGGATGGAGAAATCTGGAAATCGTGTGTCTTTGCTCCCATTTCACCACTGTCCTCAGAATCGAGTCGGAACAGTAACAACGATTAACACCATTGAGTGTTTTCTAGATTCATGCAAGGGGCCCCTTTGGTCGAGGTTGGAGATGATGTGAATGCTTCTGGTGCCCTTCTGGTAAGTTGTTTCCCATCGGTCGGATTCGTAAGCAGTATAGTAGCGCACTTCTTGGTGGAAAAGCTGGAGTTGGAGCTCGTTGGAGGTGTCAGACACCCGAATCTTCCCCCGATGTGCTTGGTCCAGGATGGTAAGCCCCTGCCTCCTTTGAGATTCTATGCTGGGGATCCTATATGCAACATGGAGAAGTGTGACAAGGTTGTTCTTATCGCATCAGAGATACAGATTCCATCTGAGCTCAATCTTCCATTGTCCTCTGGAATCATCGACTGGATTGAGGACTCGGGGGTGAGCTCTACGATAATGGTAGATTCATTCGCTCATGGAATCGAGAGTCTGCATAGCATATTCGACGATGATCCGGGTGTGGATTCTATACTAGGGATTGGATCTACGGATTCGACTCACGATCTGCTGAAAGGAATCGGTGTCCCGCTTCTGAAACAAGGAGTAGTGGGGGGCATGACAGGAGTGATGATGGGAGAGTGCAGGAGGAGAGGAATAGACGCACTGGCGATATTGGCAGAGTCGGATGGTGAGATTGGTCAGGGAACGATTCCCGATGCCCGAGCAGCCGCGGGAATCATCGGGTGCTTGGACGGACTTCTCCCTGCAGTCCACCTTGATCCGGAACCCCTGATGGAGGAGGCCCAGAGAATTGAAGGACAGATACGTGAGATGATGGCTTTGCATCTGAACCCCCCTCAGGAGAGTAGTGGTGCTTCAACAGGGATGTACGGATAATCAGAACTCTCCCAGAGTCGACTGTCTTTCTTGGGGAAGTTCCTCTAGGATCGACCCTCCAAGCATGTCGTCCAACTCTGATTCCGAGACGACCCTGACTCCAAGCCTGTTGGCCTTGTCCAACTTCGAACCTGACGACTCTCCTGCGACCAAGAAATCTAGATTCCCGGAGACCGATGAGACGACCTTGCCCCCCTCCGACTTTATCGAGAGTGCGATCTCCTTCCTTGGTCTACTCAGAGTACCTGTAATGCAGAAGGAAGCACCGGAAAGGAGTCCGTCAACGGTTGTCTGCTCGTCTTCGACGATTTCCACCTGCTCATACAGGTCAATTATCGCCTCCTTCCTGTCATTAATCCCATCTAGTAGGAGATTTGCNACGGTCTCTCCTACCCTGTCTATGGAAACCAGGCGCTGGATGGCCTTCTGTCTTTCTTCAGTCATCTGGATCAACTCATCTAGAGTCTGCACCTCTGCGCAGACGAGTGCTGCTATTTCGGGACCAATCCTAGGGAGTCCCAGTGCCGAGATGAAGGTGCTGAAAGTCATAGCCCTAGTAGTGTTCAATTCTTCTAGGACATTGCTGGCTGACTTCTCAGCCATTCTCTCAAGTGAGATTAGTTCTTGCTCCCTGTCCTCGAGTCTGTATAGGTCCCCCAAACCTTTGACTAGCCCCGATGAGCATAGTTGCTCTGCTAGTTTCTCACCTATTCCATCTATGCCCAGCTTTCTGCACCAGTACAAAATGGCTCTCTCTAGTCGTGATGGGCAGTCTATGTTGGTGCATCTGATGAATGCGCCATCCACGATTAGGTCGGTTGAGCACCTAGGGCAATCCTCGGGGACTGGTATCTCGCACCTGGTAGGGAGTGAATCTGAGAAAGTAGTTCCATCTGCATGAGACCTATCAATCAAATCACTCTCACGTGCTGGCCCTAGAACCTCTGTGATTTTTGGTATGACGTCTCCTCTTCTGACGACTCTAACCTTGTCACCNATCATTATCCCGAGTCTCTCGACCTCCCCCTTATTGTGNAGGGTCGTATTCTCTACNGTTACTCCAGAAACCACCACTGGTGCTACTCGTGAAACGGGAGTGACGTTGCCCGTCCTNCCNGTCTGCCAGAAGACATCCATCAGAACCGTAACTGCCTCCTCGGCTGGGAATTTCCATGCCAGAGCCCATCTAGGATGGTGTGCTGTCTCACCCAAGAGGCCTCTCTTGTCCAGTCGGTCTAGCTTGATTACGACTCCATCGATTTCCCATTCCGCAGACTCTCNCGACTCGAGCCAGTCCCTTGTCACCGAAAGTATGGATTCTGTGGTGTTGGTATCGCTGTCGCCTGAAACGACTTTGTTTCCTGCGACCTGAATACCCATCTCCTCGATCCACGATATCACCTCAGAGTCAAGCATGAACTCTGGAGGTTCCGGGCTATCCGGATGGCGATCCGTGTCGCTTGGGAACTCTACCCCATAAGCAAGGAAAGTCAAGTCCCTCGGGCTTCCCTTGCCTGCATCGGTATACTTCTGTCTAAGAGCTCCTGCAGCGAGGTTCCGGGGATTCGGGGCAATCTCTGAGTACTTCTCCCTGAATACCTGAAGAGGCATCACGACCTCGCCCCTCACGTGGCAGTCTCCGTCCCACCCGAGTTTCTCTGGAACGTTCATCATCCTCCTTGCATTTGCGGTTACGTCCTCNCCCCTACTCCCATTTCCTCTGGTGGCGGCTCTGATTAGTCGACCTCGACGGTATTCCAAGGAAAGGGCTGAGCCATCGAGTTTTGGCTGACATACGAACCTCCGGCCGTTAGCGGTGGTCTCGGAAACGAAGTGCGACACTTCTTCGTCCGAAGTAGCCTTGTCCAGGCTCATCATCCTGAATAGGTGATCGACCTTTTCAGAACCCGGAGGAGGGTCGGAACCAACCCTTGTCAATTGGGGGTGATCTGGCGAGAGGCGGTGGAGCTCGTCTCTCAATGCATCGAAATCTGCATCGGATATCTCGGGTTCCGCTTTGTTGTAGTAGAGGTCTGAGTGCCTCTCTAACTGCTCTGCGAGCCAGTCTACCCGGCCCTCGGAGGTTCCCTCGTCCGAATGCATGGAGCCCATGTCGATGCAAAGGGGGCGATGGCCTTCAAACTGACCATTTTAGCGGTACTTTCCCAATGGTGGGCCTGCCAGGATTTGAACCTGGGTCGCGCGACCCCCAGCCGCGAAGTATAGGCCAAACTAACCTACAGGCCCCAATTGGGCTCACTGCGAGTGAGCAATCAGTCAAAGCCCTGACGGAGGGATTACTGCTGTCTGTCAATACTGAACGGAGCGACCTCGTCAATCAGGTCGATGTGCCCGACGAACATGCGTCTGCAGCAGTACCTCTCAAAGCCAAGATCGTCCAGTNNCTTTCCAGCATCCTTGCCTTCTTCTACGGCGTTCTGNTACTCCTGATACTTGTGGGCAATGACCTTGCCACAACTCCAACATCTAACTGGTATTAGCATCTCTTCCACCTACCTGTACGACTTCTGCCACTTCTTACGAGCGCCTCTACCCATTTGATGCTTGGGTTCCTTCCTCCTGGGGTCGTTNACCANGATNTTTCTCTCGAACCGAACAAACTCGTCTCTTAGCTCCTCGTCATCACCCTCGGCCCCGTCGTTGTACTTCACAAGCCCGCGAGCTATGGCTGTCCTGATGGCATCGACTTGCCCCATCTGTCCCCCGCCCTTAACGTCCACCGAGATGTCTACTCTGTCGATTCTATTCATCGCCTCTGCGATTCTAATGGGTTCCAGTGCCTTCCTTCTAGCAAGTTCTGGCTCAAGGATGTGAATAGGGTGTCCGTTTATCCTGACCCTTCCTTTTCCGGGTTTTAGCGTGGCCCTGGCTATTGCGGTCTTTCTCTTTCCGCTAGTGTTAACGACCTTGGTACGCTTCTTCCTCGCCAAATCACTCACCTGTCCATCTAGCTGCATCGACCCCTAGGTGGGAACTAATCTCCCCCAGTCTGACATACTTATTGGGGGTATCGCGAACTATGTTCTCAGTCGGCCCCCACTCGTGTCCATCTGGGAGATTCTCCATAGAGAGGTTCTGAGGTGTGCCTATCATTACTCTTAGATCCCTTAGAGCACCCCTTCCGCTGCTGTTCTTCTGATACGGCAGCATCCCTCTGACTGTTCTCTTGATTATCTTGTCCGGCATCCTTGGGAAGAAAGGGCCCTTCCTAGCGTGGTTTAGATTGTATTTTGCTCGGTAGTCACTGAGTACCTTGGTCCTTGGACCTGAAACGATAGCATCCTCTGCGTTGATGATGATCACCCTCTGCTGTCTCCCTGACTTCCTGGCAGATATCATCTCCTTTGCCACTTGGCTGGCAAGTCTGCCCAGNATCTTATCNGTGGCATCGTACACCATGGTTGTCTCAGACAAGAATCCTCACCCCCTTTCCATTAGGGTTCTCGTCCATCAGTTCACGAATGCTAAGGGTTCTCCCTCCGGAGGCCTCTATCTTACTCCTAGCTCCATCACTGAAACTGAATGCAGCGACAGTCTGGCCCCCGCTGATACTTCCGCTTCCTAGTACCTTACCNGGAACCAGTACTGTCTCCTTCTTTGTAGAGTGTCTGGATATGTGGCTAAGATTGGGCTCTGCCCAGTTTTTCCTACTGGTCTCGAGTCTGGAAGCCGTGTCCCTCCATATCGGAGAGCCGGTTGTTCGACTGTGATCCTTCAGATCTCCGATGAGCGAAACTAGTGCTGAGTTCGTCTTCCTCTCTTGCTTACTCATAGTATCCCCCCATGGTCAGGTATCGCGGCCACCAAAGTCGGTGTTATGAATCCTGCGGGCGCCCCGTAGGGGCGTTGGGACAGTGGATTTCGTTGGTTTCTCAGATCTTGAAACCATCGTTTTCCTCTGCATCATCGACTCCGGCGAACCTTACATTTCCATCTGCATCTACGAACTGTCCTGCCTTCACGGAGGGCCCATACAACGAGGACTCGGTCGCTGCTACCCTTGTCAGCATGCTGTCTCCGAGTGATCTATTCATCCTACCTATCATCGACTGGAATATCTGAATCGCCCTATCCCTCTCCTCTGATCCTATGTCGTGATCAGAGTAACGGGCCTCCTCGAATATAGAGAAGAAGGAGTCTAGCTCCTCTGGTGGAACTATTCCTCCGAGCATGTTGTTGATTACGTCCTCAAACTCTCTTGTGGTCTCGAAGACCTTCTTCATAGCGCCCTTCATCCTGAAGTACTTGATTAGATCCTTGTAGCAGGAGAATATTGCCTCGATGTAATTGTTCGAAGCCTTGAGCGACATTAGCGCGTCCGTCAGGATACCTCTGAGGACCTCGACCTTGCGCCTCTCCCTGTAGTTGTTGTACATCATGGCACCAACCAGCGCAACNGTTGAGAGTGATATTCCNGCTAGGATTAGNACTTGAGTAGTCCATAGNCCTCCAGCNGTCGAAGAGTCGGGGTCTCCGAGTTTTATCTCCGGGGTACTATTGAGCCACTTTTCTACAAAGTAGGGTTTGTTCGCGTCTACTGACTCGAAGTGAACAAGTACCCTCCATTTACCTCCTGGAGCGGTCCACTCTGGGTGTCCGGGAATTGTTTCTCCGGTGTAAGGGAAGGAGAAGTTCGCCGAACCCCTCTCATTGGTGATTAGAATCTCCACTCTCTCTGTCTGCCACTCGCCGGATTCGTTCCAGAACTGTCGGTGGAATTCTACTCTCTGTCCCTCCACGGTGAGGTCCAGCCTGTCTCTCAGGATTGCTACCTCCCCAGCAATAATGTCGCCCTCTTGGTATCCTGTGGGGCTTGACCAGTGCTGCTTCAGCAGGATGTCAACCTTACTTCTAACTAGGACCTCTACGTCGACTACTGAACTATTCAGAACCGGGTTTGGTTCCAGTACTTCGTAGTCGCAACCGCCTGGTACATAGCGTTCCGGCTCGTAAGCGACTCTGACCGTACGGAATCCTTCGAGGTTGTTTCCGCTAGGCTCGACCCCCCTCCTACTGGGATTGTCGTCTGGATCCGCTGAGTACCAAACGAACTCGCCGGTTCCTCCAGCTGTGAATGCGGTGGCTATTGGCCTAGTGTTTACTTCTGGATCGAGGTAAATGTTGACGCACTTGCCCCCAACTGGCTTCCCGTTTGACTGGGAGAGTCTGGCATTGATGTGGAATGCCTCCTTGAGGTATAGAACCTCGAAGGTAGAACCGTTCGGGAAGGTGTATGTCAGGTAGTCGGATCGGAATGGACCTACTTCCGAGACATCGATCGTAGAGTTGGAGAAGACGGGGAAGAACATCGTTTGTGTCTTGTTCTTGTACCTGTATCGATCGTTATTTAGTGGATCCCAGGCATTGTACTCAACCTTCACCTTAGCCATTCCAGCGTCAACGCCGGTCATAGGGCAGTTGATGTCGAAGAACCCGCTCTCATTGGTTACCCCTGGGATGCAGGCCTCTATACCATCGTCGCCTGCACGGAATTTCATACGATCCTCGACTGGGTCAAATACCATTGATCCCATCTCGAAAGTGACCCTGATTTGTCTGTTAGCCAGGTCCCCTCCTAGCTCATCGGTTAGCTGTCCGGTCACGATCATTGGCTTCTCAAATATCTGACCCGTTTCTTGATCTATCTCTGAGGTATAGACTATCTGCTGGTCTACTTCTAAATCCGTATTCCCAATGAGGCTGAAACCATCTACCTGGAACTGCAGGACCTTCCTGAAGTGGTCACTGTTGAGGATGGTAACACAGGGATCCCACGCTCCGGAGGTGGATAGCATGCCTGCATCTAGGGGCTCGCAACCCTCGTGAGGCAGGTTCTCCTCGAACCGAAGAATCACATTCACAGGTCCGAAGCCATCGGGAAGGAATGAGTATGGATCGTCCTTCAGTAACTGTGGATCCAGATATCTCCCATATCCGATTGAGCCAGATGCCGGACACTCAACNGATACTATCTGTCGGTGGGTTCTGTCCTCGAAATCTATTCCCTCGAANATCACTGTNACGTTGCCTCCTAGNTCGTATCCATCGGGATTCGCCATCTCTCCCTCACAGCTGTTCAGTACCTGCCCCCCGTCCTTCTCGAACGGGGTTCTATTATCGTCGGTTACGACAGCGGTGAACTCCCATAAGTCCCCATTGGATCTTATGTTGGGACTGGTGCTCTGAACGTTGATGAAAGTCCGTGAAACCACCCACATGTCTACTGAGCCAGTACTGCCAAGTCTGAACCTGTCTCCAAGGTAGGTGAAACCGAGAGAGAAATTCCCTAGAGTATCAATATCTGTAAGATTGACCTTGAAGATACCATTGTTGTCTGTGAAAACTACACCACTCGATTGGTCCTCTTCCCATGTCCAGTTCACTGGGGCTTCNCGTACAGGAAGCCCCGCATTGTCCATTAGACGAGCCTCNACCGTCGCGTTCTGTCCCCTGTAGAGACGAGTCAGAGATGTAAGTTGGAAGTCGGTTGAACCTATTACAGAGACGTTTCCGTAAGCACCAGTGGCGGCTAGGACTCCTGCTTGCTCCCCAGTGAAGAAGAAGTCTGGTTGACTGAAGTCAGCCCTGAAGCCGTATGTCGATGCAGGCCAGTCGTTTCTCCAGAGTATGTCGTAATCGAATGTTGCTAGACCTTCGGTGTCGATGGCCAGTGGCTGGTTCACTCGAGTCTCTTGGGCGCCAGCGAAGATCCCATTGTAGTCCAGATCTATCTGCACTGCGATGGGGTCGTTTATTCCATCACTNTCGAAATCGGTCACTGGAACGAATGTCTTGTTCCAGACGTGACCCTTGACCCTGATGNNCTCCCCAGCGAAGATCTCCGGTACTATCTCGCAGCGAATCTGACTGCTGGGATCCAGTGGATCGACGGGTCCGCACGGAGGCGAGTCGAAGTCAGCACCATTCTGCATNGTGATGGTCCAGTTTATCCCGTCAGATGACAGGAANGGAACNAGGTCACCNCCTGCNATTCCAGAGAGTNCTGAAGNAGTNCCATCCCATAGAAGAGGNTACGGCTTGCCAAGNCTNGCCTCCTGATATGTCATGTTCGCATTTNCNAGGGATGGGGCATGGAAGAGAGCTCTCCATGCACCGAAGGANGATCCAGTGAACTGNGTCGAGTCCCAGAAGTAGACNGGCCTGAAAGAGGCCGCTGACATNTCNGCCTCNATGAACATCCTATGCATGGATCNNATGTAGAANGCGTCCGTCTCAGANCCCTCNAGATGNGACCAAGGCCATTCGTAGGAGTCGTCAGTGCATCCTCCAAGGTCAGGACGGGAGAATC
>NZTJ01000038.1 GCA_002697065.1 Methanobacteriota archaeon
CTGATGGAACCTCTTCGATAGTCACACTGTGTTCCGTTGGTGTCAAAGGGTCATCTCCGAGCATTGGCCATGCTCGGCGGTGGTTATTCAACCCACTGATTAGGCAGAGGCTTACGACTGAGATTCTAATTGACGCCTAGGAACCAAGGCAGCTAGCATGCACAGCAGAGTAGCCACTCCAGGGGCTGGGAGAGAGTTCGAGCTATTCGCGACGCCTCTCGCTTCCCAGTCTACAATCAGAACCACAGACATATCGTCTCCGTCCCATGGTTCGGGGGGGTTGAATGCATAAGAGCCGGCATGACTTGTTCCTACGTTGACTGCCTCGTGAAGGACATTACTGTAGTTCTCCTTTCCGTTGCTCCCCTCGGGGTGGTGTGCAACATCTTCCACGAACATGAGCCAAATGTTTAGGTCCCATGGGGAGTTTTCCTCTGTCCAGAGGCTTATGTCCCATTGGAAGTTGTAGTCCAGAATCTCTCCAGAATGATTCTCGTCCTGGTCGTTCACTGGCATGGTTACAGAAGCTGACGCTTCTAGGGAGATTGAGCCATTCGAAGCGAAGGGGTGGCTCGAGCCCAAAGCCAATGCGGTAGAGTAGTCGGTCAGAAGACTGTTGGATTTTGTGCTTGTTCCTGTATACATCCTCTCCCCGTCGAAGACTTTGCTAGGAGCGGATCTGTCTGTTCCAGGGATCCTCATCGTCCCACCATCGGATGACGGCATTGACCTCTCGGTAGAAAGAAGGGATCCTTCTCCGTAGGTTTCGACCCATCGGGAGTCAGTGGAGTTGCTTCCAAATGGATCCAAGGTCTCGTACAGGTGTCTGTGATAGTGAATCCTGGTCACATCGAGCTCCCCTATGGCATCGTCAAGGGCCCGTTCGGTCGTGATACAGTTTGAACACCAAGTAGCTGTGTATACCTCGACTATGCTCGGCAAATCGATAACTCCGAACGTCGTTTTCTCGTAGGTGGTGTTCGATAGATCTATCGAAATCCCTCCTATGGTTCCGGATATAGTCCCCGCCTCATCGGCTATCCTTGCATCATCCCAAAGGCTTTCCGTAGCTGCGGAGGCTTGTATCGGGATTGCGATTAGAGCAATCAGGATCAGTGCCCACAGGCGCCTCATGGCTGGTCGAGACGGAGGAGTTATTGAACGGTTACGGGTTATTGTGATTGCTCGAATGCCTGTGTGGCCATGTCTATGTCCTCGTCAGTGATGTGCAGGTGTACCACTGCCCTCACTATCGAGTCTGTCTCCACGCTCACATCTACTCCCAGTCCGGCGAGCTTTCTAGACACCTCACTAGAGCTTTCTTCGATGCACTGAACGTAGACCATATTGGATTGGACTCCCTCCATCTCTACCGAGAAGGAGTCCATCGAATTGATTGATTCGGCTAGCCTGGATGCTCGAGTATGGTCCTCGGATAGTCGTTCGATGTTGTTTTCCAAGGCATAGATACCCGCTGCAGCGAGTATTCCGGACTGCCTCATCCCACCTCCGAAAGTCTTCCTCCACCTACGGGAACGGGAGATTGTCTCCCTGTCCCCCACTAGAACAGACCCTACTGGGGCACCCAGTCCCTTCGATAGACAAACCGAGATGGTATCGAAATCTCTGACCATGCGAGTCGGGTCCGTTCCACTACCTATTGCCGCATTGAAGAGCCTGGCACCATCTAGGTGGGCTCGACAGTCGTTTTCGTGGGCGACACGGCAGATCCCATCCAGGACGTCCTGGTTGTATATTGACCCGCCTCCTACGTTTGCAGTGTTTTCGACACAGACTAATGTGCAATCAGGGAAGTGGTAGTTGCTTCCAGCCGTCTTTCTGATTGCGCCCTCTACTCCTTCGGGAGTCATCTGACCCAAGCGCCCGTCAACGAACGCGATCGAGCACCCGGCTAGAGAAGCGTATGCTCCGGATTCCCACAGGTAGATGTGACTATTACGGTGGGTTACTATCTCATCGCCATGATTGGTCTGGGCCTTTATCGCGATCGTATTCGACATTGTGCCGGAAGGGACGAACAGTGATTCCTCTTTTCCGAGCATTTCAGCTACCATCTCTTGGAGTTGGATTACTGTAGGGTCATCCCCCCAAACGTCGTCTCCAACCCTGGCTCCTGCCATCGCCTCCCTCATTGGAGGGGTTGGCTGGGTCACCGTGTCGCTTCGTAGGTCGACTCTGTCGCCTGGGAAGTCCCTCATGTCAATCTCCAGTGCTTGCCCTCAAATAACTGGTGCGATAGACTATGGCTGCTTCTTCCTGATGTCCTCTGAATACATGTACGCCTTTCCCTTTCCACTTGAGCCTGTACTCTTCTTGTTGGAGATATAGAGGATTGCCATGGTTCCCAACAGTATTGCTGGAACTCCGAACATCAATATCGACATCCACAGAGGCCTCTCCACATCTATGCACGAGACCTGGCCGCCCAGCTCCTGCTCCTGTCCGGAGGGGCATTTTCTCTGCTCCGTTGATGCAGCTTCGGAAACGTAATTGCCCGGGTCTGCTGGGAGGCAGCCTACCTTACCGCCCTCTGGCTGGTAGTTACCAGGTTGGCAGGGACTCTGGGATATCGCTCCTGACGAAGAGACAAAGTTCCCTGGATCTGCGGAGATGCAGTTATCCATACCCTGATCCGGTTGGTAGTTGCCCGGCTTGCAAGTTGTCTGGGACACTGCTCCCTGTTCGGGAACGTGATGTCCTTCCATAGCAGGGGTGCATGATTCCTGACCCCCGAACGACTGGAACTGGCCAGTAGGGCAGGGGGTCTGGCTTGATGAACCCGGAGAGTCAACGTAGTTGCCAGGATTTGCCGGCAGGCAAGATGACTCTCCCGAATCGGGCTGATATGTTCCAGGCGGACACTGACTCTGAGTGGATGAGCCGGTTTCGTTGACGAAGAATCCCGGAGAGGCATCCACGCAAATTGACTGGTCACCGGGCTGGTACTTTCCGGGTGGACATGAAACCGTGGTCGATCCATCTGGGCTAGCTATCTGGCCGGGAGGAGGGAGCTCGCACCCGGATGACCCTGTGTCTGATTGGAACTGCCCCGGCGGGCAAGGAGTCGATCCCGTAGCCCCGTCCAGGTCGACATAGAATCCGGGCTCGGCAGGAGTGCAAGACCCCTGTCCGGACTCTGATGAGTAGGTCCCGTTCTGGCATTGAATCTGAGACAAAGCTCCTATTTCGGAGTAGTACCCCGGTTCTGCGGAAATACATGTTGTCTGTCCTGAGTCGGGCTGGTAAGTTCCGGCTGGGCACTGGGTCTGCTCTGCCGCGCCCTCCGAATCTGTGTAGTGACCGGGAGTGGTTGACAAGCAGGAGGTCTCTCCGGAAGAATTCTGGAACTCGCCTGGCTGGCATGGGGATTGGGAGGATTGCTGTACCCCGTCAGCGAAATATCCCGGCGAGGCTTCTGTGCAGATTACCTGGCCCTGCTGGGACGAGAAGGTTCCCGGTTGGCATTGCTGCTGGGTGACTGAGCCCTCAGAAGGTACGTGGAAGCCTGGTCCCGCTTGGAAGCATGAGGCCTGTCCTGACAGAATCTGGTAGGTTCCGGCTGTGCATGGGATCTGCTCTTCCGATGCAAAACCAGTAACGTAGTATCCGGGGCTTGCATCAATGCAACCCGATGCCGCCGGAGATGGCTGATAGGTTCCTGGGGAGCATTGATTCTGACGTATCGAACCCTGGTCTGAAACGTAGTTCCCTGGATCGGTTTCTACACAGGATGTCTGTCCCGAGTCAGGCTGGTAACTCCCTGCCCCACATGGAGTCTGAGATACAGAAGCGGGGCTTTCGACGTAGTGACCGGCACTGGCGTCTATGCAATCCAGCTGACCATAACTAGGTTGGTACGTTCCTGGTTGGCAGGGGAATTGCTCGTATGGAGGAAGGTCGTTTGTGTAGTGCCCCGGCTCGACCAACTCGCATGTGCCATTCGTTGCGTAATAGCCCGATGGACATCCATCAGGGAACGGGTCAAGGATGTTCACGATACCATCGTCGTCATTGTCTCGCTCGCTCATCAGGGCGTGCCTACCCGTGCCAAGGTCCACGTAGGCCGGGACATCGCTATCCACGTCCTCTCCCAGTCCCAAGGCACCTTCCTCATGATGCCCCCAGCAGTAAACGGATGCGTTTGTCGCCACTGCACACGTGTGTGCGAGTCCTGCCGAGATCTCTCCAAAGGTCAGGCCGACCGGCACGGATACGCCGACCGGCGTCGTACTGTTGTCCGTGGTTCCGTCGCCAAGTTGTCCCTCTTCGTTAAGACCCCAGCAGGCAGCGCTGCTGTCATCCAGTATTGCACAGGTGTGATCAACGCCCACGTCTATGGATATAGCGGTCTTTCCAAGGGGAAGTGAAACACTTCGAGGGAATCTGGAGCTCTGGGTGGAGCCGTCGCCTAACCGCCCCCCGGACTCTCCTGAGGAGAAGGTGTTGTTGCCCCAACAGTGAGCCGTGCCGTCGTCCAGGATTCCGCATGCATGGCCAGCACCCAAATCCATCGCGACCAGTGATCTGTTTGAAGGGAGTATTGAGATGGGGGTCGGCTCATTCCTGTTGTTGTAAGTCCCGTCTCCTAGATGGCCGTAATCGCTCTTTCCCCAGCAGAGACCGGTTCCGTTGTCCAGAACGACACAGGTGGTATGCCCACCGGCATTAATCGAGATTGGAGTGGCGCCGGCAGGCAACAAAACTTGGGCTGGAGCGTTCCTGCCATCATTATCACCGACTCCAAGTTGGCCGAAGTCGTTCTCCCCCCAGCACCAGGTAGTCGAGTCGTCTGCAATCGCGCATGTGTGCCTGAGGCCGGTTGTGAAAGTAACGACGTTTCTATTCAGAACTGAGGGCCCATGAGGATTCAGGCAAGCCCCAAAGCAACTGATGTGCCCGTGTCCTATCTGCCCGGCCGTGTCCAGCCCCCAGCAGTAGACGGACCCGTTGGAAAGAGCGCACGAGTGGTCCCCATCGGGGCTTGTCTCTTCGATATCGGCAAAACAGCAGTTATTCTCGTTCAGTTCATTTACTCCGACCGGCGTATACTGATTTTGTTGACCATCGCCATTCCCTAGAGACCCGTTTTCTGCCTTCCCCCAGCACTTCATTTCGTTGTTGTCTAATACCGCGCAGGTATAGCCATTGGATGCCCCGAGTGCAGTTAGGGAGTGGATAGATCCTACAGTAGAGCCTGGCATATTGAGACCTGAATGGGTTTCCATTGATACTGGCTCCTCCTCAAGGACTTCCCTTCCATGTTGCTGCAGTCCCATGGATAATGACATTCCCAGAAATAGTANGGCAATAGTCATGGCTAGAGTTCTGGTATGTTCAATGCGGGTGCTCATGGCTGTCGAAGCAGAATGGGTGTATTAACGGTTTTTTCGTAATGGGAATTATCCCCTGCTATGGTCAAACTAATTTGTGACATGCTACACGGATGGTCATGCAGAATAGTGGCGCGTCTGTTGAGTCGTTCCTGTCCGACAACTGCCCGCCTATGGGAATCTATGAGACGCTGTACTCCTTCAGGGACTCGTTCGGCAGTTTCATGGGGACCGAGGGCACTCATCCGTGGTCACAGGGATTTCCCCTCACCACCCCTCTGGATAGGTTTGGAGGCCCTCCACTTCCAGACAGTGTAGACGTAACTTGGGAGGATCGATTCTACCCCAAAGCTTGGGGCCACCCGGATTTGCGAGAAGCAATTGCAGGATACTACAATGATCAGTATGGATCGAAAGTGCAGCCTGAGAATGTGATGGTCTTCGCCGGAGGGAGGCCGGGGATATACACTGTTCTCGCATTCCTCAAGGATCATGTCCAGGTAAGGATTGGGAACATCGAGTGGCCGGCATATCTTGATATTCTTGAGCAGACCGATACGGATTTCCAGATAGTCCCGTTCACTAAGGGAAATGGCTTCCACCCAAGCAATGAAGAGTACTTCGATAGATCGGGTCTGAATGCTAAGACGAGCCTGATGCCGATTATCTCGAATCCTCAGAACCCTTCCGGGCAGACAAGATGGGGGGACGAGTTGAGGGATCTAATCAGATTGGCAGAGGGCCCGAAAAACGGCATCCTTCTTGATGAGGCTTACGAGATGTTTCACTCCCCTTCGGTAAGTGGTATTCAGTTCGTAGAAGACCTAGATAACAGCAACGTGTTTATCGCAGGGGCCTGTACAAAGGGATTGCAATCCCCCGGGATAAGAATTGGTTGGATTATCTCAAGTAGGAAGAACATTGAGACCCTGTCAAACTTCTCTAGCTTCGGCATGGGTGGAGTTAGTCATCCTTCACAGAACTATGCAGTCAAGCTCCTGGAGCCTGGAAGAGTGAAGAAGGCTAGAAAGGCAGTCGAGGAGCACTATAACTGGCAGAGGGAAAGATATGGCAAGGCATTCGAGGAAATGGGGCTTGGAGTGTTCACTGGAGATGGGGGATTCTATCACTGGCTAGAGTTGCCTGAAGGAATGACAAGTTCCGAGTTAAACAAACGACTTTTCAAACACGGTGCAGCAATTCTCTGCGCTACAGACTGCGATATGGCACGTCCACATTCGAAAGATCCAAGTTATGAGTCTCCTTATTCGCGATTCTTCCGATTTTCATTCGGTCCTTTGCTACCTGAAACATTTGATTCAGATATCGAGTTATTTAGAGGCGTTTTCGAGAATTACAGAGAAGAGCTTCAAATGTGAATTTGGTCAAATCCTTAAGTGATGGATTTCCTCCAAGCGTCGTGGCGACAGGACCAACCGCACAACAGGCTGCTAAACTGGCCAAGGCAACGTACACTCAATTCTTGGAAGAGCCGGAGCGTTCGAAGCAAATCGCCAATATTCCGAAGCTACTGAAGAAGTTCGAAGGAAACTATGGAACTATGGTCAAGGGACTCCAGAAGAAGTATGGAAAGGTTACCAAAAAGTCATCGGAGCCTGAGCCTGAGCCTGCGGCTGAACCAGAGCCTGAGCCTGAGCCTGAGCCTGAGCCTGCGGCTGAACCAGAGCCTGAGGAGAAGACCAAGAAGAGTAAGAAGGCAGTAGATCCAGCAGAGGCGAAGGCCAAGGAAGCCGAAGCGAAGGCCGAAGCTGCAGCTGCTAAGAAGGAGCTGGAGGCTGCTAAGAAGGCACAGATGGGGGATGCAAAGAAGGCTGCTAAGGAAGCAAAGGCAGTTGCTAAGGCAGAAGTGGAGGCGAAGAAGGCCGAGGCTGGAAGAAAGGCTGCAGAGAAACAAGCAAAGGCTGCTAAGAAGGCTCTAGAAGAGATGAAGAGTTCCTCCAAGCTTAGCCCTGAAGAGCTTAAGGCAAAGGAGAGCGAACTAAAGGAGAAGGCAAAGACTGAGACAGTTGCAGCAAAAGAGTTCGGTAAGGAAGCCAAGGAAGCAATGGCCGAGGCCAAGAAACTGGGAACCGAGGTTGCCAAGGAAGGGAAGGCCGCAGCAAAGGCCGAGGCGGAACTGAAGAAGGCCGAGATGGAGAGAAAAGTAGCAGAGAAGCAAATCAAGGCCTCTGGGAAAGCGAAGTCGAAGGCGGAACAACAACTCGAGGAATTCCGTGCCAAGCGTGAGCTTGCGGAGTCGAAGATGGAGAGCACCATGGCCAAGAAGCAGGAAGCACTTGAGGCTTCCAAGGCAGAGGCTGAGGAGGCGAAAGNNGCNCTCAAGGACGTCAAGGACCAGATGAAGACCGAGATGGCTGCTGCCAAGGCTCTGGAGAAGGAAGTCAAGGCCAAGCAAGCAGAAATAGCCAGAGTAGAAGAAGAGGCAAAGAAAGCAGAGGAACAGAAAATCAGAGTCCAACAAGAGATAGAGGATAGTCACAAGTTCAAGTCGGAGACAACTAAGAAAGCCGAGCAGGTTGAGCAGGAGATAGAGAAGATCCAAAGCGAGATGAAAGGGAAGGAGGAGGCTCTTGTCGGAGTCGAGACAGCTGCTATGAAGGCCGAGAGGGAAGCAGCACATGCAGATTTGAAGCTCAAGGCAAACCTCATGGAAAGAGAGGAGTTGATCCTAGAGAGGGTCAGCCTCAAGGCTGTTCAGGTAAACTGGGCTCAGATTGGAGAAGCAGAGGGCCAGAGGCCAGATGATTTGACCCGGATACAAGGGCTGGATGAGTTCGCGCAAAAGAAGCTCAATGTCCTAGGAATTCATACCTATGACCAGATTTCTAGGATGGATCCAGTTACCGCGGAGGTAGTTAACGACGCTATGGAGTTCACACCTGGTAGAGTTACCAAGATGATGTGGGTCCAGCAGGCCGTCCAACTGATGGCGGAGAGAGGCCGCTAGTCCTCGATAGGGGCGTATATCTTGAATCCGCTAAGTGGCGGAGTATAGACATGCAAATTGATTAGATTGGTTCTTTCCTCATTTGAGACTCGATGGATATCTGGCTCCTCGGCTGCACAAACCTCGCCCGGGAGGTACCTCCTGTCTGAAATTGGATACGCCAAACCTTCCTCGTTGGTCTTGTATACTGTCTCTGTTGAAACCCCTGAGACAATCAAGAATGCGCAGTCGCTTCCAGTATGATCGTGGATCGGTGTGTCCTGGCCTGGTGTCCAGCATATCGCCACGAGTTCGTAGTGCTCATTCTTCTTGATCACATTCCTCTGATAGCCGTCCTCGGAATACCCTATGCAATCCTGCAGTGCATCGACGTTGACTTCCAACGAAGACAGGCGAGCATCTAGCTCGTCGAGACCGGGCCTTCTGTCGATTTCGTCCAGCCATTCGGTGAGGTTCCTTAGGGAGTCACACTGGGACAGGAGTGTGGAGCGCTCCTCTTCGGACAAGGGGGCCTGGGTAACCACGTACTTCGCAGAGGGGCTCGATTCAAGACTCTTCTTGCCAGACTTAGGTAGGGCAATCAAACCCCTACTAACCAACCAAAGGCAGTTGGCCGGTGATCTTGTCTATCTGATCCCTGGATCCTGGACCTATTCCAACCACTGTTTCGGTTCCAGGAGGAATTTCGGTATGTCCTGCATCGGTGACAAGGTGACATACCAGACCTGCCTTCTTCGCCCTTGAATGGACTTGCTTGAGCGAAACTAGATCCGGGACCTTGCACACAATTTTCCTAGCGCCTCTTCTCAGATACTGATCCAGAGTTCGGGGGTTCTTTCTCTTTGCAGAAAGGACGCACTCTGCTGATGCATGTGCGCATTGTGCAGCAAGCTTGCCCTTCGATAACTGCAAGTCCTGTCTAGTGACAAGGACCATNGTGAGTTCTTCAGTTGGCGACACCATTTCTCACCGCTTCCAATGCCTGAGAAGACCGATGTCGCGACANCATCTCTCCGAGCGGAGTGGCCATCCATGCAACGAAGAGTATGTTCCCAAATGCATGATAGAGATCGAACACNAGGCCATTTAGGAGGTAGGGNACTAACATAGAAAGGTCAGTATTGAGGAGGATACTAAGTGAAACGAACCAGTTGAAAGCGAGCCCTGATACTGCTGCAATTACTGCTANANGATTGATTCTAGGTCTCTCGTTGACGACTAGTTTTTCAGAGNTTAGAGCGCCAAAAGNGCCTATAGCNCCCCACCCAATCACTTGGAAGATAGTCCANGGNCCNTGCCCCATGAAAATTACATTAGAAGCTAGGGCGATGGTTGCTGCGAGTGCAATAGCGCGTGGAGCTCCGAAGTAAACACCTGTGAGAAGAACTAGTACGCTAACAGGCTGGACGTTCGGTATCGGCTCCAATAGGACTCTTCCTGAAACTCCGAAAATGGCTAGAAGAATCAGGACCCCCCATTGGCTCTCGTCCCTGAGCGATCTTTCGCTCCTTATTAGCGAGAAAACGATTATTGAGAGAACGGCCAAATTCAGAGAAAGGGTCTGAATCGGTGAAAGAGAGACGTTGTGAAAGTCGTACAAAGTTCCGCCCCGTTCCTCTGTCCCGACCTCACCACTTCATAGTTCCGAAGGTATTACCAGGTTCCGACGCTCCATTCGATGACATCTCCCTCTGACATCACCAGATCTCCTATGCCTACCATCGAAGCAGCACCATTGTGATCGAGGTGCCAATATGCTCCGTTGAAGTCGCCGGTCAACGTGTCTGCGTTCAGTCCTCCGATTGTATGAACGAATGCGCCCCATTGTCCGACATCGTACCCTACAGAGAGATGGCCATGTCCCATTCTAGTTGATGACATCATGAAATCTAAGCCATTGGAGTACCCATCAAAGCCTCCGAGGCAAGCTCCCGTCCTGTTCAGGTTCTCGTTTGTTCCGATTACATCGCCATTTCGATCAATCATGGTCACACCTAGGCTGAATTCTGAATGTGGAGACTCTGTTGGAAAATAGATGCAGAGGACTTGATTATCCACCCAATCTGATGGAAGACCATGATGCGATGACTGGTTATCTTCGACATATTTCGTGGTTTCTTCTGCTAACCTATCCTGTAAGGATGGGGCAATAAGTAACAGTGTAACTAGCATAACAATAGAAGCAGGCTTAATCCAGTCTGACATGGAGTATGTCCTACCAATGTAGAGTCTATCAAGGTAGTCGTGAGTTCATAAATTTACCAAACTAAATTATTATTCAATCATCCGTGAAATTCTTTCCTTGAGAATCTGGCTGACAATTTTTCCATCCGCCGAGCCCTCGAGCTTCTGCATCACCATCCCCATCAGTGGTCCAATTGCACCCATCCCCCTCTCTTTAACAAAATCAGAACGATCGCTGAGTATCTCATCCACCGCCTCCTCAACAGATGACTTATCGGCTGGAACGAAACCTCTTGATTCTGCTTCGGACAACATGAAGGCAACAATTCTCTCAATTTTGCCCTCCTGTGATTCCACTAGAAGGGCCTCTGCTCCCTCTCGCGTTAGAAGACCCTCCTCTCTGAGGTGAACTGTCGCAGCTAGGGAGTTTGGTTTTGAGGTGCCACTCTCTAGGATTGCGCTTGCCCATGCCTTAGCTGGAAGTTTCAGAGGGCCCTCGATGCCCTCGAAGAGTAAGTCATCGATCTCCCCGTTTAGCAATGCCTCCTCCTGATTTTTCGATAGCCCTAGACCGGATAGTCTATCCTTCCTCTCCTGAGCAGAAAGTGGAAGATTTCTATTGATTGATTCCCACCTCTCTGATGAGATTTCCAAGACCGGTATGTCAGTCTCAGGATACATCCTAGCACCACCTGGAAGAGGCCGTAGTGCCGTTGTGGTTCCGTCTTCTGGCTTCCCCTTCCGTATCACTACGTTCCTTACCTCGCGGGGTATGCGATGGAAGGCTAGTCGTGCTCTGTCAATGACTGCCTCTAGTGCCAACTCAGCCTGCCACTTTGGAGCCATGCACAGAACGAAAGCATCTACTTCTGAGAGAGACAGTCGACTCCTGACTGATTCGACCTCAGATTGCGAAATCCCGTAGGCCGGGAGTTCGTCTGAATGAAAGATTCCCGACACCCCAGCAAGCTTGGCGGCACTCGCGAGCTCCCTACCCAATCTTGGTAACTGTGAGCCATGTTCGTCCATTTTCTTGCTTCCGATCTTATCTGAGAATCCTGGAAGGGAGATTCCAAGAATACAGGAGCCGTTATCCAAGGACTTAGACACCATTTCTGATTCGCATTCTGAAAAGCATTCTGTGATGTCGTGAGTGGAAAAGGGGATCCTCTTCTCCGTAGCGAGTTTCACTCTGTTCTCTACTGGTCTAGAATCCGAGTCCCTATCTGGAGGAAGGGGGGGCAGGGAGGAGTCTCTTCTCAGATCGTTAGCCAGACGGTAGAAGTGAAGTTGACGAGCCATCTCCAATCGAATAATTCTAGGAATCCAGTCTAGGTCTTGGCATCCTTTGATTTCAACCCTGTCTCCACAAGAGATGCTGACATTGAGGTCTTGTCTGATTGATCCTAGCCCCCTCCTGACCCTACGGGTATCTCTGAGTAGTCGTCCGAGTGCTAATGCAGTCTCCTTAGCATGCTCCGGGGAGCGGACATCTGGGGCTGTTGCCACTTCTACTAGAGGTACTCCCAGTCTGTCTAGATTGTACACTACGGTTTCCCCAATGGCGGTCCTCTTTGTCTCCAGCTTCCGAGCAGAGTCCTCCTCCAACGAAATCANATCGATTCCAACCTGACTAGAGTCGGCCTGTATTTGGCCGTCCGTAGCNACGATCGTGGTCCTTTGAAAACCACTGGTGTTAGATCCGTCCACGACNGTCTTCCTCATCNCTTGCAGGTTCGGGATGGGTTTCGCCTCCATCAGGGCAGCCATNGTGAGAACAACATCTACTGCCTCGGAGTCATGGTTTCTTGGTGGCGACTCGTCCAACTCGATGAGCCCAGCATTGGGAGATTGGACATACTCGAATGTCCGATTNCTCCTTTGCTCGAATCTAGCTGCAACGTCCGTCCCTCCTCNTTCTCCCTGTGAAGCTCGAAGCCTTCTNGTGGAACGTGGCCAGTCATGAGGGATATCCTCGGACTTGTATTCGTATAGTTCGCTTGGCATTCTCGAGTGTAGTTTGTCAGTTGCCAGCTGCTGGTGTATCTCTAATCCGCACATGAATCCTAGAGAGACTGGATCAAGTGTCTCGGGGTTGGTTACTTCTCCAATTGGCTCCATGTGCAATACCATCGGAGGGGGTTGTACTCATAGGCTCAACGGGGGAAACGGTATGTTTCTGTCCTTGGTTCGTACAACTGCCCCCCCTCAATCATCTTGCTTAGTACGCGGTCTACCTCATTCTCGGTGATTTTCTTCGANATTGCCATATTGTAGATGTCGACNAGTGTNGCCTCTCCCTTTTCCTCGCAGATATCTGCTATCATGTTCATTATTGCGCGGTTGTTTACTCGAACTCTGGGGGAAACCCCGGAATGAATCTCTGATTCGTCCTCAATACCTGACTCTTCCCTCCAGTGCTTGAATACGGCTAGCGCCACCTCGGCNTTCTCGACGGTGGCCGTTTCCTGGAGGTGCATCCTTGCATGAGCCTCCGTGAGTCGGATTAGTGCCTCTAGTGCTCTGGCCGTGATTGGAATTATTGATTCCTTATCCCCGAACTCGTGATCGCCCCTTCCTTCATCCTCGCGACCGAAGGACTGTCTCTCCTCCGTGTAGTACTTGAGGATCGCATTCTTTGCCTCTTGATCCAACTGAGGGTGTACTGTTCTCTTTGCGAACGCTATGTACTTCCTAAGGAAGTCCTGGCTAAGATGCTCCTTCCTCCCGTTTTCAGGTTTGACGATATAGGATCCTTCCTCGTTATCGGATGAGGCTAGCTCGATTGAGTTCTCCATCAAAGTCTCGCTCTTGCCGGTGGTCCGGTTNTCCAGTATGTGNCTGGCTATCCTCTCATCGTCGTGAATCCTGACCTCATCNCTCATCATCCAGATGATNTCGAATCTCGAAGCCAGTGCAGGNGCGAGTCCGGTCTCTTCGTATGCCCTCATCACGCTGGTGTTCTTGTGCCTCTTCGTGAACCTNCCCTCCTTTGGATTGGCGGCTGCAAGGATCGCACATCTGGANTTGAGAGTAGCCGTTATCCCTCCCTTCGCCACGTGGACCTTCTGCTGCTCCATAGCTGGGTGCATCATCCTAGTGTCATCGGTNGATATCTTGTCGAACTCGTCTATTGCGGCTAGTCCTCGGTCGGAGAGNGGCAGCACTCCTGCCTCTAGGGCGAATCGCCCATCACCGAATGCGTCCCTGACTGCTGCTGCTGTAAGCCCTGCTCCGGAGGTCCCTCCACCGGTAGCGAATCTTCCCCTCGGAGAGAGATTAGAGATGAATGTGAGTAGTTGTGACTTGGCTACTCCCGGATCCCCCATGAGCAGAATGTGAATATCTCCTCTGGATCTAGTCTTATCGTTCAGCCTTCGTGAGACTCCACCGAATAGTTGCAAGGCGAGCGAGCGCTTCACCAGACCTATGATGCCTGTAGAGAAGATTGAGGGGGCTATCGATTGCTGGATTAGGGGCATGAGGTCATCTCTCTTCGAAACCTCCAGGATTCTTTCTCTGTCCTCCTCGTCAATCGATATCTCTGTGAATGGAGTGCTCTCGTGCTCAGAGCTAATCAAATGGAAGATCACATCGAACATAGGGGTCTTTTTCCTATTTCTTACCTCACTTCTGACGACTGGGATTACGTTCGCAGTAATCCTCTCTCCGGGGAGGTGATTGTTGACTTGGTCCCCCTCGATTAGCACCATCCCTCTCCTGGGCTGGGCCCCGCTTGGCACATACTCAGGTTGTTCCTGGATCTCTATCCATTGATTGTTTACCATTCTTGAGCTGAGGAGGACTAAATCAAATCGCGTCTCGTTTTTGCTGCTTCCACACCCTCCAAGTGCCTGCGGACAGTTTAGTGGTTCTTTCAACTCTCTCTCGTTTTCTTGATCGATTTCTATGTCATGACCGCAAGACTCGCACTTGAAGACGGCCTTGTGTATTCTGGGCTTTATTTCGGAAATCTTCGTCACTATGACATCGACACTACGGAGTTTGTCGATGTCTGAGCTTCCTATTTCTCTTAGGGGCACTCTGATGTCTCCGGGTAGCTCTCCGACCCGTAGTAATGCATCGATATCCTCTCCCCTCTCCCTACAAATCTCCATCAGTGTCTTGGAACCTGCAGAGAGAATCTGCTTTGGGTACTGGAGTACATCCTCTGCAAATTCAGGGTCAAAGGTCTGTATTTCGTGGAATGGGATAGAGAGGTAAGGGAAGTTTGACTGACGAGACAGCAGAGTCATCACCTCAGACTCCTTTGCCTCCTCTAGGAATGTCCTCCATCTGGCCGAAGCATCGTGTGCTGCCATTGTCATTTTTGTCACCGGGCTTTGCGACTCGGAAGNCACGGCCTATGAACAGTATGGTNGTATTTTCCAACCCCCTTACTTCCNNTGGAGAATTGTAGTGCTCTCAGAGTGNATTTNCGTACTTTTTTGACTTCTACTGCAAGACAGAANGCGAGTCCTCCAGACTGATTTGGAAAAGGTGAAATTGAAGTCTAGAACCCTAATGGATTGGCATGGAATATCGACGACTAGGAAGAGACCTATTCGTGAGACTGGANANGGGCGANGANCTNCATGANNCGATNAGGNGCCTTAGCGAACATAGAATCAGCACNGCAGCGATNACCAGTGGGATAGGCAGGATTAGGGGAACTGTCATTGGATTCCTCGACTCTGAGGGTNTTTATCAGAAGGTAAGATTGGANGAGCCAATGGAGTTGCTCTCCATGCAGGGGAATCTGGCTCCTGGACCNGATGGCCCNTTCACGCACATNCACATAGTAGCCTCGGATGACAGCCATATCGTAAGAGGTGGGCANCTCTTCGAGGCTACCGTGGAAGTCACTGCGGAGATACACNTGAGAATACTAGGAGAGAATGAGGCTTCCATGGTAAGAGAGGCTACAGAAAGCGAATTCCTGAGNCTCTCGTTCTGTGATTTGGAGGGTTAGTCCTGCGAGTGCTTTTTGCACATGGATTCGAAGGTAGTCCAACTGGTTCCAAACCNACCTTCATGAAGGAGGCTCTGGGATGGAAAGTGACGGCACCGAAAATGTCGGANCTAGGATGGAGCATCGCTAGTCAGACTGANGTCCTAGTCAAGCACTTGGACGAAGNGGAGTATGACTTGGTTGTCGGATCTTCCATGGGAGGNCTAGCGGCGGCAAATGCNTCATCAATGAGGCCTCACAAGGACATCAGGCTNCTGTTGATAGCTCCTGCATTCGGACTTNCTGAGAATTGGGAAGNGATGGAAGAAACCGGTAGGAGCGCATGGAAAGAAACAGGGGAGAGGAGATACACNGGNTACGANTTAGATATCGTTCTCCCATGGGAATTTATGGAATCNGCAGAGAAGATGTCGTGGCCGACTCCCGCACATCCAACTGCCATAATGCACGGAAGGTTCGATGAGGTCGTTCCNATTAGCTATTCTCGTAAGGTCGAAGAATCNTGCAAGAACGTTACTCTATACGAGACGNATGACGGACATAGGATGAAGGACTCATTGAGCCTTATCCNGGAAATTGNATCCGAGCTCACGGACGGGTTTGTTAGTNATCNGAATGAAGNNGAGAAGATTGANGTNCAGAGNGNACTATCGCAGGAGGTGAGCGATGNGGGNGAGGTNCCTGATNTCGAGATNGATGGCGATTCGGAGGAAGATATCGAACGGCTAGAGGCCGAGATGAAGAAGCTGGAAGAACAGATGGCTGAGAAGAANGAGAAGCTTGAGGCCTCGAAGAAAGAAGCTCGNATAGAGGAGTTGGCTCAGGAGAAGGAAGAGGAGGAAATCGAAAGAGAGCTCCAGTCAATGGAGGCTAGNGAGGCGGTTCNGAAGGCNGAGAAAGAGGTTGAGAGNGCNAGAGCAGAGGNNGAGGAGGCTACCAAGAAGGCAGAGGNNGAGGAGGCAGAGGCAGAGGAGGCCCGACTAATCGCAGAGATGGAGGAGGAAGAGGCACAGGAGGCAAAGGCCGAAGCTGCCGCTGCAAAGAGGAAGCTGGCAGATGCAATCCTGAAGGCNGAGATCGCTGGCAAGGACGTACAGGGAATCACTTCAGAGGCAGAGAATGAGAAGAGAGAGTTGCTAATCCTTGAGAGGGTGGGCAAGAGAAGGGAGTCANTAGACTGGAAGAAGATAGGAGATTTCGTAGGCAGNTCANNTGACGATCTGACATTGATAAACGGGATAGACGAGTTCACNCANAAGAAACTCAATTCGTTGGGAGTGTTCTCCTACGAGCAGTTGTCCAGAATGGACTCGNCTATAGCGAAGGAGGTGAATGACGCNCTTGAGATGCTNCCAGGGAAGGTCATCGAGATGGATTGGACCAAGCAGGCGATNACNATGCTCGAGTTGAAGGGGGTCGAAAAGGCGTCTTCTAGCATCATCGAAGATGAGGGCGATGAAATCTTTGCAGACCTGAGTGCGGCTCAGATNAAGTGGGCCCAGATAGGGAAGGCTGGAGACAGGAAGTCNGATGATCTGACTCAAATCAAGGGAGTGGATGCTGAGACCCAGAAGAAGTTGAAAGTCCTGGGCATAAGGACCTACGAGCAACTCTCCAGAATGGATTCAGAAACCGCAGAAGCTGTGGATGGCGCGTTAGGTTTGATGCCTNGNAGGGTCTCGAAGATGATGTGGGCACAGCAGGCAAAGGCTCTGATGGATTNATGGNGCACTAATGGTCCTCTTTGGATCCAAGGAAGTACTCCCCTATCTCGGGATCGGTCAGGATGTGCTGGGCGTCTCCCGTGTGAACTACCTTCCCATTGGAGATGATGTACCCTCGATCCGATCTAGCTAGAGAGAGCCTGGCATTCTGCTCNACTATGAGAATGGTAATTCCCCTATCTCTTAGCGAGTCGATACTCTGGATTATCTGCTGCTGGTACAGTGGGGAGAGGGCAGCCGTGGGCTCGTCCAGCAGTAGGAACTTGGGGTCCGAGATTAGAGCCCGAGATATTGCCAGCATTTGCCTCTCGCCGCCGGATAGTGAGGCGGCAAGATCATACTCTCTGTTCCTTAGATCAGGGAACATCTCGAGGGATCTCTCAATCCTCTCATTGAGGGTTTGCTTCGGGAGCGAGTTTCCGCCCATCTGCAGATTCTCAAGAACAGAAAGGGAAGGGAACACATTGTCAACCTGTGGGACGTAAGCGATTCCATGGTTCACCAGTTGGTCGGCCCTCCACCCGGAGATGTCTTGCCCCCTGTACGCGATTCCGCCCCCATAGTAGGTAGCGATTCCGAATATTGTCTTAATCAGTGTCGACTTTCCACANCCGTTTGGCCCAATTATCGTGACGAACTCGCCTTCCTCGACATACATATCGATACCGTAGAGGATCTGCACGGAGCCGTAGCCTCCCTCTAATCCGGACACTTCGAGTACCTTGGTCACTCCTCTCCCTCCGACGGTTCTCCTGCCGCACCTAGGTACGCCTCGATTACCTCTTTGTTTTCCTTCACCTCGTCCGGGGTTCCCTGCATCAGTACCTCTCCCTCGTTCATGACCACGATCCTGTCGACTCCCTGCCTGAGGATGAAGTCCATGTTGTGCTCGATAATCAGAACCGATATCCCAGTCTCGTCGACCATAGTCCTGAGATTGTTGAATATCTTCATGGCCAGTGGTCCAGCCACTCCCGCTACTGGCTCGTCGAGCAGAAGCAGGCTCGGATCTCCCATCATCGATCTCCCTATGTCCACAAGCTTGCTCTGGCCTCCAGAGAGGTCGCTCGTTAAATTGTGGGCCATATGGGGCACCTCGAGTTGGTCTAGGGTAGAGTACGCCTTTCGCAGTCTCTCGACCTCCATATGACTGTGACTTGGGAATAGTAGAGATCTGAGTCGTTCCATGATTGTAAGCCCGAATTGGTTTCTAGGCGGTACCAAGTCGTTCTCGATTACGGTCATCTCCCTCCATAATCGAGTATCTTGGAATGTACGCGTGAGACCGAGCTTCTGAATCTGGTCGGGCCTCATGTTCGTGACGTCATTACCGAAAAGGGAGACCTTGCCACCTGTCTTGCCTAGAAGGCCGCTTATGCAATTGAAGGTGGTAGACTTACCACAGCCATTGGGCCCGATTAGTCCGACAAACTCCCCCTCGCCTATTTCGAAGGATACGTCATTGACCGCGATCAGGCCTCCAAACTCCTTTCGGAGACCTTCGACTTTCAGAACTGCATCCATCAGTCTTGCCTCCCTGATGGTCTTGGAGGTCTGCTAGGGACCTCTGGTAGGAGTCCCTTCGGATTGAATATGAGCGAGAATAGCATCAAGGAGCCGACTAGGATCAATCGGATGTAAGACATGTCGCCTCCAGCAACAGTAATTTCTCCGGCATAGTTTGCTGCTGGGGCCAATGCCCTAAACCCATCCATGAAAAGGGCGGTGAAAGCAAAAATCATAGCTCCGAATGCACCGAACTCGACTATCCTACTGGATCGAGACAAAATGCCAATCATGAGTATGGCAAGGAAGAGCCCGGTCACCTCCCATTGTTCAGTAACGAGCCATATGAACAAGTCATCGATCCTAGTTGCGGTCCCATATAGGGGCAGGTCGGGGGTTGAGGCCACTGCGAGAACACTGAATACGTAACCCGACATCACGATTATCGAGGCGCCTATCAGCATCCCTCTGTTATTTGCAGAACCGCCGATTATGAATGCTGCCCAGACTAGGAAGGTGGAGCCTGCTGGAGACATGAAGGTCGGACTCAGAGCCGAGAGCTTCCAAACCCAGATTGCCCCTGCGAGAGCGCATATGCCCGCACCCAAAGCCAGACTAGCGGCCTTGTGCCTGAGAACATCGTGACCGTGGTGCTGGGCAACATCCTCATCCTCTCTGATAGCTTTGAGAATCCTCCCCCACGGGGATGAGAGGATTCTCGATAGGAGAATCCAGACGATAACCACCGCCCCGACAGAGAACACTGCCAAGAGTAGGGAGTACGGGGCCGGTTCTCCCCCCAGAGATAGGATTTCCGACACGGTATTCGAAGGGGAGTCGAGTGTGGGGTTCGCCCACTTGCAGTAGTCCGGACTGATGAATTGCTCCTCGGGACCGGTCTTGACATCTCCACAGAACCACCACTCCTTGAGAGGGAGTGGGAAGCTTCCGATTCCTATGGCGGATTTTACTGGCCCTGTTCTGAGCAGTGGCTCTGCGGAAAGCAGTATCCTGACAACTTCACCGAGTGATATCGTAACAATGGCGAAGTAATCGGTCCTGAGGCGCGCGGTGGGATAGGCCAGGCCCCATCCGATTGCTGCTGATAGCAACACGGCAAAGATAGTGGCAGGTAGAATTCCCCAACCGTATCCGTAGTAATTTTTCGGGGCCGAGAGGATAGCGACGGTTATCGCACCTACACCGACGAAGAAGATTATCCCGAAGTTGACCATTCCAGTGTAACCGGTGTGGAGGTTGAGAGCGAAAGACATCAGAACGAATACGCAGATTGTAGAAATTACATTGGATGACTGGTATATCTTGTCCCACCTGAATGTGTCTGGNCTGCCTGTGATGGGTAGCCACCAGATTAGCCAGATTACGAACAGCANCATCAATGAGAACGCGANCCACGANCCTCTTTCGCCCTCTCTACCATATGGGTCGCTCAGGCTCTGAAGCCTATCTGTGTCGATNTTATTGAGTTTCTCCGCTAGCGCGGACCTNATCTTGCCAGAGAAGTTGGATAGGGTTTTCGATATGGATTGGCGGGCCTTATCCACGAGTTCANAGTGCGCGTTGTTGATGATAGAAATTCTATCTGAGGG
>NZTJ01000039.1 GCA_002697065.1 Methanobacteriota archaeon
TAATCCTAGTGGAGTTACCCAATTGGTAGAGTTGAAGATTAACAAAGGACGTAATCTGTCTGAAATCTCAGAGTTAGAGAGTTTTGAGGTTCTCGAAACACACGAAGAGGATGAGGATGGGATACTGGTTAGTATTCTTTGCACCCATCCTCTAGCACTTTCGGCATTGGAGTTATCGAACATCTATGTATACCCCCCCTACGGAATCGATTCAAAAAACGGTTTAGAATTCAGAATCTTTGGAATTTCTAGTTCCATACGAAGTTTCCTGGAGTTCGTTAGAGAAGTAATGCCTCCCGACACAATTAGTGTTCAGACAGTGAAGAATGGTTCTTCAAAAGATCTCGATTTCCTAACAGAAAAACAGAGAGAGGTGCTAGAACTTGCCGTGTTCAGAGGCTACTACGAAGATGGAGGAGAGGTCACATTGAAGCAACTTGCAGATGAGCTAGGAATAGCCAGAAGCACGACTGGCGAGCATCTGAAAAGAGCTGAGTCTGAAGTTCTAAAAAGAGCAGTCAAGGATTTCCAATAGTCTCACCGGAACCGAATGCTCAAAGGATGAACTCGATTGGTCACAATGTGGTGCAGTTCCGGCTACCTATGCTACCCCCTTCCGATGCGATCGAGTGGAACGCCAAGGTGAATGGCGATGAAGTTACTTTTTTTATCGAGAGCAATGCTATTCTGCTAGACATTCTGAGAGATAGAGTCGGGAGTCTGGGGACTAAACGCGGATGCGATATGGGAACTTGTGGTTGCTGTTCTGTACTAATTGACGGGGAGCCTAGATTGTCTTGTCTGACATTAGCAGTAGATGCGGAACAAACCGATATCACCACGGTAGAGGGATTGTCTGATGGGCACCATCTGCACCCGATACAGCAGACCTTCGCCGAGTGTGGAGGCAGTCAGTGTGGATTCTGTACTCCAGGTTTCCTGGTGGTTATTTCTGCATTGCTATCTGAAAANCCCAAACCCGATGATAAAGAGATNAAGCAAGCAATAGAGGGAAACCTATGTCGNTGCACTGGCTTCCAACAGATAGTNGACTCTGTCAAAGCTGCTTCGGANATCCTAATCTCGGGAGANTCAATTAGTGACTCGACTGATTCAAAGAGCGATCCTCATCCAGGATTTGGTGGAGATTAGTATGTCTGAAAAAGAGGATACTCCGAAGGAAATAGTTGGGTACAGGCAACAACCCGGAAAACTTCCNTTTTCTAGACCTGGATCNGGGGGGAAAGGGAAATTCTCTGAGACGACAGATCCAGANATGATTCCCGAGTCCCAAGGTGGGAAGCTAGCCCAGGAATGGGGNCCGCATAGNCACGATGGNCTGATTAGCGGAAGAGTGATTGGNAAATCGACTGCNCTTGTGGATAGTTCTTGGAAGGTAACTGGGCAGGCACATTACGGAGACGACGTAAGACTCCCAGGAGAGTTGATTGGACGGATTGTACGTTCCCCTCATCACTATGCCAGGGTTCTATCTGTTGATTGTACAAAGGCTCTGGAGTTACCTGGNGTAGTCGCAGTTGCAACGGGAGATGATGCGAAGAATANGTTCGGGGTTCTTCCNGTGACAAAGGACGAGCACGCGATGGCTGTAGAAAAGGTTCGACATGCAGGCGATCTTGTGGCGTGCGTAGCAGCAATCGACGAGGCTACCGCTAGGGAGGCTGAGAGACTTATCGAAGTGGAGTACGAATTGATTGAACCGATTCATGACATGAGAAAGGGGCTCGAAGACAACGATGACCCCATTCATGACAGGGGGCAATACCACATTGGAGATTCTAACATCCAGAAGAGAGTTTTCCAAGAATTCGGAGATATTGAGGGAATGAAAGAAAATTCTGTTGCTAGCCACAAAAAGAATTGGATTTTCGCCGGAGTGAATCACGCATTTACCGAGCCACATGCAGTAGTGGCGCACTGGGACCCGTCAGGAAGACTCACCCTATACACGCCGCAGCAGGTTCCACACTACGTTCACAGAGCGCTGGCTGATGTATTGGAGATTCCAATGCACCAAATCAATGTTCACAGGACCTTTGTCGGAGGTGGTTTCGGTGGAAAGTCTGATCCCTTCCCGCATGAAATGTGTGCNGCGATTCTTGCGAGGAAGTCTGGTAAACCCGTTCGNATAACTTTCGACAGAGANGAGGTTTACTGGGTAAACAGAGGTCGCCATCCTTCTCGAATTGAGATGAACCTGCATGCCGATGACGAAGGAAGAATATGCGGGATAGAGACTGACGCGCTAATTGATGGAGGTGCATTCGCATCTTTCGGGCACGTTACAACCTACTACAATGGAGTTCTCCATACTGCTCCCTACGAAATCGGTGCTTTCCACTACACGGGGGCCAGGGTTTGGACGAACAAACCTGCCAGTGGTGCTATGCGAGGTCATGGAGCGGTNAATTCTAGNTGCGCAGTGGAAGTAGGTCTTGATGACTTAGCTGAGAAGTTGAGTGTTGACCCGATATCTTTGCGTTTAGCAAACCTTCTACCCCCACACTCGGCCACAATTACCGGATTCAGAGTAACAAGCATAGGGATGAGNGANTGTCTAGAGAGGGTCAGAGAAGAAAGTGGCTGGGATAGAAAATTCCGCAAACTTCCTCTTGGTAAGGGAATTGGAATTGGTTGNGGTTTCTTCATTTCAGGGAGTGGNNTNCCTATCCACTGGGANCCGAATAAGTTTCCNCATGCAACCGTTCATCTGAAGATCGATATGGATGGTGGAGTCACNATCCATACTGGNGCCGCNGACATAGGTCAAGGNTCAGACACAGTCGTAGCCCAATCTGTTGCAGAGGTACTAGGNCTACCNCTAGATATGATNAGAGTGAAATCNAGAGATTCNGACACTNCTCCTGTNGACNTGGGTTCTTACTCGTCCAGAGTGACTTTCATGAATGCCAATGCGGCTATTTCAGCAGCTATGCAAATCCGGGATGAGTTACTTGATGCTACTGTAGAAATCACAGGGGCGGAAAGAAGTGGTTTGATTATTGGGGATAGGAGAATCTTCCTGAAGAAGGATCCAGCGGTTGGAGTCTCCTACCTCGAAGCTCTTCACAAATCCCAAGAAGATAGGGGAGCCTTGGTTGCCTCTGGAGCATACAGGACGCCCCCTATGGGGAAGATGCACAAGGGAGCGGCGGCTGGACTTGCACCAGCATACTCTTTCTCTGCGTATGTCACAGAAGTCTCAGTAGATGTGGAAACTGGACAAATAAAGGTAGACAAGGTATGGGCGGCTCACGATTGTGGAAAGGCTCTGAATCCGTTGGCAGTAAAGGGACAGATAATTGGATCTTGTCACATGGGGATGGGTCAGGTTCTATCGGAAGAAATGCGATATGGGAGAAGTGGAAATCTGATGAATCCAGATCTCCTAGATTACAAGATTCCAAGTATTCACGAAATGCCTGAAGTAATTCCAATAATCGTGGAGTCTAATGATCCAGAAGGACCGTTTGGAGCCAAAGAAGCCGGAGAGGGGCCTCTACTTCCGATTCTACCATCTGTTTGTAATGCCGTTTACGATGCTATAGGAATCAGAACCTCTGAGTTACCAATGTCGCCAGAGAAGGTATACAAAATGATTGAGAAGCGTTGTAGAGAAGAAGGGGTATCAGACCCGAATAATCTGACAAACCCCTCTCTTCAACACTCAGACCTTCAAGCAGTTCTAGAAAAAAGGGCCGACGAACATGGCATTAGAGATAAGGATAGGAGGCTTGATGAGGATAGATCGGATTATCACAATGGTGCATTATTCGGCCTAGACCCAGCTATACCTCCTGACGAAGTTGATCCGAGGTGGTCAGTAAGAGTGACCCCGGGAGAGGGATATCTGGAGTCTCCTAGATTGGCTGGAAGAGCTTGGGAGCACAAAGAAAGACGTCATTCGGAGGGTCGTAAATGAGGATGCCACCCTTCCGTGTTCATTCGCCGAAGAGTTTGGATGAAGCACTAAAAATGTCGAGAGAGCTTTCTGAATCTGGAGAGGATTTCGATTGGGTGGCTGGAGGAACTGACCTTCTTCCAAACTACAAGTGGCACATAAATGTGAAGCGGCACGTTATCTCTCTATCTTCTATCCCAGAGCTACGAGAAATTAGTGGAACAAGCATTGGTGCTATGGTCAGTATCAATGAGTTATCGGATCACGAGTCGACTCATCCTGTCTTGGCCAAGGCCGCAGACTCAATCGCCAGCGTGATGATCAGGAGGTCCGGAACCGTTGGCGGAAATATTTGTCTAGATACGCGCTGCTACTGGATTAATCAGTCGGAAACATGGAGAGAGTCGATTGACTGGTGTCACAAATGTGATTGTGGTACTGGGGCTGATTGTAGAGTTATTCCAAACCAAAATACTCTATGCGTTGCGACCTATCAAGCTGATTTNGCNCCCGTNNTGATGTGTCTAGANGCTACNATNCACCTAGCATCCCCCGAAGGAANGCGCTCNATGCCNCTATGTGATTTCTTCGAGTTAGANGGAATGACCAGGAATGTCCTAAAAANNGGAGAAATGGTAACTCACATCACNCTCCCTGAAGATTCATCTGANTGGAGCGGAGACTACCAGAAGTTGAGGCAGCGCGAGTCGTGGGACTTCCCTGAAGCAGGCGTAGCAGTCCTCTGGAAGGGTGATAAGGNNGAAGGNCCNTCTAGTCTGAGAGTGGCAACCACTGGNCTAGAGTCGATTCCTAGTTTGCATTCAGAAGAAGCCGAAGACGCNCTAGAGAACTGGAGTGGNGCNGAGACCGTGGAAAANCTAGCAGAGTCTATTAGAAATGCAGTTAAGCCTGTCCAGAACACCTGGTTCTCGCCNTCATATAGAAGGAAGATGGTGAAGGTCTTAACGAAAAGGGCATGTAGAAAGTTACTGGTGAGTTGATGAGTTTGAGAGTTCGCTCTTTGATGATTTGGGCCATTCTAACGGCATCTATAGTGTCAGTCCCCCCCTCATCTGGACAGGAGTTGGAATCCTGGGAGTTAGGGATAAAATATCCAGGAGAGGACGCAACCAATTCTTTTGTCTTGTCAGACGATGGTTCGGCTAAGGTCGAGTTCTTCGTAGAAAATTCAGGATTGACAGAGATAACGGTTCAGTTTGAGTATAATATTCCGTTCGGAGGAAGTCATGACGGTCCCGACGAAGAGTCCATTTCTTCCGGTACGAACAAGACATTTGATCTAAAGATCAGTGGAATAGACGTACTATCCCAAGACGCTGAAAAGAAAGAGAAATTCTCAATCACTGCAACGATAACTGCTAGACAGGGTATTCCAGATCCTCTATCTTCTTCACAGAACAGAGAGGGGGACTTGGAGATACCATCAATATTTGATTTAGTCGTGGATATTTCTGAGCCATTCGGACCTATGAACGCTGGCTCAGATACAATATTAACCGTGACCGTGAGAAATAATGGAAACGCACAGGATGGAGTAGCCGAAGTCAACGTAAGGGACGACTGCCCACTATTAACAACGGATAATGGACTAGATGCTCTTGTAAGCGGCAATATTGAGTCCGGAAGAGCCAAGGATGCTGATCTCAGGGTAACCGCATCAGAAAGCCATCCTAAGCGACACTGTGACATCACGGTTTCTGTGACATCGAAAAGGAATGGAGCATCCGGTGCCTCGGAAGACGAAGTGAGAGTTACTGTGGAGCCTCCGCCAACCGGAGATTCTGGCTCTGGGGGACAGGATAACGATGTCAGCGATACAGAGGACTCGATAGAGTCAAACCTCCCAGCTCCCGGATTGGGAGTTCTAACTATTGGACTGCTTGCAGCAATGGCTTATATCCAAAGAAATGAGAATTTAATTGAATAAATGTCGCATCCAACATGATTAGCGAACTATGCTCAGCAACATATAACCGTGATTTAATTGTCGGGAGGATGTTGCTTGGGCCTACGGCCCAACTAAAAGGGGATTAGAAACCATGGCGATTAATGACATGGACAGTGAAGCTAGATTCAACAGGAACGTTTTGTATTCCCTGGTAATTACGTCAATCCTACTCTTGGTCATGCCCATGTTCTTCGTTGTCGGAAAATCATCAAATTATTCTGCTTACGATAACGACGGCTTGGGCCAATTATCAGATATGAGAGATACTTTCGAGAGAGAGTACGTTGAGAATAGAGACTCTGGTTACTATGTTGCTAATACAATGTCTACACCTATGCTGGTAAATGATTGGAAGGACCCACATAGAACACTTCTGACCATAGTTGCTCCTGAGAAACCGATCGATCAGACCGAGGCAGATGAGATTTTCAGATTCGTCACTGAGAAAGGAGGAAAGGTAATCGTCGCGGCTGATAATACTCAGGCCCACAATCTAGCCATACTATTCGGAGTCAGATATATGGATGCGCCCCTGCTGGATGATAAGCAGCATTGGGTTTACACACAACAGTCGAATCAGTTCATTGACTGGGGCAATGTCTGGAGTGCGTCTCCGGTCAATCAGAACATAGGGGATATGTCCCCTGGAGCACTGATGCAAGGATGTACTGCATTCCAGATTCAGAATCCGGACGGTCTGAACGACTGTAGNCTTCCTGTAATGTACAGGGGCCCCACAGGAATGATGTTCGAACCGACGGACAAAGATATTGAAGACCCAAATCACAGGAAAATCATGACGCTAGGGGCCGCTTCCCCTTCAGCATTTATTGATAGAGCCGGAGATGGCGATCCAACNAATCCTGCCAATCCTGCGACTGGAGATCTTAGGCTAATGATGAGATTCGACTACCCCGGNATAAAAGTCCTAGACAAAGTAGCCGATGAAGGCAGAGGGGCGTTTTCGGCTGGAGTCGGCGAGTTGGAAGTCACCGGAAGTATTGTTTTCGTAGCGGATGACGAGGCTTTCTCGAATATGCTATGGAAACTAGCAGTCGCAAAGGATCAAGGCCTAAGTCAAGACTGCTCGGCAATTGGCGATTATACACGAAACAATTGTTGGACTCAAGAGATTCTCAATAACAATGAGTGGGATGGGAATGAGAGATACTTCAGACTACTAGTATACGATATGATGGAGTTCGATAATGTAGATCTGAATGCCCCGATTCGAACTGACCCTTCGAACTTCCAAGTCGTTTTCGACGAGAGCAGGCACGTAACTGGAATTGTCTCCGAGCCTTTCGTTCAGACTATGGGGACNGTNGTCTTGCTTACTTCTAATCAATTCCTAAAGTGGCTGGTAGTTCTNAACGTCACCCTCCTCCTACTCGTAGCTATGATGGTAGTCCCCGAAAAGGAGAATTGGAGGCATGTGTTTGATTTAACTAAATTCAACCAGCGTCCNGAGAANCTNGATCCGGCCACATATAGAGATAGGGTCAGGAAATCCCTTCTGACTAAAGTTAGGATTCACCACGACCTTACCAGAGATCAGATGGCAATGACTCCTCCGCCTGAAGTNCAGGCGATGATCGGGGATCCGCGTCTCGTGGAATTGGCTTATAGCCAAAGCCGGACGTACACGCCACAAGAGTTGCGCAAGTTGATGCAANCTATTCGCCGATGGGGAAAAAATAACTAATAAAATGGAGTGAAAAAAATGAGTGAAACAGGACCACCAAAAGGGATGCAAGCGCCGAATACCGGCACACAGGATGCCGCTTTAGCCAAGAAAGCACAAGAGGCCCGTGGATCGAGCAAGGTCGACGAGGTTTTGTCTGCAACCGGAGCCATGGGGCAGGCAATCAGTACCGAAGTACAGAAGGTAATCATCGGTAAATCACACGTGATTGATAACGTGATGGTAGACATTCTTTCGAATGGAAACCTACTGTTCGAGGATTTTCCAGGACTAGCAAAGACTCTGATGACGAACACTTTCGCTGATGCCCTGGGATGCGACTTCAAGAGAGTCCAATTCACACCAGACCTTCTTCCAGCAGACATAACTGGGACAAATATTTACGATGCTAAGAAAGGCGAGTTTACCTTCAAGCCGGGCCCCATATTCTGCAACCTGCTCCTGTCTGACGAGATTAACAGAGCCCCTCCGAAGACACAGGCGGCTCTTCTGGAGGCAATGCAGGAGAAGCAGGTCACGATTGGAGTAGTTACCCACAAGCTTCCCTCCCCTTTCCTGACTATGGCAACCCAGAACCCAGTTGAGCAAGAAGGGACTTACCCACTTCCAGAGGCTCAACTTGACAGATTCATGATGAAGATGATGGTTGGATACCCCGACAGAGCAGATGAGAATGAAATCCTACAGAGAAGGATAAACAGGAAGACTGACGAAGTCGAGGTAAACAGCATCACTGATCCAAGTATAGTAGTCAAGATGCAGAAGTCTTGCGAGGAGGTTTATGTCGATAGATCAGTCAGGGAGTATATGGTGGATATCGTAGCAAGAACTAGAGAGGATCCGAGAGTTCTCGTAGGTTCTTCACCGAGGGGTTCTCAAGCCCTACTGAAGACTAGTAGGGCTGTTGCAGCCATGAGAGGAAGGGACTTCGTCACTCCAGACGATGTGAAGTCAATTGCAGAGTTGGCAGTGGCTCACAGAATAATTCTGAAACCAGAGCATCAGATTAAGGGACTTGAGACCGGAGAGGTCATTCGAGATATTCTACACGGAAAGAATGCTGCGAATGTACCAACGGTCTGAATGTTGAGGTGTAAAGGTGGCCTGGAGCCGAAAGTCTGCGATGTTCGCATCTCTTTCGGTTGCGATGTACCTGCTAGGACTAGTGCTGCGAAACCAACAGTTAGTAACAGTGGCAGTGGTTCTACTTTCATTCCTAACGTGGGCAGCCCTTAGGACAGCGCATGGGGATGTCGCATCCTCTGGGAGAAGGCTCGAGGAGGCAGTACTCGATGAGGGCATCCAGCTACAGAGTATTGTCGCTATGAGGAAGACCTCGTCATCAAGAGTTTTCGAGGATGGCGAGATAGACGTGACCCTTAGAATCCAGAATAGATCTGCAATTGCGAAGGTCTTGGAAGTCAGAGATAGGGTCCCCGAGGTAATGAGAATCAAGAAAGGGGCCAATTACGTTCTAATGGAAATAGGTCCAAAAAGAGAGACGGAGATTTCCTACACAATAGAGACCCCTTTGAGGGGGTTCTACACAATTGGTCCTGTTTGCATCAGGGTACAAGATGAATTGGGCCTCTTTCACAATGAGAAGGAGGTACAACTCTACGACGACTTCCTTGTTTTCCCGAAGATGGAGGACATCAAAGATGCAATGATCAAGAGCAGGGT
>NZTJ01000040.1 GCA_002697065.1 Methanobacteriota archaeon
TCTAGCTCTTCGGATGAGGCACAACCGTTCTACACCAATACTCCATTTGGAGTCAGCTTGGCCCACAATGGCAATTTGAACAACACCCCAGACATAATTTCAGGCCTACTGGAGTATGATCATCGTAGAATAAACACTAGCTCAGATTCAGAGGCTCTACTCAACCTATTCGCCGCAGAGATACAGAGATCTGTTAATGGGAGGCCAGGAGGAATGGGAGCTTTGAACGAGGATGATATCTTCAGAGCAGTAGAAAGGACCCATTTGAGAGCAGAAGGAAGCTACAGTGTGGTGTGCCTGATTACTGGTTGGGGGATGGTGGCATTCAGAGATCCACATGGTATCCGACCTCTATTTTTGGGCAAGAGGGACGTGGATGGATTCACCGAACGAATAGTTTCCTCGGAAAGTGTGGTCTGCCAGTCTATAGGTTTCGAGAACGACAGGGACATAGCTCCCGGTGAAGCGGTGATTGTTAGGATGGATGGGAGGATGCATGCGAAGAAATGCCATCCAGATTTACCCCACACTCCATGTGTTTTCGAGCATGTGTACTTCGCAAGGCCCGACTCAGTAATCGATGGAATTTCGGTCCACCAAGCCAGACTTAGGATGGGAGAGGCGCTAGCCAGGAGGATCGAGACATTGCTCCCGGACCATGGGATAGATGCGGTGATCCCTGTTCCGGATAGCGGTAGGATTGCTGCTCTAGGGCTTTCAAGTGCGCTTGGGGCACCTTATAGAGAGGGATTCGTAAAGAATCGATACATCGGACGAACNTTCATCATGCCAGGACAGGAAATTCGCAAGGACTCTGTTAGGAAGAAATTGAATACGATTTCTGGAGAGTTTATGGGNAAGACCGTTCTGATTGTCGATGATAGCATAGTCAGGGGGAATACTTCTAGCAGGATTGTCCAGATGGCCAGGGATGCCGGAGCATCCAAGGTCTTGTTCGCTTCTTCTTCTCCTCCAATTGTACATCCTAATGTGTATGGNATAGACATGCCCGCTAGGGAGGAGTATGTGGCCTACGGGAAGACAAATGACGAAATCTGCCAGNCAATCGGAGCCGATTGGCTGATTTACCAAGATTTGGGGGACCTGGTCGATGCCTGTACAGGAAAAATCGGCAGCCAAATCGCAGAATTCGATTGCTCATGCTTCAACGGAATATANGTAACGGGNGGAATTACTGAAGAGTATCTGAGTAGGNTNAGCAGAACCCGNTCAGACTCGGGCAAGGAGCAGGCATCAGTCTGACATGATCGCTGATAGNTGCTCCTTGAGAGCGGGAATCGACTCTTCCCATGTTGCTACAATGCCATAGTCGGCTACNCCGAAGATTGGGGCCTCTGGATCCTTGTTTATCGCCAGGATGTACTTNCTNGACCTCATCCCAGCCAGATGCTGNATAGCGCCGCTGATTCCTACTGCAATGTATAGGCTGGGAGTCACGGTNTTACCNGTCTGACCTACCTGCATGCTATGGGGNATCTCCTCCCAAGTGTCNACAGCGGCCCTGCTAGCCCCAACAGCCGCCCCTATTTTGTCCGCTACATCGTATAGGTGAGAGAAGTTTGCAGGATCGCCCATCCCTCTTCCNCCAGAGATCACGATGTCTGCCTCTGCAACATCGAGTTTCTCGCCTGCTTTAGCTAGNGCCTCCTTTACCGCTACGGANACTTCCTGNCTTACATTGACTGTTGCAATCTCCGCGCTCCCTAGTCCCTCGGCTGGCTGGAACGAATTGGCACGGATGCTCAATGCGCATGGCAATGACGCACTCACCTCCTCTATCGCCTTGCCTGAGAAGATTGACCTGGTCACCGAGATTCCTTCATCCAGACTTGTGATGTCTTGAATCACTGGAAAACCCTTCTTCGCCGCTATAGCGGAAGACATCTCCCTTCCAATCATAGATGAAGATGCCAGCACAAGGTCCCCTTCTATGAAGGATACAATCGCATCAGACCATGCCATGCAGTCGTAGCTGTCGAAGCAATCCCCTTCAACAGAGATGACTTTGTCGACCCCAGAAATCTTGCTTGCTTCTTCGGAACCAACCCCTCCCGGGCAAATGACACAAATTGACCCTCCAAGTGAGGAGGCCGCTCCGACCATCTGAGCAGTGACTGGGTGCAACGACTCATTGCTAGCTTCAGAAATTATCACGATATCCATTTTCACACCTCTAAATTACGTTGGCCTCGTCCCTCAACTTGCTCACGACGATTTCTATGGAGCCAGCTCCTTCGAATTTCTGTCCCGGAGGCTTCTCTGGGGGGGATGAATGAGATTGTAGGGATGCTCGGGAATTGTCAACTTCTACTCCCAGTTCTTCTATCGAGATAGTCTCAATCGGCTTCTTCTTCGCCATCATGATGCCTCTGACGTTAGGTCTCCTCAGCTCAACTTCCCCCTTATCGAAAGTGAACAAGCAGGGGCTGCTAACTTCGATCCTTTCCAATCCAGAAGTACCCAGCCTAGTTGCAGAGATTTTGCCCCCATTCATCGAGACTTCCGTAACAGAGCCTACGCAAGAGTATCCCAGTAGACTAGCCACTCCGGGGCCAGTAGAGCCGCTGTTAGTATCAGCAGCCTGTTTTCCGCAAAGGACAATATCGCACCCTGACATTTCAATTGCTGAGGATAGTATTCTCTGAATGGTGCAACTGTCCATGAAATCCTCATCGGCCACGACGTGTATGAGCCTGTCCGCGCCTACGGCTGCCGCTTCAGTTAGGCATTTCGAGGATCTCTGGGGCCCACAAGTTATGGCAACTAACTCATCCGCGCCAGATTCTTTCAGCATTATCGCGTTTTCTAGGGCATACTCGTCGTATGGGCTAATCGACCACTTGGTAATAGCGGACTCGTCTACCCTAGAGCCGGAGACACTGATCTTCGCTGTAGTGTCTGGAACTTGTTTGAGAAGAACCGCAACTCCCATCATAATCCCTGCTCTCTGGGCAGGTTCTGGACCTTTGAATATTGGGACGCATTCTCTAGACTATTCACGGCTCTCTTGTGAATGATTGAATGCCAGTAATGTGCCTCCCCAGAATCAGGTTATGGATGTCATGGGTCCCCTCGTATGTCTTTACGGACTCCAGATTTGCCATGTGCCTCATGACGGGGTACTCATCCAGAATTCCATTAGCTCCGTGTATATCTCTCGACATTCTGGCTATCTCCAGCGCCATGTCAACATTGTTCATCTTTGCAAGAGAAATCTGCTCTGGAATCCAAGTCCCATCGTCCTTCTTCTTTCCTAGGTGATATGCAAGCAATTGTCCCTTGGTGATTTCTCTAAGCATCCAAGATAGCTTATTCTGAACTAGTTGGAATGATGCAATAGGGTGTCCGAATTGAATCCTGCTCAATGCATATTCCTTAGCCGAATTGAAACACGACTGGGCAGCCCCTACCGCGCCCCAAGATATCCCGAACCTAGCATTATTGAGGCAGCTAAACGGGCCTCTCAGGCCCTTTACACCAGGAAGAATCCTATCCTTGGGTATTTTGCAGTCTTGGAATACCAGCTCACTAGTAATACTGGCCTTTAGCGAGTGCTTCCCCTTCATCTCTGGAGCTGTGAAGCCTTCGTCCTCCTTTTCTACAATGAATCCCCTGATTTCGCCGTCAAGCTTGGCCCAGACGACCGCCAAGTCTGCAATCGTGCCGTTTGTAATCCACATCTTGGCGCCATTGAGCAGGAAGCAGTCCCCCTTGTCCTCTGCTTTGGTTATCATATCGCCTGGGTTTGAACCATAGTCCGGCTCGGTTAGGCCGAAGCACCCAACTAGCTCCCCATTGGCCATTCCTGGCAAGTATTTCTCCTTCTGTTCTTCGCTACCAAAGTCCCAGATTGGATACATGGCTAGAGATCCTTGAACGCTAGCGAATGAACGAACGCCACTGTCCCCTCTTTCTAACTCCTGGCAGATTAGGCCATACGCAGTGTAGGAGAGTCCAGGGCACCCATAGCCTTTCAATGGGGCCCCCAGAATCCCCATCTCTCCAATCTCGATCCTCCACTCGTCAGGAAAAACCCCTTCCCGACATGCATCCTCGACGTTCGGAAGTACTCTTTCCTCTACCCAATCTCTTACAACATCCCTTATCATTCTCTCTTCATCTGTAAGAAGTGAATCAATATCGTAGAAGTCCAACGCCTCGTATGCCATGTTATTGAACCGCCGCGAGCAAGTTTGCAAATGAATCTATGCTCGTCGTTTTTTCCTTGACTTGAGCCTTTCTTCTCTCATTACGGCCTTACGCTCTTCCTCGCTACCAATCTTTTTTGTCAACCAATTGCTTAGTTTCGGAGAAGAACTCACCATCAGAGACGTCACTAGCAAGGTCGCTCCTCCAAGGATAATTATCCCAATCCAAATTTCTAGCATTGAATTATCATCATCCTGTTCAGCAGGACCAAAAGAGACCAGAGTCCCCTTATCGGTAATTAGCCATCCCTCGAAGAATCCGGAGCCCCACGTTCCAACGATTCTCTGATCCGATATTGCTACGTCAAATTCTACCGCGTCGGCATTGTCGAGCCAGTGGAACGACTTACTAGCCCCCTTATCGTGCTCAATCAATCCGAATGGAGCCAGAGAAATCAGAGAAATCCCGTCTGATTGTACTTCTATCCCTGTCATTACGCCTACAAAACCCTGTAGTTGTACGATATTGTTGTCATAGATTCTGGTTTTCGAAGCCTCTGAAACGTCTACTACGATACTTGCTATGGTCAAGTCGCTTGAGATTGCGATGCATTCCGGTACTTCGGAAGAGTGGCAGGTAATGTCCACCCATGGGGTCCCGAAACCCCCTATCCAGTGCAACCCGTGTTCCTGGTCGATAATCCCGATGCCACCTAATGTGGAGGTTACCGCACAGATATTATATCCCCGCAGACAAGAGATNCCCGAAATCACCCTATCTCCTCTATTTTCCAGAACTATCGCCTCTATTCCTCCGTCATCTGTCCCTCTGAACCTCCAAATCCAACCATCTTCTCCTCCGATGTAGGCCCAACTTCCATCCCCGTTCCAAGATACTGAAGTTAGCAAGGTGTCTCCGAAGGNGGAAGGCCCACCTGCCTGTTCGATGCTCGAATTCGCCAAGGTTACTCTCAAGACATTNCCTCCTTCACCCACTATGATGGCTGTTTCTTCNCTAGGGTGGAATGACGAGTCTAGGAGCGAATAGTCCCCGCNCCATTCGATATGTGAGTTNTTTTCGGGAGAATNGGAGTCGATTAGGAANANNCCCGAATTAGCACCATGAGCCAGTATCAACCCTTNATCGANAGAAACAGAAATCCCTTCAATNCCTAGATCGCCATCTCCCANGCTGATCGAACCCTCCAGCTCGACTGTTGATTGNGCTAGCGATGATGGGGCNAGGAGGATAANTGAGAATACGATCNATACTCTCNCAATATCCCTTCGCATGTAACNCCGANAGGAGNCGACCGTTTAGGTATTCTACTNACTATCTAACNCAACATGTCGGCAGTATTGAAGTGACAATGTCTATTCGAGNGCATATGGAGCGATTCGACGTTCGTAGAGGAGTNATCAAAGAAGTGGGAGAAAATGGCGGGCTTTCCGAACTCGCGAAGGAGTTCTTCGAAAAGGTGGAAAGGACCTCTGAGGAATCATTTGAGGCCTCTCATGGGGTCATGACCTCAATAGTTGGAAGATTTGAGAACGGGGCATTTATTGTTGATGTGACCAACGTGGCTCCAGATTTCGATGATCCAGAATCAATGAAATCGGCGATGGACGACCGGAGGAGATGGACAACCTTCCTCGACAAGGTCACAGGCTACAACGCCAAACAGAGAGGAGATAAGGCGAAGGAGTGGGCTAAGAAGGCTGCAAAGGCTAAGTCTGCTATTTCATCAGCGCGACATTTCATGGAGATGTCGGACAGTGTTCCAGCAGATAAGGTAGAGAAGGCGGAGTCATTGATCAACGAGATAGAGTCCCTACTTGAAGTAAATGANAATACNAAGGCAAATGGAAGAGCAGAGAAGCTGAATAAGTTATTCAGTTAGGTGAGACAATGNCTGAAGAAGTGNCTCTTNCCGAGTTATCTCCCGAATCCAAGGCTCGCATGGACCGGATGTTCTCTGGATGCCAGGAAGTCATNGGCAAGGAACACCTNGAATCTGTATTGTGCGGNGCCCCCAGNCACTCAGGNGATGGCCAACTATCTGCTTACATAGGTCTGGAACCCAGTGGGAAGGCCCACCTNGGTTGGATTATCCTTGGGGATACAATNAGGAANTTGCTTGATGATGGAGTCAACGTCATCATCTTGTTGGCCGACTGGCATGCTTGGGTGAATGACAAGTTCGGAAGAGATATGGAGAAGATTTCCATAGCCGCGAATTACATGTNTGAGATGTTTAGAGCAATTCTGGAGAATCCTGGAGAGGGGACCGGGCCCGGTGAAATTCAGTTCGTCCGCGCATCCGAAGTTATGGAATCGGGTAAGTACTGGGAAAGGGTTCTGAGGTGCTCGAAGAATATGAGCCTCTCAAGAGTAAGGAGAACTTTCAGTATTATGGGGAGGGACGAGGACTCTTCAGATCACGACTTGGCCGCATTCTACTATCCTGCATTGCAGGCTGCGGATATTTTCGAACTTAGGGTGGACATAGCCTTNGGAGGTATGGANCAGAGAAAGGCGCANATGTACATGCGTGAGGTTGCAGAGAAGAATCAATGGACAAAGCCGACATGCATCCACACACCCATGCTCTCAGGACTTAAGGGACCAGGAGGCAGGATGGACTCATTCGATCACAAAATGTCCAAGTCAGATCCGGGTAATGCGATTCTTTTGGACGATGACGCAGAATCAATTAGATCGAAAATCAGGAAATCTTTCCTAGAGGTGGGAAATGTTAAATCCCCAATATTCGAGATTTCTGAGCATGTAATAATGCCCAAACTCGGGAAGATCGTAGTATCTCCNGATCCTAAGTACGGAAAACCATCTGAATGGACTAATCAGCAGGAATTTGTGGATGCAGTGTCAAATGGAGAAATCCATCCTTTGGATGCCAAGATGGCGGTTGCAGATGCTCTACACGACGTCTTGAGCCCCATCTCCAAGTATTTTTCAGATAAGCAAGAACTCATCCAGGCCATTAACGGCATTTCCGGGTAATCGTAGTATCGTCTCCAATTGATGTATGAGGTATTCCCTGCATAGCAATCATAATGTAGGCCAATTCGACGAACGCCCGTTAGTATGTCAGTCGTAGGTATCGATGATATCGCCCTTCATTTCCCAAGACTATACTTCGCAATGCAAGATTTTGCAGAGTTCAGAGGAGCTGACTACGGTAAACTGAGTAAAGGACTCGGACTAGAGGCCATGGCCATACCGGACGTGCATGAAGACACAGCGACAATGGGTGCAAATGCTGTTTCGAGACTGATTGACCGAAATTCCCTGAGCCCTTCATCCATAGGCAGGATCTACCTAGGTACCGAATCGGCTTTGGACGGAGCTAAGCCTACCGCTACCTACATCATGGACATGCTAGAGCAGCGATATTCAGAGAAATTCGGCGAGAACTGCTTTAGGAATTGCGACGTTGTGGATATGACGTTCGCCTGCATAGGTGCGGTAGACGCCATGCACAATACTCTAGACTGGGTGGCCAGAGGGGGAGAGGATAGGAATAGGATAGGCATAGTGGTTTTTGCAGATAATGCGAAATATGATCTCGGCTCCTCCGGAGAGTACACTCAGGGAGCAGGTGGAGGCGCCATCCTAATTCGCCATAATCCAAGGTTGCTTGCAATTCCAGATATCTGGGGGGTTTCCACTATGCCAGTTCATGACTTCTTCAAGCCCCGGAGAGAGGTCGAGACTCGAACAGTTGTGGAGAATGTACTGGAATTAGCAGAGGAATCCGGGGCTAGGTTCACATCCAACCTCGCCGAGAAGATACTCAAATTACTCCCTAGATCCAAGAAAAAGAACCAGACTCTCTTCGAGAATGAGAAAATCATGATTCACAAGGATACTCCGGTTTTCGACGGACAGTTCTCCAATCGGTGTTATTCCGAGTCAGTTAAACAGGCATTCATTGATTTCCGTGGGAAGGCCATTGAGGAGGGCCGGTATAATCCCGAGAATGATGAAATTCTGACCAACCAATGGAGNAGAATCATTGTCCACCTCCCATACGCATTCCAGGGGAAGAGGATGTTCCCCGATGTTTTTCGTCACGATCGAAGGGACCTTCCCATGTGGGAGAGGATCGTGGGAGAAATCGGTCCCGAGCCCCTACCCTCAGACTTCCCCGATACTCCCGAAGGAATTGAAGAATTCGAAACTGCAAACGACTCCTACAGGAGGCTGATTTCCAAGACNCCAGAGTTCAAGACCTTCGTAGAAGAGAGGATTGAGAAGACCCAAAGAGCTTCTAGCCTGATTGGAAACCAATATACTGGGTCAATTTTCCTTGCACTGATGTCAGCAATGGAGTCCGATTACATNGAGAATGTAGAGATGGAGGGAAGTCACATTGGCCTTTGCGGGTATGGCTCAGGGGCCAAGGCCAAGGTTTTCGAGGGAGTCGTACAACCAGGTTGGAGAGAGATTGCCTCNCGATTCCATCTATTTGAGAGACTATCGACCCGTCATGCCATCAATAAGACGGTGTACGAGGCATTGCACATGGGTAAGAGGAAGCGTTCAGTGGTAAAGCCCAGTACCGAGTTCGCCTTGGTAAGCATCGGTTTGGAAGGCGATCTAGAAGGTCAGAGGAGATACCAGTGGGTAGAGTGAGTCTATCCCAAGATGTCCCTTAANGACTCCAAGAAGAAATNTACTTCCTCCATTGAGTTGTAGTGTAGCAATCCTACTCTGAGAACCCCTTCGGGCTCTAGACCCAGTGCCTCAGTCAACTCCAGGGCGTAGAAATTGCCAGCCCAGGCAAATATTCCTCTTTCGGCCAGCATGGAGCCTATCTCGCTAGCTATCATCTTCGGATGTGTAAAAGATACGGTCGGGGCTCTTTCTAGTATTCTTTCTGGATTAGTTATGCCCCAGATTTTCAAACCATCTATCTCCATCAGCCCATGGATCATTCTTAGACACAATTCTCTCTCGTGCTCTTCTATTGCCGAGTATGCAACCCTCAACGCCTCCCTTCTACCCAGTCCTTCGTTTCCTGAGACTTCTCTTCCAATCCATGCGATATGGTCAATTGCGGCCTTGGTTCCCGCTATTCCTTCATGACTTTGGGTCCCTGTCATCCATCTGAAAGGTACTTCCTCGGTAGATACTCTAAGCTTTGCAACAGGGAGCTCTTGCATTCGACCCCTCCTGCCCCAAAGGATCCCTTGGTGGGGTCCGAAGAATTTGTACGGTGAGCACAGAAGAAAATCGCACCCTATGTCTTGTACGTCTATCAGCGAGTGCGGTGCCAAATGAACCGCATCGACAACAACCTCCGCACCGAATCCGTGCGCAATGTCTACCACCCTCCTCAGGTCGTTGATAGTTCCGGAAAGATTCGAAGCAGCCCCAATTGCGACAATTACGGTACTTTCAGTAATCGATTCAGCCATCGATTGCATATCCAAAGTGCAGTCGTCAGGATTTACTTCAATTTTTTTCAAGGAAGCACCTGACCACTCTGCGGCCAAAGACCAAGGCCTGACGTTGCCATCGTGATCTAGCTTGGTTACTACGATCTCGTCGCCCGGGCCCCACGTCTTGCTAAGCGCGCTAGCTAATTGGATATTCAGACTGGTCATATTCTGGCCAAATGCAATCTCGTTAGGGTCGGAGCACCCGAGGAAATCGGCACAAGCAACAAGAGTTTCAGTGATAATNTCGTCCGTCTCTATCGAAGTAGCGAAACTCATTCCAGTATTTGCATTATGATTCAGNAAGTAATGGCTGACTGCATTTGCTACGGATTGTGGCACCTGGCTGCCACCGGGACCATCAAAGTAAACCGCTTCCCTCCCATCGAATTTTCTACTTAGAGAGGGGAANGATCTNCTTATCTTCTCTAATGGGTACATCCTGAATCATCTCATTAAGGAGAAATTGACCTATTTATCACGATTCTCTGTACTTCTTGAGTGCCCTCGTAAATTTGGGTAATCTTGGCGTCTCTGAAGAACCTCTCAACTGGGAAGTCNGTTGTATAACCGTAACCACCCAGTACCTGGACTGCTCTTTCGGAAACCCACATAGCAGTGTCTCCCGCNAAGAGCTTAGCCATGCTGGCATCCATTGTATGTCTTGGAGCACCTTCTTCATAGTGCANCTCCTTAGAGATAGATGCCTTGTAAACCATCAATCTAGCCGCCGCGGTTCTTGTTGCCATATCCGCTAGATAGTTTCCCACACTTTGNTGATGGGCGATAGGCTTNCCGAATGCNACTCTCTCGTGAGCATAATTTAGAGCAGCCTCATAGGATCCTTGTGCTATGCCAAGTGCNTGTGCAGCAATGCCAATTCTTGAATTGTCCAAAGCATTCATTGCTATGGGAAAACCTTCTCCAACTCCCTTCAATACGTTCTCAATNGGCACTTTGCAGTCCTTCAGTATCAATGAGCAGGTGTCGCTAGANCGGATTCCCAATTTGTCCTCCTTCTTTCCTACAGAGAATCCTTCGAATGAACTCTCGACTATGAATGCCGTAGTTCCGCCATGCTTCTTTTCTCCAAACTCTGGATGGTCGATATCCTTGGCGAAAAGGACGAAAATATCGGCACTGGAGCCGTTTGTCACCCACATCTTCTCCCCATTGAGGATGTAGTGACCACCATCTTCACTAATCTTCGCCCTACACCCTAAGGCTGCAGCATCCGTTCCAGCACCTGCCTCTGACAGGGAATAAGCACCAATCTCATTTCCTGCAAGCCTTGGAAGGTACTTACTTTTCTGCTCTTCGTTTCCATGCAGGGCAATNGTCATCGAACATAGTCCAACGTGAACGCAGTACATTACCGAGAACGATGGGTCAACTCTGGCCAACTCCTCCACGATAATGGACTCAGATACTGAGTCAACTTGGTTTCCACCATATTCGTCTGGAATTGTTACTCCTTGGAGTCCAGTGCTTTTACAGAATTCCAACCACTCCTCCAAAGGTGCTCGCTGCTCTCTATCACGTTCNAGGCACGTGGGNGCTAATGTTTCTTCGGCAAACCCTCTTACCATCTCTCGAATCATGCTTTGCTCTTCTGTCTCTTGGAAGTCCATGCTCTCAGTGACTCGGAGTAAGAGGATATTGTTAATCTCTCTTAGGCATGAAATTCTCCTTCAATCGAATAGTTCAAATTGGGGACTGCCGCGCCCGCGGACGATATTAAGATGAGTAGCGGCGATTTCTTCGAATTCAGCATTGCCCATGACAGGAAGTATACCCTAGACCATTTGTGGGTTCAAGTTCTTGATGATGATGAGGACGACATGACGGTCAAGATAGGAATTAGTGAGTTCATTAGAGCCGAGTATGGAGATATTCTGCGCGTTGTACTATCCAAACCAGAGGATGATAGNGAATTCCAGGTTGAAACCGATGAGGATGAATCAGAAAACGATGATGACGCCCCTGCTGCGCCTATTTCCAGTGGTGATGAGCTGGATACTGATGATTTGATGATAACAATNAGGACAATCGAAGACAGAGTCCTGATAAATGCCCCATTTCCATGCAAGATAGTAGAACTTAACGGAGATGTAGAGGACAATTCAGATCTTGTTAACGAGGATGCTTACCAAGACGGGTGGTGTATGATAGTANGGCCTCATGAATGGGATGAAGATATGTATTTAGATGAATCAGAATACATAGATTACCTGAACGAGATCTGACTAAGGCCATGAGAGTCCCTGCCAAACTTCAAAGTCAGAATTTTCCCAATCCAGACTTCCCAAAATGGAGATTACTTCCTCTTCGTTAGATAAATCTCTTTCCACTTGAATTCTGTGCAACCAATCCTTTAGTCTGCCGAGCCTCTTGCCCCCTTCTAGTCCGGTAATTTCAGAAATTCTGACTCCATCCAAAAGAGGTNCAGAACCTGCCTTTAGATGCGAATTTTGATCCAATTGAGATTCAAAATNGGAAGTATCTGTACCTAATCCCTGCANATATTTCAGAATCTGAATTTTATCTCCTTCCGACTTGGTCGCCGAGAACCTTCTAACACTCTCTANTGAGGGATNCAAATCGATTTTTCTGCATTCATGTAGGGATGATAAAATGACCCTCTCCTTTCTAGAAAGTCTGAGTAAATCTGTAATTTTATNAGACATCTCGGGACCTCCCGATTCGTCATAACTNCANATGAGTGCGAGATTTACCATATAGTCCTCCGAGTGATNGGCGTTCGTGTTTACCGAGAATCCCGGTAGAATCTCTTTGAATATTCCGTGTTCTTCCATTAACTCAACTATTTCCATCGAATTTGAACAGGAGAGAATTCTTTGTAGTTCACTCCAAATCCTCTCCTTTGAGACCTTTCTTAACATCTCAAGATTTGAAGAAATTGCACTACNCAAGCTGGGATCAAATTCNCTNAGCCCNNCTTCCCCCAGGTCCAAGAACCTGAAAGCTCTGATTATTCTCAATCCGTCTTCTCCAATTCGCTCTTCTGCATTTCCTACAGTTCTGAGTACTCCAGTTTGGAGGTCATTAACCCCATCATCATTGACGTCAATCAATTTTCCATACTGACGTTCTCCGCCCACTAGTCTCCCTATCGGTTCTATGGCCATCGCATTGATGGTGAAATCCCTCCTTGCCAGATCTTCTTCTATTTCGCTTCCGAAAGTTACGTTATCGGGCCGCCTCCCGTCAGTGTAACCCCCGTCCTTCCTAAGAGTCGTCACTTCGCACTGGAACTCCCCTTCCTCGGTATCCTCTATGCGTACTAGTACGGTCCCGAACTCTTCCCCCACCATGATGGTACTTGGAAATAACCGCTTAACATCTATCGGAGTTAAATCGGTTGCAACATCGATGTCATTCTTTTCTTTCCCGGCTATCTTATCTCTCACCCATCCGCCAACTATCCATGCGTTCCCTTGTTCTCCAAGCCTATCTAGAACTATTCTGGCTCCCTCAGAAAGATCACCTAGGTCCACCTCCAAGTTCGCAACCTCGAATCTCCCAGAAGGAGCAGATATATTGAACCACGGCCCATGCCGGAGCCATGCAGGTCGATTTAGTTCCCATGGAAATACTCCTCCCCCATGAACTGACAATTCTCAAGAAGGTCGACGAATTGGAAAAAATGACACATCGTTGGAAGGCGTACGTTCTACCCTTAGTTGTAGATAGGAACACGGGAGTAATTCTGGATGGTCACCACCGACATCAGGTAGCTTTGCGAATTGGTCTTAAATGCCTTCCATGCGTTTTGGTAGACTACCTAGGAGACGAATCAATCGAGTTAGATGTATGGCCAAATTGTGGCAGAGATTCAGTGTCAAAGGAGGAGGTGGTTCAAGCAGGACTTAGTGCAGAACTCTTCCAACCAAAGACAAGCCGCCATAGATTGTCAGATCATCTCCCTCCAATCTCTGTTTCACTGGATAGGCTTCTTCAACCAGCAGTAGAATCGTAGATTACTAATTATGGAATCAAATCTTCATGCCCACCAGGGAAACCAGGCGCTTCTTCTGGAGAACCGGGACTGGCAAGGTCAATCGAAAGGAACTCGCTGAATATTGGCCACAGTGGCCCCAACCACTCAATTTCCGACATCAGTAGGTCTACTACTGGATGCTCCATAACCTCCTCTTCAGAAGACTCCTCGTCGATATAAGGGAGATCCGTTGGCATCTCGCGTAGCGCTAGAATGAGATCCCTAACCCTGATACTTGTGTTCTCTTCTATCTCTATAAGCCCGCAAACTAGATCAAACGCATCCTCGATGTGATTGGCTAGGGAAATCGGATCGAGTGAGCTAGTTTCAGACTCCCCAACATCCATCGGTCCGAAAACCACCCCTCCTAGGTCAGTATCGAACCAATCTCCGCCTTGCTTCTCCCTCTTCAATAGCCTCTGGTGTACGGGTCCCCCAAAAGGACCTAGTACGAAGCCGCCTTCTGTCACCAAATCCCCGATAGAATTAGGAATCTCCCTAACTGATCCAGTAATCAGGACTCTTTCGAAACCTCCGTGGAGAGGCTCTTCATCGGCAATATCGTTTGGCCTCAGCACTCTGATAACACCAGAGCATAGATGACTTCCCAGCCTATCTTCTGTATGCCTCCTAACCTCATCGTGCGGCTCAATGATAGTTACCGAACCCTCCCTTCCTACCATTCTATCAATTATCGCGGCAAGGTATCCTCCTTTCGAACCAATTAGGATGATGTCCTGACCCCTTACAATCTCCAGGTGATGAAGAAGAGTGGCAATCATGTGGGGTGCAGAAATGGTTCTAGTTGATCCAAAACCAGTGAATAGGAAGGGAACTGGCCTATCATGCCAGAACCCCTCCAGATCATAATCGGTGAATTNCCCAGGNTCAATATCAATCATGGCAGATTTCGCCAAATCNNCTATNNGGATNCCAGCAGACTCGAGTCTCTCGATCAACTCGGACATTGACATCATAACCCTCCTCAATCAGTGATAACCACCATAGAGGATTTGAATGCATTGCTCTTCGGACCTCCCGGGGTCCGTGGTCTAGGGGTTATGACGTCGCTCTTAC
>NZTJ01000041.1 GCA_002697065.1 Methanobacteriota archaeon
TGACCAAAGCTCTCTTTGTTACCATAAGAGATGTTACCTCCAAATAATTCAATCATTCTTTCAGTATGATCACGAGTGACTTTTGGTTCAGTAATTTTAATATCGTTTTTTGAAGAAAGTGCCGCTAACAAAAGACATGATTTAACTTGAGCACTTGCTATAGGCATTTCATATTCATAGTGATCTATTAATTTACAAGAATTAGTAGATATTGGCAGTCTCTCTGAATGGACTGTCCGTACCGGCTACATCATGATGGTCGCGGCCTAAGACTATCGGTGCGGTGATTAACCCTTCAGATATTGCCTCATTGAAGCGGAGGGCAATTTGTCTACGGCCTTGCTCATCTGCGTACAAAATTCTTGCCATACTGCCCACTACCAGATCGTGATTTTCTGCTTCAGAGATCCACTTGATATTATCCAAATATTGTGTTCGAATTTCTTCCGGGCACCGTGAAGCAAGGTCTTCCAGTACTTCCTTGGCTATTTTGTCAGTAGTTGCCAGATCCTGTTTATTTCCAGAAGTGCAGACCCATCTGAAAGGTCCGAAGCCAAAGTCGAAGCACATTGGTCCCATTATATCCTCAACATATGAAGGGTATCTGAATGATCCATCCTTAGTAAATATCTCAGCATCGGCTCTTCCCGACTCGAGCAAAAAAGCGTTTCCATAGTCCCAGAATCTAGTTCCCATTTCAGTCAGAGTGTTTACAGCATTGACGTGTCGATTCAGAGACGATTGGACAAGCTCTCTGAATTTCTCGGGATTTGAGCTCATTAGTGATAGGCCCTCTTCAAAGGAAATTCCCGCTGGCATATATCCACCGAGCCAAGGGTTATGCAGACTTGTCTGATCGCTGGCTAAATCGGGAGTGATTCCCCTCTCAACTAGAAACTCCAACAAGTCAACAATATTTCCGAGGTAGCCCAGAGATACAGCTTCCGAATTAGCTACTGCTATCTCGGCTCTATTACAAAGTTCATCGAGATCATCGAATAACTCTGTTAGCCAGCCCTGAGAGTGACGCTTTCTTGCAGGGGTTGGGTCTATCTCAGCGATTAAGCAGACAGCCCCTGCAATGACAGCAGCCTTAGCCTGTGCACCGGACATCCCGCCTAATCCCGAGGTGACATAGAGGACACCTCCTAGGCCACTTTCAGAGGTCTTTCCGAGATATTTCCTAGCAGCGTTTAGTATAGTAATAGTAGTGCCATGAACGATTCCCTGGGGACCTATATACATGTAAGATCCTGCTGTCATTTGTCCGAACTGGGAAACTCCTAATGCATTCATTCTCTCGTAGTCCTGCTGTGAGGAATAGTTTGGAATAACCATTCCATTTGACACAACAACTCTAGGTGATTCTGGTGATGAGGGGAACAGCCCCAAAGGGTGCCCTGAATACATCACCAACGTCTGATCTTCCTCCATTTTAGATAGGTACTCCATTGTCACAAGGTACTGAGCCCAATTCTGGAATACCGAGCCGTTTCCACCGTAAGTAATCAGCTCATGCGGATATTGTGCAACTTTTGGATCTAGATTATTCTGAATCATCAGCATAATTGCAGCGGCACTCTTACTGTTGGCCTTGTATTCGTAGATAGGCATTGAGCGTATTTCATGCTCCGGCCTGAATCGATGCATGTATATGTGCCCAAGACTATCCAGTTCGTGTAGAAAATCGGTAGCGAGTTCATCATGCCATTTCTCTGGGAAATACCTTAATGAGTTCTCAATTGCCAATCTTCTCTCTTTTTCATTCAGAATCTGAGGCCTAGCAGGAGCATGCGGAACTGAGTGATCGGTCTCCCTTTTTGCGGGCAGAGATTCTGGAATCCCATATTTCTCAAGGTTTTCAGCCGACATTACCACTCCAGCCTTTGGTTTACAATTAGTGTCACATTATTCGCTGATTTGATCGATTCAGAAACCGCTGTGTCTATCTGCGAAGTGAGCAAATCTACATCTTCACCATCGATATACTCCAAATTGATCCTAACGTTCAATGATGCAATCTTAGCTGCCGATAGAGCCATCTCAGAAGCGGAGGCCAGGTCAGTGAGTGCATTGGGGTTGCAGGAAGTGGATTGTTTTTCCAAATTAGATAGTAGTTTTTGTGCGCTTAATGCAGTGTTTAGTGGTGCCAATGCAGCTCCAATAGTGGCATTTCTTATTTCCTCTGATCTTTGCTTTTTTTCGATTTCTGTTACCTTAGGAAGGCGATATGCAGACATAACTGATTCAAATGCTTCGGAGTCTGAGATTGCTAGAAGAATAGACTCTTCGAGGCCCGGTTCTGAAATCTCTATCGAGGTTTCCGCGGCATTGTGTCCGTCTACCCACTTCTCCTTTGCCAATGTCAATCTTGCAACCATCAATGACAAAGAGTGAGCGTGAGCCAATGAGAGCGCTGCGACTGACCCTCCTCCCGGCGTTGGTTTCGAACTAGCTATCGACCTTAGAACATCCATGTAACCGTCGTTCATCATACCACCTTTTGGATTGCCCATTCGATTATGCTTGATTCTGGATCGAAGTCATCAAGCATGTCTAGCATCAGACCAGATATGGCTTTTTGTACAAGCACTTTATCCTCAATAATAGCGTCATCTTCTATGTAGAATCTACCGGCCGAAAGCATTGCTTCTAGCGGCACTAATCCGACCAACTCTCCCGCTGTAACGTTAAGGCCGATAATGGAGGCCTCATTCCTTATTGCTTCAGTGACATCGTGTAGGCCGGTGATAGAGAAATCTAGTAGATTCATGGAAACTTGTGCTGTAGAATCGTCGTACATCCACCCAGCAGCCTGTAGTGATTTGAAGAGTCCTGGTTTTCGAAGTGGCTTACCGCCTTCATCAAGGATTTTCTGTCCTTTCTCGTCTTTGACCAGTGACCCGCTGGTCCTAATAGTTGAGGCAATAATGTTGGCCTTGGCCTTATCATCGGTATCAAGATTAACGTTGTATGCAATCAGAATTTGGCGGGCTCCCGTCGCCGTAACNCCCATTCTGGNATTGAATGAGGNAGGGCCGAAGTCAGGAGCCCAATCGGGATCGNANATTTTNTNTTCAAATCCTTCATATTCGCCNCTTCTGATATTTGGAAGNCTTACTCGATTTGGATTTGTAGCNGCCTCAGCATAGAGNTAAATGGGTAAATCCAACTCATGNGAGACNNCCTCGGCATATCTCTTTGAAAGAATCACACATTGTTCCATTGTAATGCCAGATATAGGGATGAAAGGAACGACGTCCACAGCACCCATTCTAGCGTGNTCNCCNNTGTGNNTGCTCATNTCTATTAGTCTAGTCGCGATTCTAGTGCACTCNATNACNGTTTTCAGTACCTGTTCTGGCTCACCNACCATCGTGACTACTGTTCTATTGAAATCTGCACCCATATCTACATCGAGNAGGTGGACNCCGGTTTCATCNAGAATAGGTTGNGTGATTTGGTCNATAATCTNCTGGTTCTTACCCTCACTGAAATTNGGTACACACTCTACAAGTTGAGCCATGTNTATCGGGAGGGNNTCTTCATCAAGACCTTTCCTTAGNTGTATATTCCNTCGGNGTTTGANTCAGAGGATGTATTCCTGTTTTCCTGNACCTTCTTGATTGCGAGAATGAAATCATCTTTGTTAACNGATTTTCTGTTATCTGAGATGGCAGAAATACCCGCCTCCAACACTGNAGACTTTATTTCCGCNCCACTGAATCCTTCGGTCATAGATGCAAGTTTGCGGTCATCGACTTCCTTGGCCTTGGGCATTTTACCAGAATGAACACGAAANATTGCCTCTCTTCCTTCTATGTCGGGCAGNGGAATCTCGATNATCCGATCAAACCTACCCGGCCTAAGTAAGGCTGCATCCAAAAGTTCAGGNCGGTTGGTAGCAGCAATNACTTTCACNTCGTCNAGGCTGTCGAAACCGTCTATCTCTGATAGCAACTGCATNAGTGTTCTTTGGACCTCCCTATCNCCTGAAGTGGACACNTCNAGTCTCTTTGAGCCAATNGAGTCNATNTCATCTATGAAAATAATNGAAGGNGATTTTTCTCTAGCCATNTCGAAAAGNTCTCTGACCATCCTNCCACCTTCACCTATGTACTTCTGGGCTAATTCGGCTCCAACTAATCCAAGGAAAGTAGCGTTTGTAGAGTTGGCTACAGCCTTGGCAAGCATAGTCTTCCCGGTACCAGGAGGGCCTGTCAGAAGAACTCCCTTAGGAGGGACAATCCCCATTTCGGAGAATGCATTTGGGTTTTCGAATGGTAGCTCTATTGCTTCCTTGAGCTCCTTAATCTGCTTACCCAAACCCCCTATGGATGAATAAAGGACATCCGGGGTATCGACAATCTCAGTATTGCTCACAAGTGGGTCCCAAGAGTCAGAGAGAATCTCGACTACAGAAAGTGTATCTTGATTCAGTGCTACTCTTGTTCCTGGTTTTATTTTCGAATTATCTAGGCGGCGATTAACGGAGACTAGGAATACTGTGCCATTAGAACTTCTTACGATTGCCTGCTCATCCACGACGTCTTGTATGAAGCCTACGATGAGAGGAGGGGTACGAATGTTGCTGAGCTCCTCCTCAAGTCTGTTTGAGCGCTTCTTCAACTGAGTCATCTCGTTCTCCAGGAATAGCTTCTCAGTCAACAACTGTTGAGCCTTGTCTGAGAGTTCCCGATAGTCTTTGGTGAGGCGGTCTAGGGCTAACCTGTTTGGATCGCTTTTTTCCATCAAATCGTCATCTGTACTTTGCTCGCCGGCTTCGGAAGACATGGATTTGACAGCAAGAGGCTACTTATGACCCCTACGAAGGCCTCATCATGGCATCTTGTATCCCGTTGACATGGGTGCGTGCGAACTCTGTGGTAAGGAAGGAGTTGCCACTAGGAGGGCCAGAGTATCTCAATCTATTCTGGAATGCTGCTCAGGGTGCATAGTTTCCATGGGGCTGGTAGTCGAGCAAACTCCTGCTAAGATTATCCAGAATAAGGAAGAGCCAAGTCAAGTAACTGGCAAGGGTGTTTCTGGAATAGACATCATGACTAAGGATGCAAAAGAGCTTGCAGGAGATTTTCATTCAAGGATTCGGAATGGCAGGGAGCTCAAAGGAATGTCTCAAGAAGAGTTAGCAAGAGACATGAACGTGAAGATAGGAGTTATACAGAAGGCAGAGAATGGAAACAGACCTACCGATTCTACTTTGGAAAAATTCGAGAGGTCTCTAGGAATTTCACTATTTGTGGAGTCCATCCCGAGAAATCACACTATAGTAGCAAATGACTCATCTAGTCAGATGACTATCTCCGATGCCAAAACGGATGTTGCTAACAAGACCAGGAATAGGCCTGAAAAGAAGAAGGGGCGGCGTTTCGGAGTTTCCAGATCTGGTTCTCGTTCAAGGAGATAGTATCGTGCAAAGCGTCCCCCTTCATGTCATTCATCTAGATCAAGACGACCCGAGAAAGTGTACGGCCAGAAAGTTGCAGAAGAATGGCCTAGTAAGTCTTCATGATTCCCCGAATGGAGCTCCTAGAAGGGGTTACTTGCTGGATCCTCGTTCTAATACCATACTGGCTCCTGAAGATAGGGGCCTAATTTCCTTGGGAGGTTCGATAGTAGTTCTGGATTGCTCGTGGAAACTAATTGAAGAGTCGTTAGATTTAATCGCCGGAAAAACCAGGTTAGAAGGTAGGATTCTGCCCTTTCTACTAGCAGCCAATCCGGTTTCTTGGGGCAAGATAGGGAGGCTTTCCTCTGCAGAGGCATTGGGNGCCTCTTTGGCTATTCTAGGGCAATGGGAGCAAGCAGAGGCTATTGCCCGNACCTTCCCTTTCGGAAANCAATTTCTAGATTTGAACAGNGAGCCTCTAGAGGCNTATTCCANNGCTAGGTCNAGGGATGAAATTNTAGAAATCCAGAGAGANTTTTTCGATTGATATAGTGTTACAGAATCNACNATTTACTAAGAANTCAGTCATCAGAGTANTCGGTAACCCTAATTCCAAGCTTCCCTNTTCTAGCCTTCCTTGTCATTACCTTGTCCATCTTCTTGTGGAACTCNCNCTCTAGATCNACTTCCATGGCAAGTGAGTGNCCAAGTATGAGNATGAGTANATCCGCAAGCTCCTCCGANGCTTCCTCTTCTGGCTTGCCCTTGGTTATCGCNGCTGAGAGTTCGCCTAGTTCCTCTACNGTCAAAGCGATACGAAACCCCATGTCGTGACCGTGATTNNCATCAGANGAGAANTGATGCTTNTGATGGAAATTGGCNACCCTGGACATCATAGTAAGCCANGATCCATCGGGTACATCCGAATAATCTACGTTCAACCAATCATCTACGNTCAGCCTTCTAACCATGTTTCTAGTTCAAGCTAGGAGGGCCATCAAGGTAGCTATCTCAGATATCTGNACTNAGGAGTGCCTGTATGCAGTATGAAACTAAATTTCGCATATTGGANGCCATAGCATCNACAGATGTNTGATCAATCTCTGNATCGGGTTNTCCGGGTGTCCTTCCTGCAGCCCAGTTANAAGAACANAGCANGGATACATGCGGAATNNNCGTCTCAGAAATCAATCTTTGCTCAGGACCAAGNGTCATNCCTACAACATNTGCCCCTAGCCTCTCTAGAGCGTNGATTTCATTNGGGCTCTCGAATTGAGGCCCTATNCACTGGGCCACTACTATCCNAGAAGGNGCNCTTCCTTGTTTGTCTAANAGGGCGCGNNTGCAAATTTCAGAGTAGCGGGTATTGAATGGGTTAGTTCTATCCGAATGGAAAGCATCGTCATCGTGGAAAGTCCACGGCCTTATTGACAAGTCCAACATACCGCCACCTATACCAATTATCCCTGGNGGCATAGTTTCTATCATNGAACCCACNGAGTTCACACTGACCAACAAATCNGGCATACAACTCGATGCTGCATGCACGTTNGCCCTGTGTTCTATAGCATGAGGGGGAGTTCGTGATTCTCCCGATGAATGGTGCCTGTCAATGACAAATACTTCACCATCACCGATGGTGACACTATTGATAGGAACTTCCCCCCATTCAGATTCAGCAACAATTAGTTCTGAAGTTGCTGTCTTAATGGAAGATAGAGAAGATGAGAAAGCACTCATCCCAGTTCCGCACAGTACCGCGATGCGGTCCATCTCGTCACTCCAAGAGTCGTGCGATCAAGTCTGCTTTCTTGCCGGAAACGGGCTTTGCTGCTTTCTTCAGCAGTTCCTTCAGTTGGGCAACGGTCATTGAATCGTAATCTGATTCTTCATCTATTGATGGCTCATCATTTTCCGAAGGGACTTCTTCGGCATCATCATCGGGCGAGACGTCATGATGATCGTCCATGGGGGCGTCATCCATAGGGATATCAGTAGATTCTTGAGCTTCCTTGGCTACCTTCTCCTCGGCCTTGATTTGCTCTAGTGTGGGGCCGTCATCTATGACGACACCATCCTGAATAAGCTGACTCCTTCTGAAGAAGACGGCTCTGACGGGTTGAATCTTGGAGATGGCATTAGATACGCTCTCCTCTAATGATCCGTCCATGAGTGCCTTCTGGACATTGATCCATGTAGATTGTGCACAGAACTTCACAACCACGTCTCTAGCGACGCTGCGAGTCTCGCTCTTCTGGCTAGCCTTTACGGTAGATCGAGTAACTATGAATGGCTTGATGCGCACGAAGAAGCCATCATCGGTTACTACATCTATTGTATCATCTATCTTACCCCTGTCTCTTCTGATTTGACGTCTGACAAAGTCCTTCATTACATCATGACCAATGAATTCGGTGATGGCGTCATTGCCGACTACATCGGAAATCCTGAACTTGAGTTTGACATGCATTTTGGTGAAGTCGCCATCTAGTTCGTTCTGCATTATTTCGTAGGGACGTCCGACTAGCAATGCCTCCTCCTCTGCAATCGTTTCTCCAATTACCTTGAATGACCATGGATTCCTAGGGGCCCTGATGGAGAACCATCTCTTGGCCTTCCACTTGTCTTTCTGTCTGCGAGCTGCAGCCCTAGCCGATGCACCTTTCGCCATTGAAGTATCTCCATATTGCGGGGGCTGCCCCTTTTGCGAGCCGTGCGAACTACAACCAGTATTTGAACGGGATGCTACGTATTGTTTCTGCGATGAGTCGATTTCAAGACATATTCCATAGAGGCGATAGTATGGGAGTACATGGAGGGGAGTGGAGAGTTCACGCCAGTGCCGTGGACGATATTCAGGTTATTGAGGACTCATTAGCCTGGTTGAGTGGCGATATTACGAGTGTATCTACACAGAAGGATAAATCTGCTCTGGGAGCCCCTATGTTCACAATCATATCTAAGATGACTGCAAAGCAATCAATATTTTCTCTAGGTAGATTACAGAGCGAGTCTGTTAAGCAGATTCTAGACTCAGGTTTGGAATCAAGGATAGATGAGGATAAATTTCTGCATTTAAGGATTGATTTAGATGCCCTTTGTAGGGGAGAGGGAGAGATATCAGTTGACAAGAACGCAATGGTTGCAAAGGGGAGATTCAAGTTGGAGGTTTATCCCGGACAGTCGGTGAATGAAGTGGCCATGGGTATTTTCGAAGACCTAAGAGATAAATGATACAAGTATTCATATGCCGATAACTCTGCATAACGTATGATATGACTCACGTTGTAACCAGTGCATGTGTCCGATGTAAGTACCAAGACTGCGTCCATGTTTGCCCAGTAGAAGCATTTAGGGAAGCCGAAGAATATCTAGTCATAGATCCGGATGAGTGCATTGATTGTGCGGCTTGCATACCTGAATGTCCAGCAGAGGCAATCTATGCTGATACAGATTTGCCTGAAGAAGAAATGGCTTGGTTAGATAAAAATGAGGCTGAAGCACCAGATTTGCCCATAGCAGAAGGCGACTCCCCAGTTCTAGCCGATCAGTAGTTGTCGCGGGCTACTAACATAAGTTCTTCAATGCGAACAGAGAGGATATGGCATGGCGACNAGGGTTAATCTAGGCGAAATGAGGCATGGTACAGAGCTCCTCAAGAGGGGTTTCGCTAAGATGCAAGAGGGCGGAGTTGTGATGGATGTAGTCACAGCAGAGCAGGCACACGTAGCAGAAGACTCTGGAGCAGTTTCTGTGATGGCTTTGGAAAGAGTCCCGGCTGATATCCGTTCATCTGGGGGTGTTGCGAGGATGAGTCATCCTAAACTGATTANAGAAATCATGGAGACNACAAGTATCCCGGTCATGGCGAAAGCCAGAATTGGGCATGANGAGGAGGCNAGAGTTCTNGAATCCCTNGGTGTCGATATGATAGATGAGTCNGAGGTTTTGACNCCTGCAGACCCATTCTANCATATAGCNAAGAGTGATTTNACCATTCCTTTCGTGTGTGGCTGTACCAGTTTAGGGGAGGCTGTAAGGAGGATTTCTGAAGGGGCTGCGATGATTAGAACCAAGGGCGAGGCAGGTACAGGAAATGTCGTGAGTGCAGTCAAGCACGCACGTCTACTCGAGGCTGAAATTGAGACTTCAAAGAATGCTGACTCAGAAACGAGAGAGGAAATTATTGATAAAATTCTAGAAGGATACAGGAGACTAGAGGAAAAGTCTGACATTGGAGCAAAGGTAGGAAAAACTCCTTTCGGAGAAATTGAATCCGTGAGAAAAGATCTTGCAAGCGTTCTAGAAGAGGTTATTGATCTAGGTAGACTACCTGTGGTCACATTCTCTGCTGGTGGAATTGCGACACCAGCAGATGCAGCACTCATGATGAGTCATGGTATGGATGGAGTTTTTGTTGGATCTGGGATATTCAAGAGTTCTGATCCGGCTAGAACAGCAGAAGCGATAGTACTAGCGACTCATCACTTCGAAGATTCTCAAGTTGTATCAGAAGCATGCGAAATGGTCGGTGAAGCTATGCCAGGACTAGAAATTGAAAATCTGGAAGTCAAGCTCGACGAACGTGGATGGTGACTACCTCTTTCTGCCACGGGAAGTGCCGAGTTTCCTTGATTTTCGTTTTATTACAGATTTTTCATCATTTGGTTGCGATTCAACCTCGCTCGAGACTAATCCGCCAAATGTGACTGAGTTTCCTTCTAGAATCATGTCTGCAAGGGAGTCCGCCAGTTCTTCGTTCTGATCTGGCCCTCTGAGAGCCTGTCTGACTGATTTGTTATGATCCCTTACCAACTTCTCTCGNTGCTCATGTTGTANTCGGAGCTCATCCCTAATNTCATTAACCTTAGATAGCATTTCCACTAGAGATTTGTGTGTTTCGTCGGCCTTACCTCTTTCTTCGACGAAAAGTGCATGCAATCTGTCTCCCTCGCCTCTTAGGAAGTCGCGCTCTTCGAACATTGGCTTTATTTCATTCCAAATCTCATCGGCTAATGCATTCTGTTCGAGCATCAGTTTGTGTTCATTATCAGCCTCGGCTCTCAACCTTTGAATTGACTCGTCCATATCGCTCAGGTCAATTGAAATAATTCTCTGCTTCTCCACATGAGGGATTAGCTCGTCCCTTCGAGAAATCAATGACTTCAGCTTCTTGATCAGAGAATTCTCTTTTTCTAGAGTTAGGGAGCCGTCAGTCATGATTCTATCTTCAATTCTCTCGATCTCTCCTACGGTTTCAGAGAGTTGAATGACAACTGACTTTCCGGGACCCTGGTCCCTAGTCCCTTTCTTTCTAGCAAGAATCTCTCTTATGCTCTGCTGAATCTCATCCCTACTGGCTTGGTGAATCTTGGCCTGTGCCCTTACTTTCTTCTGTTCATCCATCTTAGTTGTGATTGTTTCATGTACTTCTTTCCTCTTTTCATGTGCAGAATTTCTCTGTTCTGCAGCACTTCTGGCAGAATCGTTGTGAGAGTCTCTCTGGGACCTAATTCTGCTAAGCTTAGATTCCATGGCATGGAGCCTTGTCCTAAGGTCGTCAGAACCCTGATCCCCCTGTTCCATGCAATTGCGACTAGATTCCCCTTATTGAAGAGACCTAAAGGCCGAATAACCTTGCTGCGAAAGGAAGGATGGGGGAAATTACAGCCAGTGCAGCACCAAACATGAATACTGCTCCGGTAGTCATCCTCAACCTTGTGAATAAGTCAGAGCGTACTTGTGATGTAAGCACCTTTCCAGATATCAGGTTGCCCGATGAGTCCTCAAGTCGCACAGTAACAGTCGCATCTCCCATCGAAGAAGGGATTAGAGTTTGCCAAACAATCCTAGACTTTGACATAGAAGCAGATATTCTTTGATACTCGGGCTTTCCCCTTTTTGGAATATTCTGTGGCTCCGATCTTAATCGATAGACGCACTCATTTGGTCTGAAATCAGGCGTTTGGACCCGAAGAATCAGATCTTGTGTTTCATCTGTATGATTTAGAACGTAAGCAAACAGGTTAGCCTGACCTAGAGTTAGATTCTCCATGTCGACATCGAACCAAATACCTCGATTNCTCTGAGTTGATAGATGCATACGCATTCTATCATTTAGTCTGAAGAAAGGGGCGCAACGGTCCCTNGCATGCATAAGAAGTCTGTCAAGNGTTTCTTCTCCTAGTTCTTCGTGATTGATAATCTGATCTACGGTTCTGGAATCTACCAACTCTGACAGGGCNANGTGGAATTCATCTTCCTCAATCAGNCCTGACCTATACATATCTAAAATCAGTAGAAGGTACTCTTGCAAATCGGATATATTCACTCCTTTCTTCAAATCAGAGTTGAATGAGGAAACATACTTGGAAAATCTTACTGCTAGAACCGGGTCAACATGAGCCCTGATTACATCCGTGAAAGGTCTGTTTAGCAAGGCTGGGTGCATNGGAGGNGAGAATGCTTCGAGAAGTCCCCANGGCTCAACNGTGTTGAANCTNGGNCGATTGGAAACCATGTATACGCTATGACCAGAAAGTAGTGCNCCNGTNGATAATGCGATTAGGACTGGTATCCCATCNGTTTCGGANGGAAANATTAGAGCNAGGCCAAGCATTAGTGTGGACAAAGTCATCAATGTTGTAGTAAGATTGAGTTGGTTAGATGCTCCGTCAATCACGGCCTTCATCTCGCTGTAGCCATGAGCACTGCGAAAGGTAATTCCTGTTGAGACGATTTCCTCAGTCTCAATTTGGAAAATCCTCTTTGTGACCCAAAGCAAGTAATGCAAGACGAATAGAAGAAGAAGGTCTGCCACCATGAGGGCAAGTGAAAGCAAGTATACTGATTTTGAAAATGATAGATCGAGGAATAGTTCTCTTACTCCACCTTGCCACCAATCAGGATCCGAGCTTCGATAAGACTGAGCTAATCCGAACAAAATTACTACTACGATTGGAAGGAAAAGAATNAGACGTGCTCCACGACTAATTAGTANGTCGTCGATGCCCGTTAGTATAGCCTCNCGNACCTTTAATNTAGACTTTANATTAGGTTCANNAGACGATTTCTCGGTATTNATAATCTCATNGANATCNGGGGCTGCGGGNGTTTCTGTTTCGAGTGCCGANACCATTGAATCTATGTCACTNTCCAAGTCAACNATATCCGTATTTTCTTCTACTGCTGCCATAATTTATCACNCCATGGAATTTATTCTAGCTAGAATACGCATTGAGAGTGAGTCNGAAATAGTAANNGNTTNTCCATNACAAGTTCTTGAATNNTCGGAGGTTTCGANAATAGNTCCTACACTTATCCCACAGTCTNTGATAGTTACAGCCTCNNTGTCTGATGAAATTATCATCTCAACTGTAGCAGAAGATCCTGTTGGGAGCTTGGAGAGGGGGAGAAGGGTGGAAATTCCAACACTTTCGAATTCTCTCTCCACACTGGGTATCCTCTTGCCCTCGCTTGAGAACTCGGGATAACCCAGCAGACGATCTAGGGTAGATTCGAGATCGGAGCCAACTGCGTGTTCCATCTTACAGGCTACACCTTGTACATCTCCATCAAATCCAATCACTTCTGTGAGAAGTATTTCGAGTAGGAGTTCCCTCCTCTTTATCCTAGCAGCCAGTTGGAATCCAGAGGGAGTGAGCCTGCAGCCACGATAGGGGATGTGAGTCACCATATCTCGATTCGTGAGTCGCTGAATCATCTCGGTCACCGAGGCTGCACTAACTCCCTTAATTTCTGCAAGTTGCGTAGTCTTTACGATGGCAGCAGGATTGTCGGAATGAATCTCGAACATAGTCTTCAGATACATCTCCTCTATTTCACTAAATTCAGACATTCTAACCGCCCTCTGCCTCTGCCATGAACTGAGTCTTGCAAACCGGGCATCTAGACATTACCGGCCTCTTTTCAATCTGCACCCTCAAGGCTTGATCGCATTTTGGGCAATTGAGAATATCCTCAGAAGACTTTACAACATCGAGATTTTCAGTTTCTTCGTAGGACTCATCGGAGCCCCCGACAACGAATTCCATGGAGCATGATGGGCACCTGACTCCACCCGTGTGATCATTAGGCACCATCAGTCTCTGATCACAATAACTGCACTCAATTTCTCTCTTTTCAATTCTAAGTTGGCTACTCTTGGACTCTTTTGCTTCCCTTAGACGTAAGTTGGAAGTCGAGGGAGTCCTAGAAGAGACTGCTCTCCATGAAAAGGTCCCTACCAGTATTGCCAGGACACCAGCCAGTATTCCGTAGCCTGCAGCCAAAATATCGAATGGCAGTTCCACTCCTTGATCACCGTTGTTTGTCTCAATGGAGTAAATTCTAGACGATACCACCCCATCAGATGACCATTGAACCTCGATATCCACGATGTCGCGTTCAATCCATTCTGGAATCGACATTTCTGTAGTAACCTCTGATCCGGGCATTAAACCTGGAATCGTAGATTCGGCGAGAATTGCCCGCTCAGAAGATGAAATCAGGCGCAATTTAGCAGATTGGGTTTTATGGATGCCATCATTGGTAACTGAAACTGTAGCTAAAACCCTAGTTCCGAGAGAGGGTTGTTCGGGATTGAAAACAACGTCTAACTTGATTGATGAGGGGTCTATTATGGGAGCGGTAACAGGTTCTGTGGTAATGTTCTCAGAAATTATGGAAGATGCCCATTGTACAGGGATGGCCTGAACTGTAATATGCGTAGATTCTGGATTTCCTAAAGAGAAATCTATCTCTCTGCGTCCCGGACTAACTTCTAGAAGAATTTCCTGTAAAATCTCAGAATCTCCAGCGGATTCTGATGATACTTCTAGCAGAATAGGGCGAGACTTTCCCTCCGATAGAAAAACTGAGACGTCGATTTCAAGTCCTTCTGTAGCAGACCATGAAATTGAGTCGAAAGTTAGGTTGAGAGTCTGGCTAGATGAAACCTCAACTGAAAGGTTACCCTCCAAATCAGTTTGGCCTATTTGACCTTGCACCGAGAGTTGCCAGGCGAATTCATTAGTACCAGGGNCGNTCAAANAGAAGCTTGCAGGNACCTCTCTGGTCGANCCNGGAGAAATCGAGATNTANTCTCCCTGAAACAAANTTCCGCTTTCGGNNTGTGTGATATGAAGGGATNCCGAGTCNGTAGAGTTCCCGTTATTGGNTACCATCAATGATGCGGTGAGAGTATCCCCTACATGGGCNGGCTCNCCTGAAATTACAAGTCCTGATCCTCCTGAAGAGGTGAANTTAGNAGANTTGCTTGATGCGNAAGACTGNATTTCAGAGGTTTTNNCATGNAGAATACTAGGNTGNGNGGNATNNTGNGNNGCCATTATCTGAAGAAAAATTATCANNANAGGAACTAGGATAGAGTTCCTCAATGGGGCCGTCATGNTTGTGGCTCGAATGGACATCGTATGAATCAAACGCAGAAATACACTCTGCATAGGCCTATAATAGAGGCATTTACTCGAATCGAGCAGGAATGGACACTAGTGAACTGATGAAAGTGACTCCGGATATGCTTGCATCCGCCCTTCTAGAGAGGAGAATGCTGCTAAAAGACAGTCTGCCAGGTGTAATTAGAAATCTTGAGGCCGAAGAAGATACTTTGTCTCCAAAGCTAGAAAGGATGAAAAAATCCTTTGATGAATCAAATAGTAAGGTTGCAAAATTCAAGGCTGAGAGGGACAAGTATCAGGCACGCGCAGGTACGCTAATTCCAGATGTTAAAAGAATCAGAGCTAAATTGATTGAATCCGGAGGAATGATTAGTCTTGATCCAAAATGGAAGAAGATTAAGTTACTGGAGCAGATTGAAGAGATTGAGACTAAAATCCAAACATCGGCGTTAGACCATAAATCTGAGAGGAAACTAATAGAAAAGAGAAGGCAGTTAATTTCCGAAAATGACAAGTGGATTAGAGAAAGGAAAGACTCGAATCCGGAAATGGCGGATTATCTAGAAAAAAATAGAGAGATGTCTAAATTATTCAAGAAGGCGGACAAGGCTCACTCTTCTATGATAGGCGCTGTTTCAAAGGCACAGCCACTCTATGAGAAGTTGAATATTGCAACAGAAGAAATCAGAGAAATTAGAAGTCAATTGGATCGTGCGAAGGAATTGCTTGCTCAGAGCGACAAGGCAATTGATTATTGGGAGAGGAGGATAAAAGATGGTTTTGGAGATTTGGGGCCGGGATTCAGAGACCTCCTAAGAGGTCAAAAAAACGTTGAGAAAGGTGGCAATTCTTCCTTCTACAAGAGTTCAAAGAAAGTTAAGGATGCTAAATCTGGAGGTAAAGAGGAATGAAAGAATATACCGAAGATTTTGAAAGCAATTTGCAAGATCTATCGATAGATGAAATGAAAGAAATGATTGTCGAAAAGAAGAGCATTTTGAGATCATTGGATTCAGAGAAGATGGGTCTTCAGACCGAGAGAAAAGAGCAAGTACAGATTGTGAAAGCCCTCAGATCTGCAATTGTTGGAATAGAAATATCAGGTGCTGGAAGAAAGAAGCTACTAGGAGAGTTCCACTCCAAAAGAAAAGAAGCTAAAATTCAAAGAGAGGTAAGGGATAACATCAACGAAAGAATCCCTCCNCCTTCGAAAATTCTGGAGGAATGGCTTGGCGAGACATATCTCATATTGACTAGAATTGACAATGACCTTACTGCGGTGCCTATGTTGAATCCGGAGCTATCTGCATTTAGCAGATTCTTCGAAATTCAGTCATCGATCAAAAAGAAGAGAGAAGCAGAGGAGGCTCATGCGAAGTATATTTCCAAGTTAAGTGAGATGCGCAGAATTTCCACCAAACTNGANCAAAACAAGGAAGAGGCTAGTAANGCANCATCGGANCTAAANGAAAATACTGAAATTGAAGGTGNCAAAATTAGTAGGAAGGATATACGTAGGATTAGTAGGAGTATTTCTTCCATTGATGATAGGATTGAAGCAATCAAGATTGAGGGTAATAGGGAAAGAGCCGATCTAAAGAAACTCCAGAAGTTCTCAAGAGTATCTAGTGCAAGAGGTGGTTCTTCCAGCATAGAAGACATACGTGGAATCGCAGCTAAGGGTGGTTCTCTTAGTTCTGAAGAGTTAGGTTTGATTCTCGAGACAGGGGGATTTTCGTCTATTTCTGATTCAAAAAAGCCAGTCAAAGTTGAGTCGAAACAGGGCATATTACCGAAAAAGAAGACTAGGAAACTTGGTGTTTCTCGAAGAGGAGGAAGGAGTGGGAAAAATGCTATTCGTAGGGACTAGAAGTGAAATACTCGGTATTCCTTAAATGGAACTCCAAATTCGAAGAACTAGAGGGTTTGCTTTGGGACTCAATCAATCGAATATCACATCGGTTTTCGAAAAGAAATCAGAGTTGGTCGGCAAGAAGCTAGCCGACTACAAAGAACATCGAGATCAGTTGAATATCAAAGTAAGGGGACAGTTGGATAAAAGGAATGAAATCAATCTACAGGTAAAGCAGTTGATCACNGAAGTTCAGAAGCAGAAGAGTCTGAGGAATGAGGCGAATAGCAAGGTAGCCGAATTGAGAAAAATAAGACTAGAGAAAACAAACGAGTTGAAAGAAGTTAGAGCGAAACTAAGGAGTTCGGTGGATAAGAATGGCAGCGAGTCGGGGAAGAAGAGAAGCGGCCCCAGCTCTAGAGGCATTAGAGAACAGATGAACAAACTTGAGTGGCGTCATCAGACTGGACAGATTAGTCCCAGTAAGGAGAAGGATTTCTTCGCTAAGATGAAGAGGCTTCAAACAGATTTCAAGAGAATCAAGAAAGAGGAGGAGGTCAGTAGTTCTAGCGTTTTAAGAGAAGTTAGACAAGCTGAAAAAAAGCAGCAGAAAGCACATGATGCCGTCACTGATGCATCTGAAAAATCCGAAGAGGCGCATTCACTAATGATGGAATTATCAAATGAAGTAGATAGATTGAGAGGACTNGCAAATTCCGAGCATCTGGGTCTNACTTCNACCAAGTCGNANGCTGATGAGTTGCATAACAAGTANATCATTTCATTAAGGTGCATACATTCAATGCAGGACATNCTGAAACTATCTGGTTCTAAGAAGGAACAAGAGGAAGATAGAGTGGAGGTTTCGGACTTGATGTCCAGGCTAATGAAGGGAGACACCCTTTCTGATGAGGATATGATGCTACTTCAGCGAAACTAAGTCGTAAAGACGGCCATTCCTGCCATGGAGAATCTTCTCTGAGTCGAGATTTATCAACCAGCCCGGAATGAATGTTCTGAATTGCTCAATCGACGCCATAGGCGTATCCAAAACCCATTTTTCGAGTAGCATGCTCCTGACTGATCCAGATATACTCATCTCACCAGAGTCGCCCCTCCTCCTCTCCTCAACTATCTTGGAAATCTCTATTTTTAGCCTATCTTCGCTCAGCCAATTCTCATTGGGAGGGCTTGCAGACCTAAGTTTGGGAGCAATGTGCATTTTTTCTGAGTTCCCGATGATGCTAAGCCTCTGAGACCATGGGTCCTCTAGTATTGTCCATTCGCCCTTTTCACTACTTCCGCTAGGACCATGCAAATCACCTGAAACTTTCCAAATCAGTGCCTCTAGTAACATGGGTGATGAGGAAAATCCNTCGATTCCTCGGCTCTCGGACCAAGATTCTATGTCAATCTTAGATCTGAGAACTTGGATTTCCTGCTCATTGGATTGAATTGAAGCAAGATTGGGCTCTTCATGTTTTGACTCTTCCTGAGCAATCGAAGCAACGAGTTCGCCTGAAAGAACCGCACCTCCAATCCAGAGAGAAATCTGGTTAGGAGAAACAATCTGAATTTTAGATTCGTCAATAGGCTCGCAATCGGGATGAGTTGTACGCTCACTGAGGATTAGGTGGAAGCCTTTTGGCGAATCCATCTCAAACCGGTCTAACTCGCTTCTAGTAATGGGAAGAATGCCTGCAGCAGCGTGCCAGATGAATATTCTTCTAGAATGAATATCAAAATCGTGGATAGAAGTGGCCATACCAATAGATTTGAATGAAGACTGCGATGAAGGCAACTCCATAGGTTCGAAGTCCGGAGACCTAATACTAAGTAGAGCACGCAATATTTGCTCCATAGCCACAGGCAGAAGGCTACGTCTTTCAATGGAACGCCAAGATTAGAGCCTAGGACCCTGATTTCTTAATCAGACGTTTGGGGCCAGTTGTAACAGATCACTCTGCCCAGGTTCAATTACACACAGAGAACTGACAGGGAATGGCTTACCACATGCAGCCCCCAGCTGTCGGTTGACCATGGTAACCTGGTGTATTGGTACCGAAGGGTGGGAATTCCTCAAATGATCGATGAAAGACTCTGGACAATTCGAGGCAACTAAAACTAACTTAGCGGNNCCTCTNGTGCATTGTGATGTAGTCTGCCTTTGACCGAAGACGATTTCTCCGGAGTTTATNCCTTGCTTCAGTTGCCTACCTATGTCCATATTAACGCCTCAATTATTTTCCTCGGGGATGTAGAAGAGCTCTACGCTTCCTGTCCCCAGNGCTACTGGTTGTCCGACAATGATGTTCTCGGTAACGCCAGAAAGGTTGTCCCTTTCACCAATTACACCGGCTTTAAGCAGGTGTGTTACTGTAACCTCGAAAGCCGAACGGGCTAGGATCGAGTGCTTAGTCCCGCTAACTCCGTGTCTTCCGATTGCTCTAACCTCGCCTCCTGTGGTCATAACATCTGAAACCATAATCAGGTGCCTTACGTCCACATCGAGTCCAGCCCCCTCAAGCGTGTCCCACATCTCGTTAATTATTGCCTGTCGTGCAGCCTCGATTCCGAGATAGTCGTGTATCTCGTTTATGTTGTTTGTATAAGTCCTTGAGCGATCTACTCCATCAAACTCACTGACCTTGGAAAGATTGGAGCCAATAGTGGAAATATAATATTCTCCAGTTTCTGACATTGGTCCCTGGACTGTAGCTCTGCTAATGCCGGGAAGTCCCTTCAATCTTAGTTTCTTGATCTTGTCCTCGAGTTGCAGGAGAGCAGTGTAAGTTGGAGGATCGGATGCAAGAGATGCAAGATCTTCCTCCTTCGATACCCCTGGAATAATCCTAAGGGACTTGGGGCGGTCTTCGTCATCGGCCTGAACGTACAGTCTTAGTGCTCGTGAGAGCTTGTCTCTGACCTCTGCGCCTGTCATTTTCTTGAGCTTCATATTTTTGTTGTTTAACTGAAGTACTATGTTTCTCTGGGCAACATCGACATCGATGGTCGCTATGTCCATAGCAGTAGTTGTCTCTATGGAAGCAGCCAAGTCTCTTACAAGTTTTTCATTCGTCCTAAGTGGCTTTCCCTTCGAGTTCTTCTCGTCCATGTAAATTATCATGGTCGGAGTCTGGGGGACCTTCCGGGCGTCCACTATCTCAATTATCCTTGGGAGACCCTGGGTCACGTTCACAGTAGCTACTCCAGCATAGTGGAATGTACGCATTGTCATCTGTGTCCCGGGCTCACCAATTGACTGTGCAGTGGTAATTCCTACTGCCTCGTGTGGAACTGCTTTTGCATCGTTGTAGAAGTTGCTTGCAGAGTTGATTATTTTCTTAGCCTTGGCTGGAGTTACCTTCTTCTCCCCTCTACTGTGAAGCCCCTGGACCAGTTGGTCTATCATCCGAGGAGTCAGGTTTGACTCACTTTCCTCAGCGGCTTTGCTAAGTTGGATAAATATCTCGTCTTCGCTATCGACGTCACGGAACAGCTGCTTCATTTTCGTATCATAGTCGTATTCCTGCAGGGGAAGAGAGCGTTTCATTCGCCTAGTTCTCGAGACTGTCCTCCTTCGAACGATGGTCTTCTCTGAACTTGCTGCGGAGGCTCGGCTGGACTTAACTGAGCTAGCCATAACATCGTGGATTCTCTGAGATGTTCCAGAGTCGATTCCACAGATCTGAGCGATCTGCCCGGGAGATAGTCCCTTGACATCATCCCATTTGCGATCATCCGCTAACTTGTGGGCGTATTCCTCTTCTATCCCTAGATCCATCAACTTCTTCTTGGTTGCACTCTTAACTACCATCAGTTTCCACCCCCTAGCGCATCGTTGAGTACTTGATCGACATCGAATGGGCTACCCTTCCTACTTCGGGCCGGATCGGTGCCATCCTCGCCGTATTCGAACTGGATGATTCGGTTTGCGGTATTTCTAACTGAGGCCATTGAATCATTAGATACCTTGAGATCGTCCATTGCATTAATCAGCCTTCTCTGCATGTAACCGGATTTACTCGTTCTGACTGCTGTGTCAACTAGTGATTCCCTACCTGACACTGAAAGCATGAAGAACTCCGTTGGTTCCAAGCCTCTCTTGAATGATGAGGATACGAACCCCTTCTCCTTGGCCCCCTTAACCTTCCTAGGGAAATGAGATAGAACCCTATCTTGATAGCCCCTCTCTAGCCTCTTTCCTCTTACTTTTGGCTGTCCAATNGACCCCGCCATCATTGCAAGGTTATCCATCGATCCCCTGGCCCCAGATGTTGCCATCAGGACAGCNGAGTTGTCATCACCAAGTAGTGCCTTAGCGACGTTACCCGTTTCTGCCTTCGCAGCATCGAGTATTGTCAGGATGTTTTCTTCAAGAGTCTCGTGTGGTGTTCTGCCCGGTCTAGCCTCATATTTCCTTCCGTCCTTTCCGAACTTCTCCAGTTCGGCATCTACATTGGAGCTAGCTTCAGAGTTGATTCTCTCTATTTCTTCCTTGGCCTCTGGAGGTAGATCTTCGTCATCTATCCCAGTAGTGAAGCCCATTGCAGTGCATATTGCTATTGTCATCTTTGTCATCTTATTGATGAAATCGGCACCCAGATCTGTTCCATGGGTCTGGACGACCGCGTCAAGCAGCCTCCCATCCTCTGCCCCNATNCCCCTCTTATCGATNGAACCTGAGACNTCTCCTTGAGTGACCTTCACTTCTTCTCCGGCGCGATTCTTGAAGTTAAGAGAGAAACCGCCCTTGACAAGTAGGCTGAATACTTCGTTGCCCAATAGTCCTGTCTGTCCATTTCTCTCTACTGNTGGTGGGAGATCTCCCTCCCACCCAATAGAGCTCAGGACATCCAGTGCAACGGGCATAGGCAGGAATGCTTCANCGTGTGTGAGCAGGAAAGCACCAGTGATATGGTCGTGAATACCACCAATCACACTACCTCCGTATCTAGGGGANATAATGTGCTCCTGAACTCTCATGAGNATNCTGGCCTCGGCTCTAGCTTCCTCACTCTGAATCACGTGTAAGTTCATCTCATCGCCGTCAAAATCTGCATTGTAGGGNGTNCAATCNGCTAGATTGAATCTGAATGTCTTTCCTTCCATNACTCGGATTTCGTGGACTAGCATAGACATCCTATGTAGTGATGGTTGACGATTGAAAATCGTTACATCNCCATCAATAAGATGCCTCTCCACNACAACTCCNGGCCTTGGNTTNCCATCTCTGTCGAATGTGCTAAGCCTGTCCTCAACNTCCGTNGGGTAGACATTTCCATGTTCATCCTCAATTTCTGGACTACCGCAATGGGGGCACCTGACCTCGAGGTGNTCCGGNAGGTAATCCTCCGGATTTTCTACTTCCCACTTCCAGCGGTTATGTATGGCNGCATCNGGNTCGTCTTCNGCTAGTGGCTTCCCNTCTTCCCCCTCNCCNCTAAGGTTGGAGAGGGTCCTATCCAAATCTACGCTCCACTCCGGGAGCAGTTCATCGGTCATTGGGTCNCTNCTCATCTGTTCCTTCAAAACAAGACCTGGGAGGAAGTTTGGTGCAGGCAGAACCTCATTCANATCTGGCCTGTAGCCCATGTATGGCTCNTCTTCACTACCACAATGNCAATCGGGNTTCAAGCACCTAAATCCTGCCCANATGNACTTCGTTCTGTCGGTAATCCTTACTCTGAATCTATCGCCTCTGATGATATAGTTGACTCCGGGATGGACATCTGGTCCTCTNAGTATCATCTGTCTGAGTTGTTCCCTGTTTCTNCTNGTGGCTCTAATTGGTACNGTGAGCTCCTTGGCAGTCTTTACTGGTACGCCGACTTCGTTGATTCCAAGATTCGGATCCGGGCTGATAACCGTTCTAGCGCAGAAGTTGACCCTCTTCCCAGACAAGTTACTTCTGAATCTACCTTCCTTCCCTTTGAGCCTCTGAGANAGGGTCTTCAGTGGCCTTCCAGATCTATGACGTGCNGGTGGTATTCCGCTGGTCTGATTATCGAAGTATGTTGTGCAGTGGTACTGAAGAAGCTCCCAGAGGTCTTCTACTATCAATTGTGGAGCTCCTGAGTCACGATTCTCCCTGAGTCTTTGGTTGATCCTAAGAACATCGACTAACTTGTGTGTAAGATCGTCTTCGGATCTATCTCCACTTTCTAGCGTGATGGACGGCCTAACAGTAATCGGAGGGACTGGTAGAACCTTCATGATTGTCCATTCTGGCCTACTAACGTCTTGCTCCATTCCTACGAAAATTAGGTGTTCATCTGGAATCTTTTCTAGCCATTCACGAATGTCTCGAGCGTTAAGTTTGTGCTCTCCTTTGTCCGCCTTCTTTTCTTTGAAGGTAGTGGGCTTATCGAGAATTATCTTACCCTGCTCTGCACCACAGTGCATACANATTGCCCTCTTTGNTCCAGCGCATATATTCTCTATGTCCTTGATGATCTTCTTGAATTCACGNCCACCGACNCCATGCTTTAGGATAATATCATTCACTCTGTCCCNGTAGTAGTCCTGCTCAGACTTCTCGGGGTCTGTCGGATGCGTCTCTGGAGCATCGAGGAGCAAAGCCTTGCTGCAGGTGTTGCATGTTGTCTTCAAGCACGTCTTTATCAGCCCAGTGAACCCAATGTGCATTACTGGTAACTCCAGCGCAATATGCCCGAAGTGACTGGGGCACTCTTCGTGTTTGTTGCCACATGTTTCGCACCTAATTCCTGGATCGATTACGCCCATCTTCGGGTCCATTAGACCTTGCTTGAAAGCGTGGCCGTCGTCCTTGTAGGTGTCTGCTGTCTTTACTTCAACAGAGGACATCTTTCTGATTTCGTTTGGATCCATCAANGTGAATCTAATCGAGTCGATCCTCTTGGGTATCTTTGCTGCATCTCTAGCGCTCATCTTCTGTCCTCCAGTTCTAGTCTCATAGCTACCCCAAGACTCTTCATTTCATCCAGGAGAAGCTTGAATGCATATGATGTCTGGACGCTATGGACGTCTGACCTATCCCCACAAACGGGGCAAATGGTAGTTCTTCTCTTCCAATCGTAATATGCGATATGNCCGCACCTGGGAGTGTTACAGACCATTAGGTTCCAACCATCNGACTCGTCAAGGAGNCGGTCCTTGATGACCATTGATGCACCATGGGAGATAAGACAGTCNCGCTCCATCTCTCCGAATCTGAGACCGCCCTGTCTAGCTCTACCTTCCGTGGGTTGTCTGGTCAGAATTTGCACCCTTCCTCTACTTCGTGCGTGGAGCTTGCTGCTGACGAGGTGATGTAGCCTCTGATAGTAAATTACTCCGACGAATGTATCCACGGGGAAGCTCTCGCCTGTTTCTCCGTTAATCATAGGTTCTCTACCAGTATGCCTCAGTCCGTTTCTGAGTAGGCCCGATCTTAGTGACTCTTCCTTTTCGCCCGTGAACGCTGTCCCATCAATTCTTCTTCCCTCCATAGAGCCAACCTTTCCTCCTATCATCTCCAATACGTGGGCTACAGTCATTCTCGAAGGGATTGCATGAGGATTGATGAGAAGGTCAGGTATTACGCCATCCTCGGTGAATGGCATGTCCTCCTCATTCACCAGTCTTCCAATAATCCCCTTTTGCCCGTGCCTACTGGCAAACTTGTCTCCAAGTTCAGGGACCTTGTTTGTTCTGAGNGTGATTCGGACTAGNCTACCAGAGTCGAGGGACTCTGTCACGAAGATGTTGTCCACCCATCCCTTCTCACCGTGTCGAACTAGCATTGAAGACTCTCTCCTTTCCTGAGCTTGCAGGAATGCCCCGTGCGATTCTTCAAGGAATCTGGGCGGGCTGGTCTTACCTACNAGGATTGACCTACCTCCTTCTTGGCTGGTTAGCTCAACCTCCGGAACAGGTAGTCCGTCTCTTTCTAGATGCGAGTAGGAGTCCCATGACTTGAGTCCCTTGATTTCATCNAGTCCAGTACCTGGGACCTCNATTCTCTCCTCTTGTCCGCCNGGGAATCTCTTGTTCTCAGCATTGTATGTGCGAATGAAGGCNGACCTNCCNAGAGCTCTCTCGACNGAAGNCTTGTTCATGATTACGGCATCTTGCATGTTGTAACCATGATGGCTGACNATTGCTACAACGAAGTTCTGCCCTCCNGGCCTATCATCGAATTTNGTGGACTTCATGGCACGAGTACCTACAATTGANCGCTGNGGATANTGCATCACGTGCGCNCGAGTATCAGGTCTAAGTCTGAAATTTGCGCTAGCNACCCCGAGGCTCTGTTTCACCATTGCTGTACCNCCAGTAACTCTTGGAGTTGAGTTATGTTCTGGATANGGGACTAGAGAAGCNCANACNCCCATGATGAGTTGTGGATCGATCTCTACGTGAGTGAATACTAGAACNGTGTTATCCTTCTTTTCTTTCCTCTTCAGAGCATCCATATTTTCTTGGTANTAGTTCAGAGGAACCTTGAATTTCTCTATCTTTGAGTCNCCGTTNGGCATAGTTACTTCTGCGGCTANCTCAGCATGAGAGATTCCATGCTCNCCCANNTTGGTCCACTCCACCTTTGCTGGATTNATGGGNCGTTTGTTCTTTGGTGAGANNGATGGAAGATCGAANGGTCTAGGAGCNATCAAAAGATCCTCTTCTTCCTCTGCGTCCACCCATTCTACCACNCCNCCAGAGACAAGATCNGCNAATGTTATCTCACCTGAATCCAACGCCTCTAAGTGCATCTTNGTGATTTGCAGGCTACCNTGATCGATAATTAGCAGAGGCCTGAGCATTCTGCCTCTATCTGTATTGATGAAAACGTCACGATTCTCAGAATCGTGCCTGATACTCACCTCAGGTCTAATCCTTCCTGATCTGCGNCNNCTCTTGAATTGNCTAACGAGTTTGTGCGGCCTCTTNTGAAGGCCGAANATATCACCGTTTACGTGTATNCTNGATCCATCGGCCCAGCCCTCGGGATTGTCGTCAACACCAGCCTCCTTNAACAGAGCCTTGACGTCCTGTTCGGGAACNTCCTCAGAGACGTCTATCATTTGTGCGGCATTCTTGACAAGNCCGCAGTTTTGTCCCTCNGGAGTCTCATTTGGGCACAGNCGTCCCCATTGCGTGGGNTGCAAATCTCTTGCCTCGAAATGAGGNTGGCTTCGAACAAGAGGACTCGTGACTCTCCTCATNTGGGATAGTGCGGACAAGTATGTTGTCCTATCGAGGAGTTGGCTAACTCCAGACCTCCCTCCAACCCAGTTTCCTGTAGCGAGAGCGTGCATAATCTTNGTTGTAAGGACGTCAGGACGNAGACACGAGGAAATTCTCAGTTCCCTCTTTCTGTTNTGGTGCCTCTCCAACTGATACTTCAAGTCTCGAGCCANTTGTTGAAGGCTTACTCTGAANAGATCCTNCACNAGATCGCCGGCTAGGCGAACGCGCTTGTTTGCGTAGTGATCCTTGTCATTCGGGTCCTTGTCCATTATGGCCATCTCTAGAACTTGTCTAGCTATGCGACCAAGGAAAATGGCTTTCTTCTCCCTATTCTCAAAGTTTGAACCCAAGTGAGGCAGCAGTTCGTTATCGAGTAAGTTCTGGATTCTCGATTCTCTGTACTCCTTCTGCTGTCCTGCTGCAAACTTCTTCTCCAACCAAGATAGTGCCTCTTCCGAAGTATCAACGCCATACTCCTCGTTATCCCTGAGATCGTTGAGGTTGGCGACTGTGTACTTCATGGCCTCAGGTGGACCTGCAATAGAGGCGAAAATATCCATATCCTTGGCTACTCCAAGTGCCCTCATTAGTAGCACTAGTGGAATGGGAGTTGTTCCCGCACTAGGAATCTTGACCATTAGCATTCCATCCCTTCTCTTTTCGACATTCAGGGGCTTCCTAACACCGTCTTTCTGAGAGAAGATTTTTGCAACCTGTGTTTCATGAGCATACTTCTTGTTTTTCTCTACAGTTACCCTATTTGGAGCAAGGTCTTCCATCGAAATTAGAACTCTCTCGGTCCCGTTGATTATGAAGTAACCACCGGGATCAAGAGGATCTTCCCCATACTTGCGTAGGAGTTGATTGTATCTCTCCGAATCCTCAGAAGAGGTTTCAGGTGAAAGTCGGCGATTCTCATCTGCATGATTTGGGTTCAGGTTGCACCTCGCTGATCTGACCATTATTGGCAAATTCCCTATGTGAACGCTCGTTTCCTCCTGGAATCCCATCTCGGAACCGGGAGAAGGGGGCAAGTCATCACGGAAAATCTTGAAGTCCAGATAAACAGGTGAGAAGTAAGTCAGCTTCCTGAGTCTGCACTCCATTGGAGTTGCGTGGTGTTCCGCACCATTGGCCTCCTTGATCGTCGGCCTTCCTAGCCTGAGATTCTTTAGTCTGACAATGATTTCTTTATCCAAAAGATCGAGTTTGACCAAACCTCCCTCGTCGTCTTCAACTTGTTCGTCACTACCAATCCTAATATTTCGTACAATGTTCTCCATTCTACTCTCCTTACCGTCTCCGATAGGGATGCAGTCATTGTACGAAGCAAGTTGGTGGTTTACTAGGCTTCTATGCTTGAAATAACTCTCAACAATTTCTCTCATTTTTATTCCCCCTTATGCGCTCTCCACTATTAGCCTGAATGCTACTGATTGGCCTGCAGACCTACTGTATCTAACGACCTTGACAACTCTATTTGCAAGCCATCCTGCAGGAAGCTCATCATTCTCGGACTCTTCAATCTCCTTAATGACCTGGATCGCGGGATCGGTGATCAGTATTTTCGGCAATAGTTCCTTTGCAAGCCTGTCCTTTCCGAAGGCATCGTCTGTCCTTAGCCCCCATGGCTCAAGAATCTGGGCTTCATCCTCGATTGGTACTAATTCGTGATGGGGCACCAGCACATGGTTAAGCACGTTGAACCTGTAATCCCCAGTAGGGATATCCTCATCCAGAAGTGCCTTGCGGGAGATGGTGATTCTGTTACTCTTACTTCGCTTACGGGATCCGACGTGTTCACTTATCACGCCCATGATGTGTTCTAACTCAGAGACTCCCTCGTCTAAGCCGACTTTTTTTGCCACTTGCTCTCTGGACATTCTCTTTATTGTGTCCAGATTTGCATCGTCCGCCAACTTGTGTGCGTGATCCTCCGGTATACCCAGCTCTATCAATCTCTTTTTCGTTGAGCTCTTTACTGCCATGACTCTTCCCCCGCCCAGAAAAAACGAGGGCCTGAGAAGCCGTCAGGCGGGCCTGAGGGGATTCGAACCCCCGGCCACCGGGTTAAAAGCCCGGCGCTCTACCTGACTAAGCTACAGGCCCATGGCTGATGCTGGGCTAT
>NZTJ01000042.1 GCA_002697065.1 Methanobacteriota archaeon
GTTCACCTCTGCTAGCTGCTCGGCCTCGGAAGCGGCCAGCATCTTCCTCTGGCGCTCCTCCTCGGCCCTCTTCCTCCTCTTCTCGGCCTTCTTCTTGACACGGTCCTTGGCCTCCTGCCGCTTCCTGGCCTCCTCCTTGGCCAGCTCCTCGGCAGTCAGCTTCTTCTTCTCTAGGGCCTTCTTCTTGGCCTTGGAGATCTTCCTTCGCTTCTCCTCCTCCTCGATCTCCTTCTCTAGGTCCTTTCTGGCCTTAGCCTCGGCCTCCGCTCTTCTCTGTGCGTCCTTGAGGTCCCTCTCCTCTTGCTTGGCCGCGTTCTCGGCCTCGATACTGTTTTGCTTGGCGTCTAGGAACTCCTTGTGCGTGATTTCCTTCGCCTGCTTCGCCTTCTTGGCCTCCGCCTGGGACTTCTTTCGATCGCTGGTCGTCTTCCCGAGTACCCTCTCGGCCTCCTTCCACCTCTCGGTCTCCGCCTTCAGGTCCTCCTTGGCCTTCTTGTGGCCATCGGCCTCGGCCTTCGCCTTCGCATCGGCCTCGGCCTTCGCCTTAGCTTCTGACTCGGCCCTCTTGTTGGTGTCGGCTATCAGCTTCCTCTTCTGGGAGATTTGTCCCTCGACCTCCTCGGCCTTCTTCCTCTCCTCGGAAGCCCTCTTCTGGTAGGCCTGCTTTGCCTTGGTGACCTCCTCCATCTTGGCGACTGCCTTCTTTAGGTCCTCGTTTGCGGATGCTAGATCCTTCTTCGCGGCCTCGGCCCTCTTCTTGCTCTCGGCATGCTGGGCCTTGGCATCCTTTCCCGCAGAGTTCTCCTCCTTGAGTCTCTTAGCCGCGCTCTCAGCGCTCGATTTGCTGTTCTCGGCCTTCTTGGATAGCTCGTCGGCTTCCGCCTTGGCGCTTGCCGCCTTTTCCTGGGCGGCCTTCCTGTCAGCCTCTGCCTTCCTGAGGTCATCGCTTATCTCATTCAGCTTGGCCCTGGACTCGGACAGGGTTTTCCTCGCCTTGTCGGTCTCCTTGATACTCTTGTCTCTCGCCTTCTCAGCATCGGCCTTCGCCTTCTCAGCATCGGCCTTCGCCTTCTCCGCGGTCTTCCTGTCGTCAGCGCCTTTCTTCGCCTCTTCCTCGGCCTTCTTCTGCAAACCGATCCTCTTCTCTAGCTCCTTCTCAGCTCGGACCCTGTCGGAGTCGGCCTTCTTCGCCCTGTCCTCCGCGTCCTTTCTGGGCTTGACTGTGGATTGGAAGGCCTTCTCCGCCTCCTTGGTCTTGGCCTCTGCCGCCTTCCTCTTCTGGTCGGCGGCGTCCGTCGCCTTCTTCGCCTTCTCGAGCTTCGCCTCGGCCTCCTTCTTCGCCTTTGTCTCCTCGGTGAGTCTGCTTTCGAAGTCCCTGAGGGTCTTGGCCTGGTCCTCTGTCTTGGTCCTTATTTCCTTGACCTTCTTGGCGAGGTCTGAGATCTGGGACTTCAGGCCTCTTGTCGAGTCTGTGAGCTGCTGCAGCTTGGCCTTCTCGGCGGTCCCCTTCTTAGACTCGGAGGCAAGCTCGGCCTCGGCCTTCCTCAGGTCTGACTGCACTGTCTTCAACTCGCTTTGAAGGCTGGTCAGTTCCTTGCTCAGGTCTGCTATCTTCTTGGAGTCCTTTCCTGTCCTGTCCTTCTCCTTCTCCAGTTGCCTCTTCGCCTCGGATGATGCCTTCTTGGAGTCCTCCAGCCTCGATTTGGAAGACTTAACCTGCCTCTCGAGGTTCTCTAGCTTCTTGACGTCCCCGCTACCGGACTTCTTTGTCCTTGCGAGGTCTGCCTCCGCCTTCTTCCTGGAGGCTTCTTGGGACTTTAGCTCCCTGTCAGCGTTCGCTTTCTCCTTCTTCAGGTCGCTGATTTTCTTGGTTGCATCGCTGGCCTCGGTCTTGGCCTTCTGGAGCTCTTCCTCTGCCTTCTTCCTCGCCTTACTGGCGGCCTCGAGGCTTTTCTCGGACGCGGCCCTGTCCTTCGCTGCGGCTTCTGCCGCCTTCTTCAGGTCTGCCGCCTTCTTCTTCTCGGCTTCTGCCTTCTTCTTGGCAGCCTCAGCGGCCTGCTTGTCTTTGGCCCCGCTACCTCCCTTGGCGTCAGCCATGAGGGGCCTTGTTAGTCCGGATATATTTAGGATGCGGAAGACCCCTCCCTTCGGGAGGGGGGCCTTCGCCAGTCCTGTACGCTAGCTTACTATGGCAGGCTCGAGGTTCGTGCCCTCGAACTTCCTCGATTTCAGGACGTCTATGACGTAGGAAGCCTTCTTGACGTGCACTTCCACAGTTGACTCCGACTCTCCCATGGAAATCTCTCCTATCGCTACCTCGGGGACTCTGGCCTGATTAACTATCCAGTCGGATAGGGCTAGCTTGCTGGAGTCTCCCCTGCCTACGGAGACCCTGACTGTGACCATCCCGAAACTGTCCGAGATTTCGTCCCAGTCCTCCTTCAGCCTTGCCATCTCTTTACCGCCCTTCGGCAGGTCTGGCGCCTCAACCACCGGGATGCTCATGGCCCACGTGTTTGCGATTTTATCCAGTTGACCCATCTCTGAGCCTCCGACGAAGCTCCAAGCCTGGCCGCTCCTCCCCATTCTCCCGGTTCTTCCTATCCTGTGTACGTACACTTCGGTCTCGTCCGGGAGGTCGTAGTTCACTACGTGCGTGATCCCATCGACGTCGAGCCCCCTGGCTGCCACGTCCGTTGCGACAAGGATCTTTTTGCTCCCATCCCTGAACCTGTCGAGGATCTTTTCCCTCTTGTTCTGGGCCATATCCCCGTGCAGTGATGCTGAGTCCACTCCTTGCCTGTCGAGCCTCTCCCCCAGCATCTCCACCATTCTCTTGGTGTTGGTGAAGATGAGCATCTGGTCCTCTTCAGACATGCTGGCGACGATCCTTCCCAGTGCCCACATCTTGTTTAGCCGTCCGACCTTGATGGCGAACTGGTCTATCTCTGGCACCTCTACCTCTAGGTCCTCGCTCATTACGTGCACNGGGTCTTCGGTGAATTCCTCCGTGGCATCCAGAACCTCCTGGGGGAATGTGGCACTGAAGAGAAGGGTCTGCTCCCTGTCACCCATCTTCTCGACNATCCACAGGACGTCNGGGAAGAATCCCATGTCCAGCATCCTGTCNGCCTCGTCTAGNCAGAAGATTCCGATTTCTGAGAGGTCTATGTGTCCTCTTTTGCTCATGTCAATTACGCGACCCGGGGTTCCTACGATTACGTCGACGCCCTTGTCCAGGAGCTTTGCCTGCTTCTCGATGTCTGTCCCCCCGTAAACAGTCTCGATTTTGAGGCCCTTCTTACCTTGCAGTGANTGGAACTCCTCCGCGACTTGAACNGCGAGCTCCCTGGTGGGGCANAGGACTATGGCCTGANTCGAACCATTGGGTTCGCAGGANTCGATNATAGGGATNCCGAAAGCGGCGGTTTTTCCAGAACCTGTCCTTGCCTGCCCCACAACATCCATGCCCTTCCTCGCGAAGGGTATGGCTTCGACTTGAATCTGCGTTGGCTCTTCCCAGCCGAGTTTGCCTATTGCATCAGCCACATGCTTCTGTAGTTCCCAGTCATTGAATGATAGAGAGGACATTGTTCGGCCTCAGGACCAGGTCTCAGCTTCTCTGATGTCCTTCTGGAGCTCCCCCATCCAGTATTTCCTACAATTGTCCTTCGTCAGGAACTGGTCCTTGCTGGAGAAACCGTGGTTGTAGTGGCCCTTGTCCGCATTNGCCCACTGGTCTTTCCTGCGCTTGTGGAACTTCTGGAGNACGTGATTCCTCATGTACTGCCTGAACTTCAGTGCCTTGGTTCTGTTAACCCCTTTCGGAGTCACTCCATCCCAAAGCNTCTCGAATCGCGCAAGCTTCTCGTCGNAATCGTCACTCATCTGCCTTCCTCGCTGCCCGGCCGACCTGACTGGCGTTTATCATCCTCACCCATGGCAGGAGGAGGGGGNNCGTCCNCTATATCGTCATCTTTTGGCACGTATTCCGCTGCNGCGAGCTTCAGGTTCTTCTCTTGTTCCGTTCCTTCGAAGTCGGGATCCANGGCGAGGGATTGAAGCCTCTTCTTCAGGCNNGGATCTTTCTCCTTCTTCAGGAGTTCTCCAGCGGCCTCCCTCAGCTCCTGTCCCGAGAGGATGATCGATATCTGNCCTATGCAAGCCCTCCTCATCTCNAGGTCCTTGTCAGCCGCCCCCTTGAGTATCATCTGTACCACTCTCGGACTCTGTATGTCGAGCTTCTTCAGNGCCTTGATCACNGAACCTCTGATTTGCCTGTCATCCTCNCCTATGCTGGACTCCACCAAAATTGCAGCTACTCTTGGCTCTACATCNGCTAGTATTGTCAGGGTCTTGGAGGCGTTCCTCCTCACCCTAACTTCCTCGTCTTGAAGAGACCACCCGATCAGGTCCCATGCCTCTGCTCCCCCCTTCGATGCTATTGTCCTCAGAATCGTTGACCCCCTGATTCGCAGATCGTCCTCCTCTTCCCTGATCAGCTCGTCAAGATGCAGGCATCCGACCTCGGGCCACTCCCTGGATGCTAGCTTCAANGCCTCGAAGGCATTTCCNCTGTGGTCCTTTCTGCTGTCTCGAAGCTCCCTTCTGAGNATCTCCTCACANCCCGATGGGAATAGNGGTGCTACCTTCTTCAGGCACGTCATCGCCTCCTCCCTCACCGATTCGTCATCGTCCACAAGCCTGTCAGAAAGGCAATGGAGCAATATCCCCTGCCTCCTNAGAGAGAAAGAAGGCAGNGTCTTCANNGCGGCTATCCTAACGTCAGGGAAGTCGTCCTCCAATGCATCCACCAGAGAATCGTAAGCACGCTCTGTGTCNTTGCCGGGAACCCTTGNNAGTGCCTTGATCGCGTCGATCCTTCCTAGTAGCCACCTCTTNCCGTCGGCCAAGATTTCCACTTTACCNGACTCCCCGTTNGCTAGTGGCAGTATGTCGTGAGGCTCCAGCCTCTGCCATGGTCCGCTNTCGGGAGTCAATGCCGCGAANCCGACNCCTCTCCCGCTCCCTTTTTTCCCNGNTCCNATCCTNTTTCCGGTGCGCGGGTCGCGTGCGATGTACTCCCTAGCCACAGAAAATCGCCCGCGGATAGTGCCACCACACTTCAATTCAGCGCGATTTCGCACAGGGCAACCATCAAGCACATTGTCGCCTAGCAGTACCTGTAACATGCCAAAGGAAGTCGAAATCGAGATCTCGAAGCTCCTACACTCATCTTTCATCGGAGGAGNCGCGGTGAGCATGAGGGACCTTTCCAGAATGTGGTCCCTCGAGATGCAGTGGTTTTCCCCCGATTCGTCCCTTTCTCTCGCCAAGCGACTTCACTCGGCCGGTTGGCTGGTGGGTAGTGCGGATTCTCTGGAGCCATGTTCTCCCAGTATGGGGCAACCCCCCGAGTTGGGTTGGCACCCATCCCTGTCAAGCTTCGAAGACATTCCCGAGCCACCCGAAATGGATGAAGTAGGCCCCGCGCCCTCTCCCCTCAGGAATCTCCCCGAAAACCAAGAGGTCGGTGAATCGTCCGGCATCGAAAGCAGGTTGGCGAGATTGGCATCAACGGTCTCTTCGATGTCCGGACTCGATAGACGTGAGGTCATGAGGAGGGCAGAGAGGAAGAGGAGGGCATTGGGCCCTGTTTCCCTCGAAATCGCAATGCTGCTCCTCGCTAGAGAGCAGAACCTCGAGATGGAGGACCTGGTAGGGCTATTGGATTAGGAGCCGTTTCCGTTTGTCCTCACCTCTGCTGCAAGCAGACCAGGTAGGACCAGCAACGCAAGGATAAGCGAGAAAGCCACCGAGATCGAGCTTACAACGCCAAAGTCCCTAATCACAGGGATGGGGGAGAGAAGCAGAACCATGAATCCACAAATGGTGGTGCCAGCGGACATCAGAAGGGCCGAGCCGGTATGTGCGTACATGTCCCTCATCGCAGGCCAAATTGCCATTCCCGAGGCCCTGTTCGACTCGAACCTCCTCCATACGTGGATGGAGTAGTCTATCCCGAGACCTATGGTCAGCGCTGTAATCATAATCGTCAGGACGTTCCAGTTGATTCCCAAGACTGCCATTGATCCAACGACCCACGACCCGGCTAGGCCCACGGGCAGGATCACGAGAAGAGACTGCCCCAACCTGCGCGTCAGAGTAGCCAGAACGAGCAGCGAAACTGTTAGGCTGATCGCAGTGGAGCTCACTATCGAGGAGATTAGCCCCGAAAGGAGGTTGGATAGCGTCATCAGGTCTCCCACTGCGTATGCCCTTCCCCCTGTGTCAGACGAGACTATGGACGCCTCGGCCTCCATATCCTCCGAGATTTGCTCTACCATTGCGCTGCTCTGGGCCTCTACATCGACTCTGATTCTCAGGTACCTTATCGCAGAGCCATCGTCGGTTAGCCCTACGTGCTCCTCTGCCCTTTCTGCCCAAGTGGTTCCTCTGAGCTGGTCTCCCACAGTCTCGTTTTGCAGAAGCGATGAAATTGCCACTGCGAAGTCGCCCTCTACGAAGCTTTCACTCGGAGCGAGGTCCTCCCCAAAGACCTCCAGGTTGTTGTCAACTCCGAATGAGGGGTCCTGCTCTATCGCATCGGCCACTACCCTGTATATGCTGTCGTAAGAGGCCCACTCGTTGCTCGTGCCAGGAGCCTCAGTTACCACTGCACCCTCCATCCTTGCTAGAGAGTCCTCGAGGTCTCCAAGGGCCTCTATCAGCCCCTCCTCGCTATCGAATGAGGAATCTCCCACTCCCGGCTCTACTAGGATGTAGACCGACTTCAGGGCATTGACCTCGTAGGATTCGTAGAGGTCGTCCCTGACCTCCATTATCTCCATCTCGTCCTCTGATAGGAAGTCGGTCAACTCAAAGCTTGTATCGAGGCCCTGCATCGCTACTACGACAGATCCNGCTGTGATTATTGCCACAGATAGAAGGACCATCGGGGCCTTGCCCCTCTGGAATTCCGCTGCCTTCTCAGCTAGGTTGCCCAGCTCAAGGCCCCTAATTCGAGAAGCCCCCATCGTCCTCTCTACGAAAACGTGCATGGCACCTACCGTTACCGTACTTGCTAGGAATGCTGACACCACCCCTAGAGCAAGCGTTGCGCCGAATGTCCTGAGGGGCGGCAGGGGGGATAGGGAATTAGCGAGGAAGGCGAAGACTGTGGTAATTACCGCTAGAGATAGCGCGACCCTGAGCTCCATGAGNGCCTTAGCCCACGCCTCCGCGGAACTACTGGAACCTTCCTTGGCCCTCTCGTAAGCCCTCTGGAGGTGTATGGAGTAGTCTATTCCCAGACCGAGAACAACCGGTGCTACTGCTATCTCAAGAATCGAGAATTTCATGCCCATTAGGGATATGGCCCCGTAGGTCCAAACTAGCGAAGCCAGCAGTGCGGTAAGTGGCGCCACAACCATGGATGTTGATCTGAAGGTAAGTGCGAGGAGGATTACGACAACCATTACTGCGAGAAGAATGAGCCAGATCAGGTTGTCTAGAGTGGACTCGTTTATGTCGTTGCTGATCAGATCGTCAGAGATCACGCCATACTCGAGAATGGACTGCTCGCTGAGCATGTCCCTGATGTCGTTTGCATACCCCTGCCTTTCCTGGGTACCTATGTCTCCGCTTATCTCGATAAGCCAAAGAGTACTGCTGGCACTGGGGGTCGGGTTACCAGTCCCGCTTTCCAGCCAATCGCAAACGGGAGAATAGTCCAAATCTTCGTTTAGCAATGCAGACGAGGCGAACGCGGCAGTAGCAATGGACCGATCATCACTTCCAATCGCATCGCCGCACTCTTCGTCCTCCAATGTACTTTCTAGCATACCTTTCCAGTCATTGAAGTCAGAGAGGTTACCCGTGTAGTTCCTTTCCCCTAGGAACCTCTGTAGAACCTCTGCTGCATTAATCTGCGTCTCTATGAAGTGCCCATTTTCTTCGGAGTAGGACTGTATCCTCTCATAGTCTTCTGACAGCCTATGAAGGGCCTGCATCTCCAGGACATTCGCCACCTGGTCCTCGCTGACNGNTGGCTTCACGTTGATGTAGACCAGATGCGGGGACGAACCCATGGACTCCTCTATNCTCTCCTGCGCCTCGTCAGCTTCNGTCTCGGGTGCGAAAGAAGATAGATCAGTTGTGAATGCGAGGCTTCCTGCTAGGAAATATGCGAGAAAACCCGTTAGAAACAGGCTCACAATCAGGATCGGGANGGACATCCTGTCGAACGTCTCAGCCAANCGTCTTGTCATGGCATCCATCCCTGACATCGACGCGCCCAAAACCTCCCGATGTAAAACTTAGGGGNGGTTTGGTGTTCNTTCGGCTCNGCTTTGGCATGCAAGCCCTCAAAAGGGCNACTCATGTCGAGCNTCCGTCCCATGCCAGTAAAAGTATTGAAGAACGAGGGCAGAGAACTGCGAATTAGGGTCTTAGATGGAAATCACACAGCACTACAGATGTTCAGGTCCCGTCTGAATGATAGGGACGACGTGGAGTATGCTAATTACTTCCAGAACCACCCAGATCTGGACGATCCGGAGCTTTATGTGAGGTCCGTCAA
>NZTJ01000043.1 GCA_002697065.1 Methanobacteriota archaeon
TGGGAAAGTCATAACGACGAGGCGACGAGCACTCCGCCTGGCTTCGTTGTAATCGCCGAAAGCGACTCCTGTAAGGTTCAGGCAATGCAAAACGAAGAATTAGACAGATTCGGCCTCCAGTTTCATCCGGAAGTAAACGATACTGAGTTCGGCTCAAACATATTCGAAAACTTCGTCGAGATNTGNAAATCTGCNAAATCNGCATAGGACAGATTGAAGAAGGCCCGGCAGGTCGCCGGCTTGGTAGCAATGAAGGGCGACAAGGACATCCTACACAAGTGCAGGAACTGCAACAGGACAGATAAGAGGCAGTATAACCCTACATCTGANGAACACTGCAANCACTGCAACTCTCCCATGGACCCCCTAGAAATTCGCTACAAGTGTGTTAACTGCGGATACATGACATGGACCGAGGCAGACTCTACTGGAAGATCCTGTCANAAGTGCGGATACCGCATNTTCGTCAAGCCAAGAAAGGACGGCATGGCTAAGGTCCTCAAAGCCGAGTGACAATCGCGGAGTTCAAGACCCTCCACTCTCCCATCAGTATGTGGCGAGCTGGCTAGAGACAGAGGCTCCGACGAGATTCGATGAATTGGCAGTCCCAGAGTCGGTCCGTCAGACACTNGTTTCCAGTAGCACCTCGATNGATCCCCCNCATATTCTAATCAGCGGACCCGCGGGAGTGGGCAAGACNGCGTCTTGGAGACTATTCGCTAGACAGCTNCTAGGACCCGGTTGGAAGTCTACAACTCATATTCTTCAAGCACGAGATTTAGTGAGACAGAGNGGAGCCATGTCNTCCTTCGAAGAGTTCCTAAGACCNAGCGGATCAGACAGAGATACCTTGGCAGGAAGNACCAGTCTTGATGCATTNGACAGAGGAATNTCNCACTCTNTAGAGGACAATAATGCTCCAGCAGGTTTGGAGACNGAAATNCAGGATGGANTGATGCCCNTCAGNNGNTTAATNGTAATCGAAGACGCCGATTACTTGGGNCATATTCGTCAGGCATACCTCAGGAGAATGATGGAGGNGGTNGGAGAGNCTTCCAGATTCATANTGGTGGCTCGCGCACCATCCAGAATCATAGACGCACTACGTTCGCGAAGTCAGTTGATTAGAATCCCATCCACCGACAGAGAAACAATCACTAGGACCCTGTCGGTAATTGCTGAGAAAAACGACTGTGAACCCGCTGACGGAGTTCTGGATGATATATCCTACATATCAGAAGGCAACCTCAAGAAAGCGATATTCACTCTCGAGATGCTAGATTCTAGGGGCCTCTCTTCTAATCGCTCATCGGTACACAAGATGGTTCAGGCATCAACTCTCCAAGCGGGGAGAAGACTGGTGGAGTTGGCTATTCGAGGAAAAGTAGTCGAATGGAAGTGGGAAAACCATCGNGGCAGAAATAAGAAAGTCCTATCTGGAGCANTGGCNGAAGTGGATAATCTGATGAANCATCATGGNCTNGATTCCACCGATCTTGTCTCACAGATTCATGCTGTTATCGTNGGAAGAAGACTCAGTNTCCCTCAGNCACTAAGGGAAGAGATTCTGGANGCACTGTCCGAATGTGATGTAGGCCTNCAGAGATCCACTTATCCTCGTATTCACTTTGAGAGATTCCTACATCGAACTGCTCTCGCAGGNAAGAGNCACGGGCTCTCCATGTAATCGTGGCGGGCGCGGCAGGATTCGAACCCGCGGTCCCCGGCTTAGGAGGCCGGTGCATTATCCAGGCTATGCTACACGCCCGTTCCCGCGAGCACGCACTCCTGAAGAAATCTGCCCCGAAAAAGTACCATCATCCCCATGCTCATCCGATGCCATNAAGCAGGGTNAGCNANTGGAGANCACGTGGCNAGCAACATGTCTGACCTCCCCGATCCATACGGCGAAGANAACACGTCAGANTCCTCCAACGAGTCGGCCNTGGAACGTCGAGTACGAATCAGAGACTCCCAGAGAGTATTNTGGACCAAAATTGCAACCATTAGATGGAGCGGNCTANCCAGAATATCGATTTCCTTCGCTGCTGTATTGATCACGATATTCCTAGCATCAGGACGGGGNGGNGAACTTGTGAACATAGGGGTAGCACTTTTCGCAACACAGGCTGCACTTTTNTTNCCTGCTATGCTAGCCTCCTCCTTCGCCCAGATGTCTGCAAGAGATAGACTTCAGNTGAAAATCGGACGTNCTAGATCCATGGAAGCATATCCAGGTGTAGAGAGAATCCTGAACACGCTCCAAGAAAGAACACTCAGAGAGAGAACCAGACTAGTGTGCGCAATACTCGCAGCAGNNGCTCTGAATTCCGAAGACAACTTCGAGACAGGAACAATTCTGGCGTCGATACTCTTCGGATTGGCAATATTCCTAGGATCAATTTCGATTATNAACACCCTTCAGTTGGAGCGCCGNATTCCAATGNTCGACTCCGACTTCCCATTGCTATCTATGCACGCCCCAACTCTCCATCAGAGTACGCTAAACAGAGCTCTTACAGATCTGGTAGTCGCACATTTAGANCCAGAAACCGCTGGAGCATGGGACGATTGGGTTAGTAGCCTAGAAAGTAAGGTTAGATCAAACCAAACGCCCGAATCTGCCATAGAGCACCTGCTTCGTGTACTACATCTGAATCATCTAGGCCTACTTGACGAGAACAGACTAATCTCGGAGTCCAAGAGAGTGTTTAGAGTAGCCGCTATAGATGATTTGAACAACGACGAGTCCAAGTTCTGCTACAGGACCCTCCGAAGACTAATGGCACATACTAGAGCGTGGCAACCCGGACTCTTCAGACTGATAGACAGACTCGAAGATGCTGCATTGAGAGGACATGCTTCTCTTATAGAGAATCCTTGGAGGCTCGATCTGGATATCCCCCCGAGGTGCTCCCAAGGTCAGGGGGATTTGTTCGTAATGATTCACAACCACTCCGGCAAAGAATCGCAGATAGAGGTGGACATCATTGCTGCTGACGGAGAACCCCATCAACAGACACTGAGATTGAATCCTCCGGTTTCGAGACAGCCCAAGAAACCAGCAAAAATTGGAGAAGAAGGAAATGACATAGTAGACGTTCTAGCAAGACTGATTGATAACAGCTTGGTACTATGGATAGGTCTTGCTTGGCCCACTGGATCTACAGGATCAAAGCCGGTTCAGGTGAACCTGAGGGGACCTAAGGGGGAGACACTCTCTGCGTTCGTTGTCCAAACAACACTATCCTCCGGATTCAATCCAGAGGGGGCCACAGAGAAGATGCTCGATGCCGCAGTAGCAGTGCGTAGAATAGCCATTTCCGTTGCCGATTGAAATTGGGTACTGAATCTCTCACAGCGTCACGTTCTTGTGACTGAGACCTCTGGGTCATAGAGAAAGATGGAGTCCAGAGAAGTCGTCATCATCGGTTCGGGGCCAGCAGCCCTGCGTGCAGCGATAGCCTGCGCCGACGGCGGAACGGTACCCCTCATGATCGATGAGTTGGGGGTCGGCTCTGCTTCAGGCGCCCACCCAGTAGCCGGACTAGCAGCCTCAATAGATGAAATGGATTCTAAATCCCACGAGGAGGATACTCTAGCAATAGGAGGCGAAGCATGCGACGAAGAGACTGTGTCTAGGACATGCAAACAGGGTGTGGAGACTTTAGCTGAACTAGAGAGATGGGGATTAGTCCTTCGACGTAGAGAGGGGGGACTTCCACATGTATCAGAAGCACCAGGACACAAAACACCCAGACTGACGGGTTGCGGCGATTCAACTGTGAGGGAGGCGACTCGAATCCTCGAAGAACAGGCCATCAAGCGAGGAATCCAGAGAAACACAGATTCGATTCCTCTTNCTATAGTCTCGGATAACTCNCAGATTAGAGGTATCGTGATACTCGATGNTACCTCTGGNAGAGTTGACGCGATCCAGACTAAGGCNGTTATNCTGGCAACAGAAGGCCATCAGGGACTATGGTCAAAACCCAGCGATGGATCAGGAACCGGCTCAGCACTAGCTATTTCTGCTGGAATCAATTTGAAGGGGATGTCAAGCACTCCTAGGCACCCTCTTACGATTAGGGATTGCGGGATTCATATTCCTATGGATGTTCTAGGTTCCGGTGGTAGAATAAGAAGAGAGAACGGGGAGGATGTAGGACCAGAGGAAGTCCTGGAAGGAGAACCTTGCGTCCTCGACCTCAGAGAGATGGATGCAGATGCAAAGACCTGGTTCTCTCACACATCGATGAGAATAATGGATAGACTAGGGATTGACATTTCTAAGGATGTAATTCCTCTTTCTCCTGGGGTAGCATACACAACCGGCGGAGCTCCGTGTGACTCTCAAGGACGAGTTATCTTCCAAGGAGAAACTGCGGAGGGCCACACTTCGGATCTCTGGCATACGGGACTATACGCAGCGGGAAGGAGCGCTCATACTGGAATGCACGGGTCAAACGTTCTACCGGGTAACCTCCTACTTGACGATCTAGTATCTGGCAAAGCTGCAGGTGANCACGCCGCGGGATGGGCAACAGGAATTCAATTCGGAGGAAACGCTCAGATTGAAGAGGCGTTGCAAGGTGAATCCGAGAGGCTCTCTTCCATAATGGAAGGAGAGGGAATTGTCGTTGCAAAATTCCACTCCAAGTTGACATCCGCCATCTTGTCTGGATCATCCAATGAGGCCTCACTAGCCGAAGTAAGAGCGTTAAAAGACGTAGGAATACGCCTGACTGACACCTCATCAGTCATGAATACCGAGATGGCTGAGGCACTTCGGTTGGATGGCCTGGCATCAGTCGCAGAAGCGATTCTTAATTCCGGGTGAGAAAATGGAAGATGGCAAAAGCATCTTCACAAAGATCATCCAAGGAGATATACCATGTCACAAGGTATACGAGGACGACTTAGTCTTCGCATTTCTGGATATCAACCCCTCTAGTCCTGGACACACATTAGTAGTCCCCAAAGAGCCAGCAAGAACCCTGGACGAACTAAGCGAAGAGTCTTCAGAGGCTATCGGCAGAGCCTTGCCTAAGATATCAAAGGCAGTGTTGAACGCTACTGGAGCATCTGAATTCAATGTAATTCAGAACAACGGTCCAAATGCATTCCAGAGCGTCTTCCACGTTCATTTTCACATCATCCCTAAGATGGAAGACGGCAGTGGCCTCTTATTCCCGTTCAAGCCTTCTCCAATAGATAACAACGATGGAGCGAAAATATCATCTTCAATTAGAGAGTTGTTGGGTACGCCACACTCTCAATAATCAAGACCTCGCACCCCATCCGAAACCTGTGTCGGATATGCAGGATGCACCCGATATCGAACCCCAACTGTCTAGAGGAGCAATGAAACTGAGAAGGAAAAAACTGGATAATATTCGATGGGATCATACTGGAAGGCATCCAGGAAATCCCTACTTCTGGAACATTATCCTCTTATTGATGGGCATAGGTTTGAGATATATTTTCAGACGAAGTCAATACGATAAGATTCCAGATTTTGAAGGAGGGAGAGTGATATCTTCAATCCACATTAATGGATTGGTCGATCCTGCTACATTGGTCCGTTCCCAAGATAGAAGAATAATCTCAATGGGTAGACACGATTTGATGACAATGCCACTAATTGGGTGGTTCTCAAGGAGAATGGGATCGCAACCCGTAATCAGGAAGTCGGAGATTGAAAGCGGAGTATCGGATGAAGAATATGCGAGAGAAATCAATGACAGGACCCTTCTTACGATGACAAACTGCATTGCATCGGGATACAATGCCATGGTAATGCCCGAAGGTAAGTCACACCAAGACCCACACCTTCATCGGTTCAAGACCGGACCGATGAGATTCGCTCTCAATGCCGCCTCAATCGCGAAACACAGAGGTCTACCCAACCCCGCTCTTCAGCCCGTAGGATTGCACTTCCGGTGTCACCACTGGTTCAGAACAGATGTCTTTGTCGAGTTTCAAGAACCTATTCCTGTCCACGCCCCAGCAGTTTCAGGAGCTCCTGAGCGACTATCCTCAGGATCTTGGGAAGAACCACCATCGGATCAAGTACATGAATTGAGGGACACCCTATTTTCGTCTCTATCAGAAGTAACTCCAAACGCTCCCGATTGGGAAACATACCGTGCTTGGCACCTAATAGGACATGTCAAGTCGAATACTTCCAACACCAAATTGNAATCATTCAGAGAAGAGGTTCTTGCTGCTAGAGAAGTTAGAGAATCTCTGTCNGGGGAGAAGTNCANGGATAGNCTNATGTCTTCAGCTACTGAGGCTGCAGAGATNTTGCACGATTACGAATTAGATGGNCGCGCANTGAATGGAACTAAGCTAGATAATNGAACNAGTTGGTCAAAGGCCGCGCTTGGAATACTTCTGATGATTCTGNCGTCCCCNATAACCCTCNCNTCTACAGGGATACAGGCTTTTTTTGCCTGGTATCTTGGAGATAGAACCGANGAGGGAATAGATGCAAGGACAACTTACCACTTNCTNGCTGCAATGTTTTCACCTGTATTGTTCTGGTTCCCTTTGGCAATAGTTNCGTCNCTCCTAATCCACCNACCGTCCCTGTTNACTATCGNCANTACNACGGCAATTATACTACTAATTCACGTCTCGAATCTAGTATTCTTGTTTGGTTATGATTGTTGGTCAGACTTTTCAACCTCACGAAGGAGGGTGAAGTTAGCTTCATCTGATAGAGGGAAGAGACTCGAAGAATTGATTTCAGACATGAAAACTAATCTCAACTTGCTCTAAATAGGACGACCCGTTGGAACATTCGTGAATCACAACGAGGCAGCAGACTGTATCCGTTCATGGTTGGACAGTGAGCGGCTAGAGGCTAGGGAGGTCAAAGACCCCCAGGCGATAATCCACCTACACGTTAGATACCCTCCAACTAAGCAAGGCCATCTGTTCAATATTGTAATTCCCAAGAAGAGAAATTTGGTGTTAGTTTACTCAATCACTAGAGTGGATGAAGGACAGCAGGAGGCAATGCATGAAATGGCTAAAGAACACTCAGAGTCTTGGGAGGAATGGCTACACGATACCAGGATCAGAATGACTTCCTCGGATCTAGATTGGGTACTTCATGTCGGAAGAAGCAAGCAGGGAGTAGCAGGTCCGTTACAGGCCTTCAATCTCTCAAGGCCAGTTTGGCTAGACGGCCTTACCCAGAATGAATTTATGCAGAGCATGAGAAGAGTTTGGTTGACTAAACTATCATTGATTCATCAGATTAAGTACGGCTTTGGAAACGGAAAGGGAAAGCCAGGCCCAGTTGATGATTGGGAGGGGAAGACTGGAAGAAAATCTTCCAAATCTCCAACCAGGCATTCAGAGATTGATACCGACGAGACAGGCGGCTTTGGGAAGGACTTTGACCCACTCGAATGGGCCTAGTTCAAAATCCAAATAATGTGACCATAATGGGTATAGGTTAAGTATTCGAGAAAGTCGAATGAGAGCGATGCACACCTATCGCTTCCTTGATGACGAACGGAAAGCTCCCAAGAAGAGCGGCTTAACTATCGTGATGTTGATGCTAGTTAGCCTACTCTCTTCATTCTCCTCGCCGGCAAGTGCAAGCGAGATCGTACTGACCGACCCTATCGAAGTTGTTCAGAGTGGAGTTCACAATGATAGGATGATGTCAATGGATGCCGACTCCTCAGGAAATGTCCACGTTGTCTGGAGCAGAAATACGAATCATCTCTACTACAAGATGCTCGATCCAAGAGGAGAGACCCTAATCTCTGAGACTCAAATTTCGGATCCAGGTGCACATCGAGCATGGCATCCAGACATAAGAGTCGATCATGATGACATGGTTCACGTTGTATGGGCAGATAAGGCCAGCCAGTACAAGATAATGTACACACTGTTAGATCCTTCATTGGACGATCAGAGCGGCGACGCGTCACTGGACTCGGTACTCTCTGTTGTTCCAGATGATTTCGAGGTTGCAAACAATCCTCAGAACAGAGACTGGCCTGCGATCGACGTCGATTCTGACAATAATCCGCATATCGTTTGGGAAGACTCGTTTGAACCATTGGAACTATACTATCAGCAATCTCAGATTTACTACAAGATGCTGTCAATAGATCACGTCGCTAGAATGGTAATAGTAGAGATTGATAGCACACTATTGACCCCTATTCTTGGTCAAAAGGGTCACCCAGATATCGCGGTTGACGTAAACGACTTCGTTCAGATAGTTTGGGATGATACCCGGGGGGGCCAAGTAGAGATGGTAGTCCCCATCGATACATCTGGCTCCATGAATGCAGAGTGGGCTGACATGTGTGCTGTATTCTACGGAGGGAACTTTGCTAGCGGAGGGTACTTCGTAGGTCTGAAGCCCATGCTCGTCAGCGCTAACATGAGTGTCTACGAGACGCTCTACGCTCTCAGTGGGAATTGGCCTGCAGCAGCGACTAGCGGAAACTGTGCCGACGCTTACCAGACCGGGGGGTCTGGGAGCCAGGGCCCAAGAAACACACCTCTAGGCCCAGGAGACTCATCGGGAGGGATCAGAGAACTAACTGAGGTGGTGTACAATAACCAAGCCACCAACCTACCCGCCGATGGTGGATACTACAGCGAGTTCTGGGGCCCAGCAGCAACTTGGGCCTGTCTTTCCTACCGTGATNTCCAAGGNAGGCAAGGCCTTTCTGCAAACCCCCCAACAGCCTTGGATCACNGATGGAACGACAACGCTACTAGGGTTGTAATTCCAATTTCTGACGAAGGCCCTTACGGAGGGACACCTATGGACAACGACGACACNCAGAGCATCAATCAAGCTCACGACGCCTGTGTACTGGCTCAGACAAAGCCATACCCCCTATGGGCAGGTTCGGATACTGCGGTTGGAAGTTACATGCTCGATCTTGCCCAGTGCCCAGTGGGTTCAGGGCTGAATACTAGGTCATGCACCGGAGCCACAACTCGCACAACTTCGGGAGAGGGTCAAATGTACCAGTTCCCGACGACCGCAGGCTCCTCGTCCGAGCTTGACATCATGGTCGAGGCATTGGTCTACCTGGCTACGAACAACTCNCGAGAGATTTACATGACCGTTCTGGACCCCCACTCGCTTCTAGAGAATCCATGGCCAGGTTGGACTAGAGGAGATCCCGGTACAGAGGCAAATCAAGGAGGCTACTACGTTGAGGATTTGGGACCCTCTGAGGATCAACAGGGCTACGGCCACCTAGTTGTTGTGAATGACACCCAAATAACCAACAATCCTGCNTACAGCCTACANCCATCAATAGCNATAGACACNTCCGGAAACACGCATCTTGCNTGGCAAGANGGNCGCTTATATCCAGGATGCTCNGGACCTGCNGGTGGAATNGANATCGAAGGNGCNTACGAAATCTACTATACTAGACTCAGACTAAGGGGTGCGGCAGAATGGGANGGNGTACCCGAGGGNCTACCAGCATACGGAATTAAGCAAATNGCATCAAGTGCGATTTCGAACCCAGANCAGTGCGAGGGCTCTAGCGACGAATNCCCCTTCGCNCCNAGTTCTGTGGCCCCCTCTATCCTAACTGACTCCTTCGACAATGTCCACCTAGCTTGGATTGACTANAGCAATACTGAGTGGCAGGAGACAATAATGTANNCTAGACTAAACAATACGAACGAGGAGTACCCACAGGGATTCCCATTGAATTCTGCAGCCTCCTCTATACTGGACCCGTGGGAGATAGAAGAAGTCACCAACTGGTCGTCCGACAAACTCGGTCCTGCAACCTGTCAACCAGAGTGTAACACTGCAGATGGGCACCACCTGTTCCCGGACTTCAACCTAGATCGGGGGATGCCTCCTGCATTCGCTAACGATCTCGGAAGTGGCGCACACATCGGATGGTCCGACAAGAGGTGCGATTGGGATGGTCAGAATGCGAACAAGTGGACTCTTTGCTATGTACACGTACTAACCGGACTCGTTGACCTCTCACTGGCCTGTGACGAGAAGATTCAGGCAAACCCGAATATAGAGGGGTATCCATACGACTGCCCCACAGACGCCGAGACATTCTACCACACCATTCAGCCTGGAGAACTCACCACTTTCAATATCACAATAGCTAACCCCACTCCAGGGCCCGCAGAACTGGTCCAGGATACGTTCACGATAACCATGGAAGGAGTTCCGAACAACTGGACTGCAACGCTATTCTACTCGACCAACAATACCCCAATTTTTGAATCGACAAATGTTTTCCTTGAGGGCGGAGCCATCGATCCGCTTTATCTCAGAGTCAGGACACCTACAATCTATCAGGCAAAGAGCGATGAACTGGCGCAGATTAGCATCATTGCAACTTCTGCAAAGGACCCTGCAATTCGTAACAAGTTAACGCTGCTAACTCTAATGGACGTCGTCCATGGAATAGAGCTCGATACCAGCCATTTCCAAGTAGACGTGGAGCAGGGCAAGTCAGCAGTCTTTTCGATATCGATCAAGAATACCGGAAACGTGTTCGACACGTTCGCATTCTACGATCCAGCTACACTTGATGGACAAAACGAGTGGGCTCTACCGTTCGGATGGGGTATAGACTTCCCACTGTCGCTCTCCTTGGATCCCGGTCAATCTGTGACTAGGAATCTAAAAGTCAGCGTCCCGGAATCACAGGACCCAGGAACCTTTGCCATATATCTGAAGGGATGGTCAACGGGTGAGCCTGTGCTATCTGTTGATAGAGGGACATTTGATGTCCTAGAACTGTGGATAAACGTCTCGATAAGGACAACTGGTAACATAGTATTCGACATCGGGGACACAAAACTGTACGTTCTTCCCGGAGAGTGTGCCAGATTCCCCGTTCTCGTGAACAAGTACTTCACCCCAGGGAGCCTAGTTTTCACAACTCCGGGTGCACCGATGGAAAGACCTGATGAGGCAGACATCAGCTCGTGGAGATTCGACCACTGGACAGTAGACTTGGACTTCTCAGAATGGCCAGGCGGATCCTCATCTGCTGATCAGGACATCTACTGGGCAAACGTGGGCAANACATACACCGTCACAGCCGAGATGTGCTCTCCATTCAATGCAACTGCTGGAATAGGCGAGTCTGTCACCGTCCGTGCGCATCTCGACGGCTCCCCGAAAGTTCGTGACTCGGTGCTGATCCTCACTAATGTTGTTCAGAGGTACGAACTAGAATCTTCAGTACCTGAGACAATACTAGACCTATACCCCGGCCAGTCCTACCAAATGAACACCACAATATCCAACCTTGGAAACGGCCAAGACAGGTTTGACGTAACGATAGAGTCGATTATTGACGATAAAGGCGCAGCCCACGTCTGGGACATGAACATCCCCAGNATATTGTTCGAGGAATTGAACAGAGACGAGTCTCAGACNGTTCCTATTTACATCAATGTCCCAGTCCAGACTCTGGCTGGGGATTACACCATCACATTCAATGTCCTGAGTGAGGAACCATATGAGGGCACCAGAGTTCAGGATCAGGTTGTACTCAGGGCTACGATAATCGAGTTCCACGATATGCAAATTTCTCTGGATCCATTGGTTGAGAGCAAGATCAAGACCACGGCTCCCAGCAGAATCGTAAGATACACACTCAACGTCTCAAATTATGGAAACGTTGCTGATCAGCCCACTATCCATAATCATACTTACGATGACGTGAACAAAATCTGGTCTGTGAGCCCGGGCCTGGGTTCTCTCAGCACATGGGAAATCGACTACGCNCTCTTGGANGGATTCGGGAGCGAGTTCCCGNTAGAGANGCCATGCGTGGANCTCACGGTTGAAGAGGAGAATCAGATCAACCAGCAAGNCNCCCAAGGAGAAGGCCCNGACTACTGTTATGTCACCGCNGGAAANACAATTACACTTCCCATGATGGAGCCATACACTACNCTACAACTAGTTGTNATTGTCACTGTAGCACCCGATGCATCGCTGACTGACAGGAATCTGGGCATCAAGGTACTATCCATGCACGGTTCTTCCGACCAGGGCGGCGATTTCGATGAGACTGACGTTTGGACCGACTCCTGTACATTAGACAGCAACTCTGATGGATTCCCTGATAATCCCCCTCCAGATTGCGATACTAATGAACAGGTCCTAGAAATGCGTCTCAGAGCCCCTGATCTAGTTCTAGAGAGCGTAGTAGCCCCTGACAGAGAAGCTGCGATTGGAGAGATGCTCTCGGTNAACGTATACATCACGAATAGAGGAAACGCTCACGCTGCAGATGTCAACATCATCCTTTGCAAGGATCAGTCCGAAACCGACATCAAGAGGAATGGTTGCAAGGAGGAGAACATCGTCTACAGACAGATAGTAAATGCGATTATGCCAATAGGNCAGTCTGAGACAGATTTGTCAGACCCTATTACTCTNCTGTACATGGTCGAAGCCGGCAACCATGACATCGTAGTGGTAGTAGATCCGGACAACAATATCGTCGAGACCGANGAGGGCAACAACATCGAGAAGATTGGGACCATGAAATCNCCACTAGGAGCAATCGACGTGGGTAGAGAGATTGTAGTAAGATACTCTGTTCCTGTTATCATCATCGGTGCGACCTTCTCGCTATTCGGAGTCGCCGGTTTCGTAATTTGGGGAAGGAGAGTAGAGGCACTGGCTAGATTCTCAGAACTGAGCAGTCTATTGCCAGGTTCAGATGATGACGATATGGTATTCTGATCCTACTTCGCCATCCACCANGGAAGCGGCATTGACTCTCTNCCAGATACAAAGGAACCTGAACTGGTAGCGAAATCCCTCATCAGCCTCTCTCTCAATGCATCCATCATCTTCTCAGCATGCATTGATTGTATCCTCATTCCTTGGGAGAAAGCGTCCAAGTCCAACGGTCTTCTGGGATTCCTCATCATTGCGTGTGCAAGCTGCCTCTCCTCATAGGACTCGAAGCCCTTTTCGAGGCTTGGAGAAACCTTGTGCATGACTTGCTGATGAAGTGCGATTATCGAATCTCTCTGCCTATCAACACTCTCCAAAGCAGCATCCAACTCTGACAAGATTCCCATTGCTTCAACTATCGGCAGGCTCTTCCCAGAACTTACCCTACCAGCCACATTATCTAGACCTTCAGGAAGCCCTGCAGAAAAACTCACTCCTCGGGGCATCTTCCTGTGCTCAGCTCTGAAAAGGTCAGGCCCCAAGTCCAAACGAATCGAGAATGACTGATTAACTCTGTACACCTTCTTGGGAGGTCCACCCTTGTCCGACTTCCTCATCTCTGAATCTACGAATCCCGATTCCTCCAGTACCTTCAGGTGCTTTACTACCGCCTGTTGGCTGACATCAAGTAACTCGGAGAGTTGCAATGGGTAGTGCGGCTCCTTTACGAGGTGTCTGAGAATAGATCTTCTGGTAGGATTCTCCAGAATACTCAGAGACTCATCGAAGCCCACCAACACTTACCAACTCAAGGTTGGGTAGTGAGCACCCTCTAAAAACCCAATCTAGAATTTTTCCTGACCTTATTCGGTTCAGGTCAACCCTCGTCCCACGACTTCCAAGAATCGCTATCATCCTCGTTTGGAGACTCAGCCGGCCTTTGCCGATTGACATCTAAGAATGGATCTGGCGTTTCGGAGGGCTTCTGACTATCTTCAATCTCGGCTTGGATGTTTTGAATTATCACACTCCCATCTTCAATAATTACGAATTGGTCCGGCATCTTCCTTTTGTCGCTCCAAACCATGATTGCTAGTACAAATCCTACTATTCCGATCGGGGAACCAAGGCAGCAACCTATGTAGAACAAATAAGTCCACACGATTCCGCTGAGTTCGTTTGCAGACTCCTCATCGTCGACAAGCCATAGTGTGGAACTACCACGGTTCTCCAATGTGTACTCTCCTCCAATATTCTCGAAGACTCTTACTATAGAAAATGCAGTCTCATTAGGTTGGTCGTAACGATCGAACTCAAACGCTCGAGCTCCTCTTCCTGGTACTTCGTTGCCCTCCCCGTCTGTCAATGTAAGTTCTGCTTCGGGTGAACCGTCATCGGATACTCTAAGCGCTGAGACCAACATAGAGTTCTCTATCTCAAATGTTATCGAATCACCAGGTTCCAGTTTCACTAGATTGTTGCTCTCTGGGTTGTACAGATCGTTGTAGTCATCGAATACCTGCCACAAAGATATCACGGCCATCAGTAGCAGTACGGCGGAGGAAGCAGTGGTAATCCTCGCCCAAGNCCTCTTCCTATCGGTCACGACCCTTCCTCCCGGCACTCATGTATCAGGCTTTTTTCAGTAGGTTATGCCCATTGAAGACAGCTTCTCGGGTAGATAAGTGTCCGTCACGAAGTCTAGACCGTACTTCGCCAGCGACTGCTGCTCAGCCTTTTTCCCTATCTCTTGCATTAGTTGGATTTGCTCTTGCCACCATCCAGTGGCAAATCTTGGATCGCTAAGTTCTGCATCCAGTGCATTCAAGTCTTGTTTTGTCAAATCATCACTTGGGAGATCATAGGCTAGAATATCATCAGCGGTTATTCCTAGATATGTTGCTTCCTTAGTCGCCAAGTACTCTGAGATGTGAGCGGTTTTGATTGCTCCATAGGCTATGCTAGCATAGATCCTGAAGGACCATGGGTCGCAGTCCGCAAACACCAATATCGGCTTGTTCCACTCATCACTCATTCTTCTCATAATTCTCCTAGTGGATCTTGCTGGTTGTCCCTTTAGGTGAACTAGGGCGCATCTTGCCTCCTCATCGAAACCATTCTCTACTAGCCTGTCGAACATTCCACCAGTCTCTATTGCCATCACGAAGTCGATATCTTCTTCCACCATCCTCAGTTTCTCTAACTCTACGTTATACGGAACTCCATATCCCGAATCACCTACGTCATCTCGACAGTTTATTCTCATCCAGTCTCCTCTACGATTCCTCTCTTCAAAGGTGACGTTACCAATGATTCTTGCACCATCCTCCTCAGGTCTGAGACCGAAGTCCTCTCTCAGACACTTCGTCACTATTTCCAAATCCTCAGATACCCCATTACTTTCGTTCTGACTAGAGAATTTACCATGCCCCCATCCTTCTGAAATGTAGTACATTTCTCTTAGAGTAGATGTTTTCCCATCAGATATCATTCCCTCAACAAACTCTGAAATGTGCAACGCTCTAAGGAGTTGTCTAGCAGAACCAAGAGAAGTTGCGTCCCTAACCGTCTTCTTCTTCCCATACTTGTATACTCCAAGCTTCTTGTCAAACCCTATGTTTGATTTTGATCTCACCGGCAGAGTCATTGTGGGAGGATTACCTTTCATCATCTTGTCATGCATTTCGGATGCAACACCATGCAAAGCCTCAATCACCTCTTCCTTCGTTTTCTGTCTGTTTATTGTCACTCATTCACCTCCATTCCGTCTTTAGTTGTNAAATCNTCAAACAAACTNGTTTGTCCATCAACAAGTGGNCGAGTAGCGGACACCTCACTATCTTCAGCTCTCTCTTGCAGTTGGGTGATAGTCTCCTTCGGCCTCTCCAACTCAGCCTCAGCTGCTTCTAGAGCCTCTGACTTCCTCAATTCCTCCAGAAGNTTCTCATCGATCTTNGTTGCACCTATCACCTCTCCATTGCCTCTGTAGAANATTTCNGCATCCCCCCATTCTCCTTTCCTCAAACCCGAGACCCCGAAGTGTATTGTCGTGGCNGTTCCTGGATTCAGAGTATCCAGCCTCCATGCCCATAGTCCCTTGGCCTGTTTNGCACCGCCCAAGGGGTTATCTGAAATTGCAGTANCATCTCCTTCCGGCCATTTTGCTAGAATTGTGTATGCCCTGGCTCTNGCGGTNTAGTTGTATATGGTTATCGAGCAAGTNGCTAGGCCGTTTTCTTCATCCCAACCCATCTCCTCTTCGCAGAAAACCGCATCCATTATCTTNGTAATTATGGGTGCNAGACTCGGCTCTTCTCTGGATAGNAGCTCNGAGGCTTTCTTNGAGATNTCTGGAAGAATTATGTTAATCAGCTCAAACTTNTCTCTTGCTTTCTTCCTCTGAGAACTCTTCTTCAGGTGCCCCTTCAACCCTCTCCCAACTTCAAGCATGGCTAGTCGAATCTCTTCGAATACCTCTTCGTTATCAGAAACCGCCTCCTTGGCTTCGCTGGTGAATTGGACATTAGTCGACGCTAGATGGATTAGTACGGCCGCGGGGCCCTTGGGGATTCCCTTTCCTCCNGGNTGATCTAAACCGTATCTCTTCCAGTCAACTGCCTCGAGGGCCTTNGTGAGAAGACANCCTCCTTGTTGATACATCAGAGGGACCCTATTTGCGAATCTGAGGACCTCTATCGGCCCATCAGCGCTGAGGTCTCCACCAAAAACCAAACCTACCTCAATNTGAAATGGNTTACCTTGNGTTACCTTTGGGTTTCTGGTAATTGTCGATGCGAACCTAGAGTCGATTGCCTTAGAGAGNCCCTTCTTGATTAGAAGGTCCTCTATCGGNGAAAGACAGTCTGTAGGAGGNGAAAGGAGNTTCACCTTCCTGAAGGCGTTAATCATGCCCTGTGCATCATCTCCTGATATTCTCTTAGGGCTCCTCCCCTCGTCTAANCCNGCCTCTACTAGAATTTCTCTTGCGGCCCTCATACTNACTCCNGAGAAGTTATGNCTCAAGAAAGAAGTCATCTTCCTNTCNTCTGCTTCTCTGAGCATCCTCTGNAGAGAGCCTAGCTGAATTCCATGNGGNTGAGGCTTGATCTCNCTAACTACTCGTGGAAGCCTATCGGTTGTNCTATNCCATTCGTCCTCCTCTATCGTGCTTCCATCTCTATCTCGAACNATCAATGANATGGTTGCATGAGGGTTGACGATGGAAGTCATCCTTAGGTATTGGTGAACCGATTGTCTACCCCTCTGGTACTTCGCNCTCATCTCAGTCTCTATCTTCAACCCATGAGGAACCGGCTCNCCCGTCTTTTCATCTAACCAGATATCNCTGCTTTCTCCGGACTTGGTCGCTTTGTTTCTGCGGGTATCTATTCCGAGCTCTACAAAAACTGCGGAGGAATCTCTGGAAATCTTGGAAATGACCTTCGTCTTTGATCCAGCGGTCAATTGGCCATACATCACAACACCTGTAATTCCTATTCCTTGCTGACCTCTGGTCTGTCTAATTGCATGNAATCTTGATCCAAGAAGGAATTTCCCGAAAACGTTCTCTATATCTTCTCGTGGTATTCCCGGACCGTTGTCTTGGGTAATCAGNCTCAGCCTATCTCCCTTCAATCTCCGNATCTCCACCCTAATCTCTGGAAGAATACGCGACTCTTCGCAGGCATCTAGTGANTTATCNACNGCTTCTTTGACNGCTGTGATTATTGATCTTTGCAGTGTATCGAATCCTAGGAAGTGCTTGTTCTTCTCGAAGAACTCACTGATCGAGATTTGTTTTTGTTTGCTAGCGAGTCTTTCTGCAGGNTCCATCTATACCACCACCAAGTCCTCCCTTGTCCGATTGACTAGGGGCTTGCAAGGTAGCCTGTGCCAGAAACGAGNCCGCTATTGAACAATGCCCCATTCGTNANGAGCNCAATCCATTATTGTGCGAATATTCCCGGATGCCANGCTGTTATTTTACCCATGAAAGCACTGGTCATCACTGTTAGAGGACTCGCAAGATACAACTTCCCAGGTCCAGAGCGACCCTGGAAGTTCCTATTTATCGCGGACACAGTAACTTGTTCTGGGTTATCGCTTACCCCTGGTCCTGCACCGATACAAGCTCCACAACCGGGATCGATGAGCGTGATACCGACCTTCTCAAATATTGACGTCCAGCCCATTTTTGATGAGAGATCCTTTACAGACTTTGAACCGAATTGGATGTAGCAGTCAACCCCATCTGCAATAGCAAGACCCTCTCTGAGTGCGGCTTCGCAAACCATTGCGTAGTATGAGAAGTCATCGTCCTTTCCTGCNGTACATGAACCAGCATAGGCGATATCTATCGCTACNTCTCCTAATNCGTCAATGTAGGCTCCATTAGTAGGATCNGAAGGGACNCCTTCGTCAGGATTTCCNGGATGCGCNACCATTGGTCGGATNTCAGACAAGTCGATTTCATGAACTCCNCCATCGTAGACGGCGTTTTCATCAGGTAGAACAAAACTNCNCCTGATANCTTCTTCATCCAAGTNNTCTCGTCTCGATAGAAGCCAATCGACNGTGANATCGTCAGCCTCACAGANACCGGTCTTCGCACTACACTCTGTAGCCATGTTACACAGCGTGGCCCTCTCGTCCATNGACAGGCTCGCAAGTCCCGGACCACCGAATTCCATGCTTCGATCNAGAGTCTCAGANTCCGCNGCAAAACGCCAGAGAATATGGAGAATCACGTCTTTNGCGGTNCAGCCTGGATCCAACTCCCCNGTNAACTCAAAACGAATACTTTCTGGTACCTTGACGAATGCGAATTGGTTGTGTATCAAGTTCGCATATTCGGTGGAACCCACCCCATATGCCAATGCATTGGACGCTCCTCCCATGCAAGTATGGGAATCGGTNGCTTGAATGAAGTCGCCAACGTCGATGAACTCCTCTCTTGCAACTTGGTGGCATATGCCTGGACTNACTCCATCCTTAGCAGAATAGTCCCTNACTCCAGTNTACTCTTGAAACAAATTCTGCATATCTCTCAGGGTCTGTATCTTGTCTGTGAATTTCCCAAATCTTGGTACACCTGTTGCGTAAAGCAGATGGTCCTCAAAAACAGCAAANTTCGAAGGATTAGGGATTTTGTAGTCTTCCCCGTACTCCTCTTGAAGGAATGTATGTACCTGAGCAGTAGTGAACTCATGAGAATATCCGCCATCAACCTGNGCTAGCACAGCATCNCCNGGTTTCACGAATTTTCTCACNTTGCCATNGCCNAGTAGTTTGTTTGAAACCAACTTCTCGACCATCGTCATNGGACGCTCTTNAGTATCGAATTCCGGAAGTGATACTTCTCCCTNCTTCATCCTCTTTGCAAACGGCAATATTCCTCCGTTCTCTAGNATCAATCTACTCACTGGNTCGTACTTCTCAGTAAACTCATTCAGAGGTATNCTCTCACCNTCCTGAAGTCTGCTTAGAATTGCNTGATCCCCCATCAGCTGTCCTAGATTCAGGTTGTTTCGCTCATGNATAGGTGCAAACGAAGCNGCAATCACAACTCTGATTCCNGACCACCTCTCACACTGGGGGGCCGTCTCTCTGCTGGACCCAGTACCCTTTCTATGCCCNGAGACGATAACCTCGAAGNCNCCGTCAATCAAGGCTCTAGGCTCGAAGACCCTACGACCATCGAGCAGTAGACCCGCATACGCATTCTCAGCAATCGTTGCAGGGTCGTAATCGAAGCACACCCAAGCAGGAGTCATTACATCTGTATTGATGTCATCTAGCAGATCTTCAACCGACAAATCTTCCATACGAAGGTCCAATCCTTCGTACAGTTGCCTTCGAATCAACTCTAGATCCTTTGTTAGGAACAGGACTCTCTTTCCAGGAGTGAGGCTGAATCTCTCTGGTGGCCATATTCCTTCGGACATCGTTTTCCCCACACGTGCCAGNGAAGATTCGTATTTCACGATTCTCGATAATTCGATGGNTCTAGCTTGCTCAGAACAGAGGACTTTAGAAATGTCATAACCTTAAATAAGATGTCTTTCGCGAATTTAATACCTTTCTTTGAAAAGGGGGTGAGGATGTATGTCATATCTTGTTGAAGACACCGTAAAGTGCGATGAATGTGGAAGCCGAAATCTGAGTAAAGACGAATCCAGAGGGGAAGTGGTCTGTGATGACTGCGGACTGGTTCTGGAGGACAAGGTGATTGACCAGGGCGCGGAGTGGCGTGTATTCAGTCCAGAACAGGGAGACCAGCGAGCAAGAACCGGTGCTCCTATGACAGTGATGCTGCATGATAAGGGGCTCTCCACGGACATAGATTGGCAGAACAAGGACTACTCCGGAAAGTCGATTTCTAGCAGATACAGAAGCCAATTCTATCGAATGAGGAAATGGCAGAAGCGTTCTCGAGTAAGCAATGCTACAGAGAGAAACAAGGCCATGGCACTGGCGGAACTGGATAGGATGGCTAGCAGGCTGGATCTTCCTAAGACTATCAGAGAGACCGCCGCAGTAACTTACGGAAAGGCGGTTGACGCCAGGCTTATTCGCGGTAGGTCCATTGAGGGAGTAGCAGCTGCGAGTCTATACGCTGCATGCCGAATTTGTGAGAATCCGCGAACTTTGGATGAGATTGGAGAGGCTAGCAGGACCGGCAGAAAGGAGATAGGCCGCACCTATCGATTCATGGTCAGAGAACTGAGGATGAAGATTCCACCAACTAAGCCAGAAGACTACATCCCCAGATTCTGTTCTGGTTTAGATCTAGATGCGGAGGTTCAGGCAAAGGCATACGAGTTGATCGCTGCTGCACAGGAGAAAGAGCTGACAAGCGGACGAGGNCCAACCGGCATCGCTGCATCGATCATCTACATTGCTAGCGTCCTATGTGGTAAGAGAAGGACTCAGAGAGAGGTTGCCGAGGTGGCCGGAGTCACTGAAGTTACAATTAGGAACAGGTACAAGGAACTAATCCAGAATCTGAATATAGAACTTGAGATTTGATCCCTCGAGTCATGAGCAACCAGTAGTCGCACCGCACTCGTTGCATTTCAGGCAAGTACCGTTTCTGACCATCTGGCTGCCTCCGCAGTCTTCACATATGTCTCCTGTGAAGCCCCTCTCCTTCGCAGCTTGCCTGGTTCTAGCATCCACATCACCCACAGCAGCGTCTAGAGTCATCTGAACCTCTCTCCTCTCACCTTGGCTCCGAGCTAGTCCCTGCTCGGTTACCTCTGGCCTGCTGATAGAGAAGGGGTTGAGATCTTCCTCATCCAGAGGAACATGGGCAAGGTCGTCTCTACCAGCATACTCGATAGCTAGTTCGCGGAAGACCCAGTCGATGATGCTCGATGACATCTTCACACGGCCACTTCCGCCCTCTATCATTCCGCTAGGCTCGAACTTGGTGAATGTGAATGACTTCACGAAGGCGTCTATGGGCACGCCATGCTGCAATCCGATAGACACCGAGATAGCGAACTGGGACAGAAGGGCTCTCCAAGCGGCGCCTTCCTTGGAGGTCAGTAGGAATATCTCGCCGAGCTTCCCGTCTTCATATTCTCCTGTGATAAGACGTACGCTGTGACCACCCACTCTGGCTTTGAAGTTCGCACCCCTCTTTCTGTGGGGGAGGGGCCTCTTGGAAGCGATGTAGTTCTCAACGAGTGCCTTTGCAACAGGAACGGCCACTGGTTCNGGTAGNGGAAGGGCGCTTGNGGCCTCCTCCACCATNTTCTCNACAACGCTCTCCTCTTCATCCTCCTCATCNAGGTCAAAGGAGTCNACGAGCTGACTCATCAGGGGCTGGGAAAGCTTACTCCCGTCTCTGTATACTGCACAAGCCTTGTTCATAGTAGCATGACTCAGGTTGTAAGCCTCCCTTACATCCTCGATGCTAGCATCGGATGGCATATTGATAGTCTTCGAGATTGCCCCTGAGATGAACGGTTGAGCGGCTGCCATCATCTTGACATGCGCATCCCAGGCTATGGATCTCTTGCCGTATTTACCGCACGGGGTCGCACAGTCGAACACCGCCAGATGCTCTTCTTTCAGACCAGGAGCCCCCTCTATGGTGTTGTAGCCGAAGATATGATCATTCGCTGAGTCTACCTCCTGAGCGGAGAAGCCTAGGAATCCTAGAGTATCGAAGAACGGGTCTTCGATCTGGCTTTTGGACATACCGAGTTTATCAGTGCAGAAATCCTCACCTAGGATGGATGGTGAGAATGCTGATTTCAGGTCAAAAACATCTCCTAGTTTCCCTTCGATGGTAGATAGCAATGTATCATCTATGCCCGCATCCTTCAATCTGTCCAGAGGGAGGGTCGGGCAGTCGCCGATCCTCTTCGTCCCCATGATATACTCCTCTATCGCGACCGCCTCGCTCTCAGAGTAACCTAGCCTACTCAGTGCGTTCGGCACGCCGTTGTTGATTATCCTAAGAGAGCCCCCACCGGCTAGGGTCTTGTACTGCACGAGTGAGAACTGTGGCTCCACTCCTGTGGTATCTGCACCCATCACCAGGCCTATTGTCCCGGTCGGTGCGATTACCGTGGTCTGTGCATTCCTGTAACCATGCTCCTCTCCCTCCATCAATGCTCTATCCCAGCAGCTCCTGGCAGCATCGAGAAGGTCCTTCGGGCACTTCTTCGCGTTGATTCCCATGGGTGCTACTGTCAGCCCCTCGTACTCGGAGGCAGGAGCATCATATGCCGCTCTCCTGTGATTTCGCATGACACGGAGCATTGCATCTGAATTCCTTTCATAGTCCGGGAAAGGACCGAGTATCGATGCCATCTCCGCGCTCGTGGCATAGCTCTCTCCGCACATAATCGAGGTTATAGCACCGCATATCGCATATGCTCTTTCGTCGTCATAGGGTATTCCCATGTGCATAAGGAGCGAACCGATGTTGCAGTACCCTAGCCCCAGAGTTCTGTAGTCGTAGGAACCCCTTGCTATCGACTCCGAAGGGAATTGAGCCATCAGTACACTGATTTCCAGAGTGGTCGTCCACAGTCTTACGCTATGCCTGAAGTCCTCGACCTCAAATTTGTGAGTGTCCAAGTCGTAGTAGTGAAGCAGGTTGATGCTAGACAGATTGCATGCGGTATCGTCGAGGAACATGTACTCAGAGCAAGGATTTGATCCGTTGATCCTTCCTGCTTCAGGGCAAGTATGCCACTCGTTGATTGTCGTATCGAACTGCACTCCTGGATCCGCGCAGGCCCATGCCGTGTAGGCGACCTTATCCCAGAGCTCTCCAGCATCTAGGGTCTTGCAGGGTTCGGGGTCTCTTCCTTCCTCTGCAGCAGCCTCTCTTTCTGTCCTGAAGTACAGGTTCCAGTCCCCACCGGACTTCACAGCATCCATGAACGAGTTAGGAACTCTCACAGAGTTGTTGCTATTCTGGCCTGAAACTGTGGCATAGGCTTCTCCCTGCCAGTCAGTATCAAGCGTCTCGAACTTCAGCCCCTTCCAACCCTGCTCCGCGAGATCGACGATTCTCTGGATATGAGACTGCGGAACACTGTCGTTGATGGCTCGAACCATGGATTTCCTCAAGCCTAGGTTCGTCTTCTGGCTGAATCTTCCTTCATCATCATCAAAGGTCCAAATCGAATCCATTATCGAATCTGCATGCTTCTGAAGGATGGCGCTACCGATTACTAGCGCGGAAACCTTCTCTTCCTCGGTTGGCTTCCAATCGATGTATTCCTCGATGTCAGGGTGATCTAGGTCTAGGGTCACCATCTTTGCCGCTCTCCGAGTGGTACCTCCGGATTTTATCGCTCCAGCGGCTCTGTCTCCAATCTTCAGGAAGGAGAGCAGGCCGCTCGAAGTCCCACCTCCTGAGAGAGGCTCTCCTGCGCCTCTGATGTTAGAGAAGTTCGAACCAGTTCCCGATCCGTACTTGAAAAGAAGTGCCTCTCTATTCCATAATCCCATTATAGAATCGGAACCNCCCACAAGAGAGTCCGATACAGACTGGATGAAACAGGCGTGAGGTTGCGGATGCTCGTAAGCATTGGTGGAAAGCTCCACCTCCCCCGTTTCGGGATCAACGAAGCGGTGGCCTTGAGCAGGGCCCTCAATTCCATATGCCCAGTGAAGCCCTGTGTTGAACCACTGGGGGCTGTTGGGTGCCGAACGCTGACTTGCAATCAGGTAGCACATCTCGTCGAAGTACGCGCGGGCATCGGCCTCGCTCGCGAAGTAGCCGTACTTCCAGCCCCAGTAGGTCCAGGTCCCTGCGAGCCGACGGAAGAGCTGTCTTCCATCAATCTCACCACCCATTCTTTCGGCGGCATCCACATTCTGAAGCCGCTCGTGATCTGGCTCACTTCGCTGTAGCCAGATTGGAACTCCGTCCTCGGGAACGTTCCGAAGGAACTTCGGAACCCCNGCCTTGCGAAGATACTTCTGGGCGCAGACCTTTCCTGGTACTCCAGTGAACCCAGAAGGCAACTTCACGCCTTCTATTGAGTCTGCCATNGACCCGTCTGGATTCCTGATCTCCACGTCCATCTCTATCCATTCGAATGAATCGAATGGGTCCTGTCCTGCAGATGTGAACCTCCTCTCGACGANCAATCCNCTTTCAGAGTCTGAACTGCTCTCAGAGGACTTTATTTTCGTCTGCATTATTTCCTTCCTCCTGTATTNCATCAACTCGGGAAAGCTCCCGGCCGCGCAAGGGATTTGCTCTTCCGGATGGGGGGTGTTTAATGCTTAGGTTCGAACCTCCCATAAGGAGGTCTGTTTTNACNAAAATATTGTCAATTCCAATTTCGTCAGNGNACAACAACTCAGGAANTCATTTCAAGAGACCACACCAATTCTGCACCAGAACGCGTAATCATAATTCCAACACTACAGTGCTTATCGTGGCTGCTTTCAATTAGCCTCCTAACCAATTCCTCTGGTACATCGCCTTTCACTATGTACCTCATTCTTACTGCCGTGAACACCTTGGGTGACTTGTCTGCTCTATCTGCTTCGATTTCAACCTTGATGAACTCGAGGTTTTTCTTCCTATGTTTCAGACCGTCAATAACGTCGATCAAAGAACAGGCAGCGTGACCGTGAAGTACCATTTCCATTGGACTGGGTGATTCTGAGTCATAAATTCCGAATGTTTTCCCTGCTCCGGTAGTTCCCACATAGCCAGAAGATTCGGTCCACATCACTTCTCCATTCATGTACCTTCGAAACAACGCACCCCCTTGAAGGGTTGGCTTCATCTATCACTTTCCGGTCGGGGTAGATTGGTGGACATGTCGGAAGGAGAACAAATATCAATTTCAGATGGGGAATTAATGGTCCCCAACAATCCAGTGATTCACTTTATAGAAGGCGATGGAATTGGTGTGGATATTACGCCAGTGATGATCAGTGTCGTTGACAGTTCTGTTGAATTGGCATATTCTGGAGAAAGGAAGATTCACTGGAGAGAAGTACTTGCCGGACAGAAAGCATTTGATTCCAATGGGGAATGGCTTCCCGAGGAAACCAAGAAGTCAATGAGAGAGAACCTGATTTCAATCAAAGGTCCACTAACTACTCCAGTCGGAGGAGGGATAAGGAGTTTGAACGTGGCACTGAGGCAGCAATTGGATTTATTCGCCTGCGTTAGACCAGTTAGATGGTTCGACGGAACTCCTAGCCCAGTCAAAGATCCGGGCTCGGTTGATATGGTAATATTCAGGGAAAACAGTGAGGATGTCTACGCAGGGATAGAATGGGAGTCCGGCAGTCCAGAGGTTAGACGAGTCATAGATTTCCTTCAGAATGAGATGGGAGTAGACAAAATCCGATTTCCAGATACATCTGGTTTGGGAATCAAACCAATTAGTCAAGAAGGAACCTCAAGGATAGTCAGAGCCGCAATCAAGTATGCAATAGAAAATGACAGAGGCAGCGTTACGCTGGTACACAAGGGCAACATCATGAAGTTTACCGAGGGAGGATTCAGGGATTGGGGCTACAGTATCGCGAAGGAGGAGTTTGGGGCATCCGAGATCGATGGGGGCCCCTGGTGCTCATTCCAAAATCCGAATACAGGGACTGAGATAATTGTGAAGGACGTTATTGCAGATGCGATGCTTCAACAGGTCTTGACACGACCGAGAGAATATGAGGTTCTGGCTACTATGAATCTGAATGGCGACTACATCTCAGATGCACTAGCCGCACAAGTAGGAGGAATTGGCATTGCTCCTGGTGCAAACATCAACTATGATACGGGCGTGGCAATATTCGAGGCTACTCACGGCACGGCTCCTAAGTATGCAGGACAGGACAAGGTTAACCCCGGAAGCCTGATTCTTTCTGCAGAGATGATGCTCAGACACATGGGTTGGACTGAATCGGCAGATTTGATTGTAAAGGGCATGGAGGGAGCAATCTCTTCAAAGAANGTGACTTATGACTTTGAGAGANTAATGGAAGACGCTACCCTTCTTTCCTGNTCGGATTTCGGTCGAACAATAGTGTCTCACATGTAGGTCAGCTACNATGGACGANGCTAGAGANAGGATGCTCGAGATTTNCAATCTTTCAGAGGATTCCAAGAACCCCCTGTCCTGGTTTGAAGATCTCTACGGNAGCTCTCGAGGAGATAGGAANCTAATTCCATGGGATTGGATGGAACCTCANCCTTTCCTAGTGGAATGGNTAGAGGAGAACCAGCAGACGGGACGTGCTCTGGTTGTNGGCTCNGGCCTGGGCGAGGACGCAGCCTTCCTGTATGAGAATGGGTGGGAAGTGACGGCGTTTGACGTATCTGAGTCNGCGNTTGANTGGGCAAGTCAATTGCACAAGGGAAAAGAGATTGAGTGGTTGGTTGGAGANCTCATCCATCCGGAAGAGACATGGAAAGGTGCATTTGATCTGGTCCTCGAGGTNCACATCCTACAAGCAATANCTGAAGAAATAAGGAATATGGCCTACAGNAATCTATCCCCCCTTCTAGACAGAGACGGTCTTCTGATGTGCATAGGTAGGTTGGCAGATGGTCAAGAGGACAAGGAAGATGTCCCTCCTTGGCCCTTATCCAGAGATTTCATCCTCCAAATAGGAAAGGGATTATCCGAAGTAGAGTTCCATACTGCAGTGGTTCCTGGAAAGGAGGAGGTAAGATACAGAGCAGTCTGGAAAAGGGATTGACTATCGCTCAGACCACATCTTTAGCCACTCTGCTATATTTCTCTCAATGTCATCTTCAGAAACTTCCCTGTCCACGACTTCCCCTTCCTCAGTAGGCTTAATTCTACAACCACATGCATTGGCATGCCCGCCCCCATCGGAATCGAAACGAGTTGCCAGAGCCGTCAAGTCGAAAATTCCGCCTGATCGATGTAGGAATGAGTTTGTGTAGAAAGACGCAGACACGGGGTATCTTCCAGAGTCTCCGAATGACGCACCCAAATCTCCATGAATAATCATGCAAGCATCACACTCGTCCCCGGCCATAGCTGTGACATAGTAGCCATTTGAGCGGATTCCAGAACCGTCAAAACGAACTATCGCTATTCTGTCNTCGACGCGCATNGTAGAGAGAATAATCTCATTCAGTAACCCNAACTCCTCCTCCTTCTCNGAGACCAACNTGGAAATNTTTGNATCGTTCAGAATATCTTCGGTCGACACCCCAACTCTCAATTGCTCAAGAATCCAAGATGCAGTACCTTCTTCGGAATCAACTATCCTACTTAGCCAGATTGCGGGGTCATGGGAAAGAAACTCTTCCTTGGATATTGATCCACTGTCAATCTTGTCGACCCAATCTAGTAAACCTTCAAGATCAGAAAGATCGATAATTTGGTGGAATAGTTCGAATGCGATTCGGGCCGCTGAAGGCTTGTCCTNCCANACCACAATTGCTCNGGNCTCNTTCTNCTCCGNTCGATTTGATTGATGGTGATCTATGCTCAACCCACANTTTGGGTGTACTGGTAAATCACATATTGCAGTCCATTCATCAATCAATTCATCATAAACACCGGCNCGCAGTTCTCCTGGATGACCGAAGACGACTTCTGCATCCGTCCACCACCNCCTCAGTATTGCCGCAGTNACCACTCCNTCTAGATCACTATCNGTGACAATACGTCTGATCTCCAAATCTGACGGGTGTATNGTCATAGTGTCTGGGAGAAGCATCCCGTCAATGGTGGTTTCGTGTCATGAAACATAATCACGGAAGGTTTTCATCTCGAACAGATTCACGACCAAGATATGCCGAGTAAACAGGGACCTCTCGAGACCTCTTGTGGTTTCATTTTGCTTAACTTCGACAGTATTCTCCTTCTCCAGTACCCACAGGGACACTGGAGCTTCCCCAAGGGGCATGTCGAGAAGGGCGATGTCGATCATCATTCTACTGCTCTGAGAGAACTTACCGAAGAAACCGGCATATCAGACATCATGATTGACAATGAATGGAGTAAGAAGACCGAGTATACCTTTTTCAGAAAGGGTAGGGAAACCCCAAAAGAGGTCTTCTGGTACTTGGCAGAGACAGATGAGCTAGAGGTAAGACTCTCTCATGAACACAACAACTACCTCTGGCTGCAGTTCGACGAAGCAGAGGAACAGATAACATTCGAGCAAGAGAAGGAACTACTCAGTTCTGTAAGGAATCATCTTAGATCCATCGGACGTAGTCTATGACTCAGCTTCTCTTTTTCCTAGAGGAGTCCAAAGGGTCTCCACCTCGCCGGTATTTTTGGCAATCCATCGTCCCATAACAAACAACCAGTCTGAAATTCTGTTAAGATAGCAAATTACCTCCTCCCTGATCGAACCTTCTCCCTCGACGCTTCTCAAATGACAAGCCTCCCTCTCTGCTCTTCTAGCAACGGTTCTAGCAACATGTAGGAACGCAACCGGGGCGGTTCCCATAGGTAAGATGAAAGATTCAAGAGGCTGTAGTTCCTTGATCCAATCATCCATTTCTTCAATTAGCCTATCACACTCATTCATCCCTACCAGCGCCATTTGCTCAGGCAACTTCCCTGGACTACAGGCGCACTCCCCGCCTATATCGAATAACTCCTGCTGGACCCTATTCAATGCTTCATCAGCCTCACCAGGACGATGGAATCTTGTCACGCCAGGCATTCTTCCGAACTCCATTCTGACTACGCCAATTTGCGAATTCAACTCATCTATAGTACCGTAAAGTGCAACTCTAGGACTCTCTTTCCCGACCTTCTTTCCATCAAGCAGGGATGTCTCTCCACCGTCACCGGTTCCAGTATGGACTCTGGTAATGCGAACCATAGAGTTCCGAGGGGGTNCACGTTTTCAATCGTACTCAGATTGGGTCTGAGGCCGAAAGTCCCCGCTCAATCGCCTCAATCCANGACTCATCNACAGTTTCCCAGCCNCCCAATTTCTCGAGCTCTACTAGACATNCNCTTTCCTCCTCTTGNTCGTNTAGATGTCTATGAATGAGAATCAGAGCCGCGTAACTCATAGAATTAATCCATTGATCTTCCATATCCCAAGATCTCTCAAAATGCGCTTTAGCTCCATTGGGTCCTTCTATCAAGCCTCTATGTATCTGCCTGAGTCCAGACTTTGACCATGCAATTCCGGGAACGCCAATCACAAGTCCCCTGAACGCAAGATACATNTCCAGCGTTACCATTGTGCTGGCAAGAAGAAAAGACCCAATTTGCTCTGCTTGGTCNGCAAACTCCCACCTCGAGGAAAGAAGNCTGATCCCTCCTATACAGAACAAGACTCCCGCAAGAGGGGCGACAATCACATCAGTCTTCGTCAGACTCATATCTCTAATGCCAAAGACAACGAANACTCCTCCCAGAAACACGGAAATCGACGCAGGAAGATCTTCTCCNGNCCCCTCNGGACTTGTNCTTGCAATCCANAGTATCAGAGCCCCTGCAAATAGGAACATGGCGAATCTGGAGCCCTTTTCAGGAAAGGGCTGAAGNCTACTAAGATAGTAGCAATAGGCTCCCAAAACAAGAAGAAGAGAAATCCAAAGAAACAATTCAATCATCTACCTTGCTGCCCCATCCTGCCTTCCAAAAGTTCTCGTCATCCAGTAAATCTGACCATTCCGAATCACCTGCTCCCAAGAGCAACANAGCCCTTCTTTCTAGNCCCTCCAGNAGTGCCTCATCCANCTCTTTGTCAGAAAATGACTTCTGCCACCTACCTCTNATAGACTGAACTTCCAGTTGCCCAGNCTCTCTGTTATCGTAACTCTTCTCGCAAACCTCCCTAAGATCTTGGATCCACATCTTCGAACTTCTGATATGCGGCTCGCTGTGGGGAGTCTTCTTCGTTCGGAAGGGCCACCATCTCATGGGAACAGNCTGACGTCGAAGCCAGACGTCTTGATGCTTTGTGAACCCCTAAGTGCACAAGCCTTCGCGTGATATCATGGGNCGTGTTGTAGTACACATGGATAGTAACCCGAAGGACAGCGATATTGCATCNATCATCAGAAAATACGAGGAGCGAGTCAAATCAAGAGGCATATCCATAGAGATATTCGGAATCAAACGCGGANCCAAGAACTATGAATCAGAACTTTCCAGATTNCCAGGGCGACTCATACTTCTAGACGAGACNGGATCCANNATGTCAAGTGAGGGNATGGCCGCATGGCTAAACTCNGCAAATCTCGAAGGCAACCCTACAAATNTAGCAGTAGGACCCCCAGACGGATTCAGCGATGAAATCAAGGAATCCGCNGATCAACTAATCTCTCTGTCGAACCTGACACTTACCCATGAGATGGCAGCTGCCTTACTGATGGAGCAGCTCTACAGGGCATCTGAAATTAACCGCGGTTCCACTTATCACAGGAATTGAAAATCCCAGATGATACATCGGTGCTTCTGTGATACGCAAACCGTCTTATCGTGCAACCCATTGATAAGCATCCATATTTGGGCANCTACTTNCCCGAGGGTAAGCAGTGATTTGCATGNACATCAAACTAGGAAGAAATACACAGAAGAAAATAATTCCAGCATTTTCAATGATAGCGATAATGCTCCTNAGTCCTCAGATATCACTGCTACTGAATACGGACGATTCCGTAGANCAGGACAGCCGAGTTGAGCCCCCCANGAGAACGGCATACCAACAGATAGAGCAGTTTGGTGGGTCAGTCCAAGTAGGGAATCAAAATCCTCTATCCATGACAAACCAATTCCATACCGTAGCACACCAAGATCCATTCTTCAACGATCCTGCCTCCTTGTACGGCAAGATTTCCAACCCATCCGCCCTTGCCCTAGACCCGATGTATGGCTTCTTCCTCGAAGAAACGAACACAGACGACCACGATAACGATGGAATTGACGATCTCAACGATCTCGACGATGATAACGACGGGATCAACGATCTAATAGAGAGATTCGACGGTTGTTTCGGAACCGACCCTCTTGACCACGACAATGACGGGATAAGGGACGAGTTTGACTGGGACGACGACAATGACGGGATACTAGAGGGTCCGATTGACTACTCCCAAGGAAACGATCCCTGGAATGTAACTTCAGACAGACACGTAGAACCCACTACTATCCATCCATGGACAGGACAGGCGGTCGGCTTCAACTACTTGGTAGACCAGAACCCCATGGATCACGATAACGACGGAATCACCGATGAGGATGTAGACGGATCGG